>NZ_SMJX01000130.1 GCF_004348535.1 Actinomadura sp. KC216
TCCCCCGACATCGCCGCCACACGCACCACCCTGGCCAGCCCTCCGTCCCAATCCCACTACATGCACGGCATCCGCGCCCCCCTCAAACGGCCCTCCGCGACGCCCGCTTTAACGACGCCACCCTCAGCGGCGCGAACCTGACCGGCGCATACCTGAGCGAACCTGACCAGCGCGGTCCTGTGCGGCGCGAACCTGACCGACGCGGACCTGCGCCGCGCGCTTTCCGTGGGCGTACACGAGATCCGCCCTGGCCCGACCCGGCCAGGGCAGGAAAAGGCTGAGGCGAAGGACCTACGGTAGTCAGAAGGTGACCGAGAGCGGGCTGCGGGGAGCGGTCGTGGAGGCCAGGCACAAGGCGATGATGGGAGCTGCAGCCGTTGTGCTCCTCGGCTTGGCCCTGCAGAGGAGCCGCACGCCGCCCTGCGCCGACACGCCGGCCCTCCATTCCGTCACTCCCATCCAGTCAGCCGCTCCTCAGGCGCAGCCCATCGAGCTGCTAGAGCGAATCGAGGGGTCGTTCAAGGACATCTACCTGACGCAGATCAGCATCATTCAGGGCGTCGCGTTCGGTTTCCTCGCACGGAGCGCTCTGACCGGCCCCAGCCCGAGCGCCAGCCAGTGGCTGGCGTACGGAACCGCCTTCATCGTGATCGTCGGGGTATGGCAGGAGTACATGGTGGGCTCGACGGCGTTCACGTGGGTACCGACCATGCTGGACTCGGTGGCCCCGTACCTGCTCGGCGTCCTGGAATTTTTGATCATCGTCCAGGTGCGAGACAGCACTGGAGCCTTCCTAGCCATGATCGCGGTAACCGAGTGCATCTGCTTGATCGCTTGTATCAACTGGTGGCTGCACGCACGCGGCGGCGGCCCGGTGAACCGCAACTCCTACCTCCTAATAGGGAGGTACGTCAGGTTCAGCATGGCTTGCCATGTCCTGTGGACCTGCCCGGTCAGCATCTTGCTGGCAGTCGTGTACCGCTACATCGGCGCAGGGCGTGAGCTGGTCTTCATCGCGGGAACGATCGTGATGTACACCCCGTTGTTCCTGCATTCGATCGTCAACTGGACCCTCCCGCTGTACCGCTTGCAACGCGAGCGGGGTTGGTGACCCGGCGCAGGCTCAGTTCGGGCCGAAGGCTAGGGATGGGTCAGTGTGCTGGGCCGTAGGTGGGGGAAGCCAGAGGTATCCGCAAGCGCGTGTCTCTTTATGGCGAACGCTGATGGGGTGGTAGGTGGCGGTGTTGATGCGGCCGGTCGCGGAGGCGTGCTGGTAGAGCTGCTGAGAGATCAGCATTCCGAGGTCGGCGCTGGTGGCTGCGAGGCGGCGTTTGAAGGCGGGGGCCTCCAGTAGCCGGTACAGGTGCGTCAACGGCTGGCCGAGCACACCGTGCTCGTCGCGCTCGACGTCACCGCTGTGCACGGCCATCCGGAGCCGGAACCGGCTCAGCTCGTTGGTGAGCCGGTTGGAGCGGCGCAGGAGTGCGGTGAGGTGGTGGGCCAACTGACACGGTAGCCCATCGCTGAGGCCCCGTCGGGTCTTGCGGCCGAATGATCTTTCCCCTTACGGAGCTCCTCGACCGGGACGCCGCGCCGTCGGCGGGTCCACATCACCCTCTCCGGCCGCAATCAGGACCGGATCCGTGCCGGGCAACAGGACGGGTAACTGATCGGCTTCGACCCACTGCTGCTTGAAGACCTGCTCGTCGCGCCACTGTGGTACCGGCTGCAGATCACCGGCCAGCCGATCAGCCGGGCGTACGCCGACACGATCCTGAACACCGTCCTCAGAGCCGTCCCCCTGCCATCCGGCGACGCAGGACCCCCGACCACGCACGGCGGCTCCCAGTAGGAAGCCGTCGAGCTACGACACAGGCTGTTCAGCCTGGCCGGGTGCTGGACGCGTCGGCGAATGCTCAATGAAGCCCACCGATGCTCCTATGGAGGTCAACCGGTGGCGGGTCGTGCTTGGTGCCGGGGTCCGGTGAGGGTCCGCGGGCGGTGTACCACTTGAGGCAGCGGATGATCTCCTTCTTGGTCTTGCCGTCGGTGGTGCGGCGGGTGATGTAGGCCTTGGTGCGTGGGCACCAGGCCATGCGGCTAAGGACGATGAGGTAGAGCGCGCGGCTGACCCGGCGGTCGCCACCGCGGGAGAGCCGGTGGCGGTTAGTCTTGCCGCTGGAGGCGGGGACGGGTGCGTCGCCGCAGAGGGTGGCGAAGGCGTCGGCGGAGGTCAGCCGGTCGGGGTTGTCACCACTGGTGATCAGTAGTAGGGCGGCGGTTTCCGGGCCGACACCGATGATGTCAGCAAGTCGGTCGGGCCTGGGCAATCAGGTCCTGCAGGTGAGTGTCTCTTTGCTCGTCGGATCCGGGCCATCTGGCAGTCTCACCTCCACTCGATCAATCAGCGCCTCGAGGCACACGTAGCGGTCTCAGAAGCCGCGCGCGTCGCGGATGCACGGGTCCAATAATCCCAGGAAGCGCCCCTGCGTGGCTCCATTGGTGATACTCGCATGGCGTATCGGCGAGCCTGATATCGCCACCAGCGTCAGTAGACATGGTTCCAATAATGTGCTCACTCTGAGAGCACTTGCCGATGTAAACGCTGGGTCTGTGATGCCGCTCCCCGAAAGGTGGAAGGATGAGTGATACTTCAACGGTTCCGAGTCCCATACCCCTGATGCGAATCTGCACGGGTTTGTGGGCTGCCCGCACGATGGCGGTGGCCCATGCGTTGAGTGTATTTGAGCTGGCCCGGCCCAGATCAGGCGTGTCGGTCGCTGAGCTTTCTGAAAAAGCGAAGGTCCCTGAGCGCCCAGCCGAACTCCTGCTCACCGCGTGCGCAGCCCTGGGGCTACTACGCGTCACCGACCCGGGCCGGTACGAGAACACACCGGTTGCCGAGGAGTATCTGGTGGAAGGAAAGCCCTTCTATTTCGGTGGAGTCGTCCAGTTGTTCGATCGCCACAGCGCCCCAGGCTGGATGCGGCTGGAGGAAGCGCTGCGCAACAACGCGCCCACGACCTGGGATCCGTCCACCCAAACCTCGCTGTTCGACAACCTCAATCCGGAATTCCGGGAGCCATTCTGGGCGGGCATGAACTCGCTTTCGATCTGGACGGCGCGCCAGGTCGCCGGGCACGTCGATTTCGTCGACAGCCACCGCCTACTCGATGTCGGCGGCGGCGGCGGATCATTCGACATCATGCTTTGCCGGAAGTACCCACACCTGCGGGCGACGCTGTTCGACCTGCCCCAAGCCTGCGCATTCGCGCGGGCGAAGATCAGCGAAGCCGGACTGGGCCACCGTGTTGACGTCGTCGAGGGGGACTTCTTCACCGACGAACTCCCGGCGGATCACGACACCATCCTGTTGTCGATGATCCTTCACGACTGGGCAGAGGACCAGTGCCGGACCATCCTGGAGCAGTGCTGGCGCGCGCTGTCCACCGGTGGCCGAATTATCATAAGTGAACTGCTGGTCGACGACACCAAGGACGGCCCTGCCGACGCGGCGCTGATGAGCATCCACATGCTGGTGGAGACCTTCGGACGCAACTACACCGCAGCGGAATACACGCGCTGGCTGTACGACGTCGGATTCAAGGAGATCCGTACCATCCGCTTCGAAGCCATCAGCGCGAACGGCGTAGTGATCGGAACCAAATCCTGACTACACTCTCAATAATCAACCCCGCCCGGATAAGGGGACTGCACAAATGTCCACATCTGGCAGCACACAATCTATCGCGATAATTTCAGATTTTGGGTCCGGGTGAGGCGTCTTCTGCGGCCAGGCGTTGACGTGCGCAGAGCCGCGTCGGTGCTGGCGTGATGGGCTTGTTCAGCGGGTGAGATGGGTGATGGCGCAGTCGAGCGTGGCGGTGGTGTGGATGTGCTGGTCCAGGCCGGTGCAGTGCAGGATCCGGCGACACAGTACCGGCGGCCGGGCGATGACCAGATCGCCGTGGCGGGTGCGGACCGCGTTCCGGATCGCCACCAGGGCACCCAACCCGGAGGCGTCGCAGAAGGTCACCCCGTCCAGGTCCAGCACCAGCCGGGGTGGGGTGGCCTGCCCCGCCGCCGAGATCACCCGCTCGCGCAGCAGACCGCCGGACGCATAGTCGATCTCGCCGCCAAGGCGCACCGTTAGTACGCGCCCGTCCGGATGGGGCTCGGTGTGCACGCTCAGCGGCTCGACGGGGGACGGTCGGCGGTCGCCTTCCGGCGTCATCGGTCACTCCGGTCACCTCCGTCCAGATACCCGGCCGAATGATGGGGAACGCGCTGGCCAGTGACGACAACCCGATCCCCGCTCCGGGTCAGACCGGTGGCACCTGATGCGGCGACGGCCCGTTGGTGCCCGGAACGGGCCCACGCAGGCGGCCGCCGAGCGGCGGCTCAAGGAGGCGCTGCGCGACCGCACCGGTCCCCCGGCCGACGGCGAGATCACGGCGGAGACCAGGCTTCGCGACGCGGCAAAGCTGTGGCAGGCCGAGATCGCCGAGTCCGGCACACTGACACTGCAGACGCGGGAAATCTACGAGCGGGCGCTCGACCGGATCCTGAAGGCAATGGGCGGCCTGCTGATGCGCGAGATCGATGTGCCGAGGTGCGATGCGTTCGTCAAGGCCGTGCGCAAAAACCACGGCCCCAGCGCGGCCAAGACGACCCGGGACGTGCTGTCGCTCTTGCTCGGGATGGTGGTGCGCCACGGCGCGCTCGACACGAACCCCGTGCGCGAGATCGCGAAGATCTCGACCCGCCGCAAGACCAGGCCGAAGGCCCTGAGCCGCGAGGACGAGGCCGTGATGCTGGCGAAGGTCGCCGGCGACGAGCGCGCCGCCGAGTTGGACGCCGCCGACCTGATCGAATTCCTCGACGGCACCGGCATGCGCATCGGAGAGGCCCTCGGCGTCCGCGCCGAGGTCGTCGATCTGGAGGCCGGAGTACTGGAGGTCAACGCGACGAGCGTGCGCCTGAAAGGAAAAGGGACCTGTCTCCAGCTGCGCCCCAAGACCGAGGCGGGATGGCGGGTGATCGCGCTCCCGCCGCACCTGGTGGAGCTGTGCCGACGCCGCATGGCGATGTCGTGGCCGCACGGCGACCGGCAGATCACGGTCATCGGCGAGGACGACGAGGAGACCCAGCGCCCTGCCGGGGACGTCGAGCTACTGTTCCCGGGCCTGTTCGGCGGAGTGCGGAACTCGTCCAACACCAACCGGGACGTCAAGGAGGTACTCGCCCGCATCGAAGCCGAGCGGTTCGGATGGGGTCACTTCGCACACGTTTCGGAAGACCGTCGCCACTCGGGTGGACGAGGCCGGGCTGAGCGCCCACGCGATCGTCGACCACCTCGGGCATGCCAAGCCCAGCATGACGCAGGATGTCTACATGGGACGCGGCGTGGCTTCCGCCCGGGCGGCCGAGATCCTCGACAGCGGACAAGCGTAAATCGGGAGTACTCCGGGACTAAAACGCGGAAGCCGCCGGCCAGAACCGGGGGGTTCGGGGGGTCGTCCCCCCGAAAAACACTGCGGGCGACCTGGAAGGCGCGAAGCGCCGACCATGGTCGCCCGACTCGTGGAGGTGGCGGGAATCGAACCCGCGTCCTTCGGTGATGGGCCAGGGCTTCTCCGGGTGCAGCCTGCTTGGCGTTTTCTCAGTCCCGGCGCTCACGCAGGCGTGTCGCCGACGGACTCAGTCGCTGTTGGTTGTCCCTACCGGCCCCGCGACCGGGCCGGCAGGTGGAGTCTCCTTACGATGCCAGATCCCGGGGCGGAGACTCACCCGGGCTGACAGAGTTCGCTCCTCGCTCAGGCGGCGAGGGCGAACTCGGACTGCTTCGTGTTGGCAGTTATTGGTTTGCTGTCACAGGATTTACGAGGTCACGACAGCAACCCTCGACCCGCTTCCCCTGGCTCGAACGACCGAAGTCGAAGCCGGTCACCCCCATGTTGAGTTGTCAAACGGGCGTCCGAGGACGTCCCACGATGACGTTACAGGGATAACGCATGAACGGGCAACGTGATTCCCGTGGACCCCGGTGGGCGCGAACTGGTCGCGCCCACCGGGGTCGACCGGCAGGGTCGGGCCGGTCCAGACAACAGAGCCTCCCCCGAGACGAGGCTCTGGTCTCATCACGGCGACTGAGTCCGCAACCCCCCAAGCGGTGTCTCAGTCACCCGTAAAGACGCCTGGGAGGCATGGGTTAGTTGCGCCTGGTGCTTAAAAGGATGACAAAGTCGCCCGCCCTCAGCCGCGGCCTGTGGCAGAGCCGGTCAGGAACCTGGCGGCCAGCTGGGGGGTGTTGACGCGGCCCTCCACGGCGATGGCGAAGGCGCGGTCGCTGTAGGAGCCGACGAACCAGGAGACCGTCTTCGTGACGCCGTCCTGCTGGTAGGTGGCGAGCGCGGCGACGCCAACGACGTCGCCGGACACGCGGGCCTCGCGGGCATTGCCGACCTTGGCGTTGCGGCCGAGGAGCTTCTTGAGGTTGGCGATGGACTCGGGCCGCAGGTTCTGCGGTGGGGGCGGCTGGACGGGCTTCGGGACGTCCGAGAGCACGTACGGCGGCTTCCAGGTGCCGTTCTGCGCGGCGGCGGCGACGAGGGCCATGGCGAGGGGGCTCACCTCGACCTTCCCCTCGCCGATCATGGCGGCGGCCTTCTCGCCGTCGTCGGCGGGGGTCGGGACCGAGCCGGTGAACGCCGGGACGAGCAGGCCCCAGTTCTGGCCCAGGCCCAGCTGGCCCGCCTCCTTGACGAGGGTCTGCGCGTCCAGCTTGCTGCTCAGCTGCGCGAAGGTCGTCTTGCAGGACATGGCGAAGTGGTTGGCGAACGTGCTGGCGGAACGGGCCTTGTTGCTGAACGTCTGGTTACCGACGGTCACCCTGCCGGGGCAGGTCGTCCGCGACGTCTGGTTCATGCCGCCCTGGGAGAACAGGGCCTCGGCGGAGACGATCCCGAACGTCAGCCCGGGCGGGTAATGGCCCTCGAACGCGAGGTTCTTGCCCTTCGTCTCGTGGTTGGAGACGGCCAGGACCTCGCCGGTGCTCGGGCGCACGGCCACCATGGACGCGGGGTAGGGCAGCCCGTCGAGGGCGAAGTCGGCGCGGCGCTGGTAGCCGGGGTCGAGGGTCGTCCGGACGACCTGCGGGTCCTGGCCGGGCCAGGAGCGCAGCTCTTCGGTGTTCCTGCCGGTCTCGTCCTGCGCCACGACGCGGACGGTGGGCGTCCCGGCGAGGCGGCGCTGCTGGAGGAGCTGGATGCCGCTGACGCCGATGGTGTCGCCCGGCTGGTAGGGGGCGCCGACCTGCTGGAGGCGGTCGGCGGTGGCGGGGCCGAGGCCGCCGATCAGCTCCGGCGCGTACGCGGGCGCGATGGGGGCCTTGACGCCCTGGAACTGGATGCCCGGGACGCGGTTGAGCCGCTGGATCAACTTGGTGTGCGCGGGAACCTCAAGGGTCAGCAGCGGCAGGAACTCCTGCGGCGGGGCGGACTGGACGCGGCCGAGGAGGCGTTCGGCGTCCAGGCGGCGGCCGCCGTCGATCTTCGTCTGCTTGGCGAGCAGGTCGAGGGTCTTCTGCGGGTCGGCGAGCTGCCCGGGGTACACGCCGACCATGTAGGCGTCGACCGCGCGCACCACGGAGCGGCCCTGCGTGTCGGTGATGGCCGCCCGTTTGGGCACCTGCGTCACCACGGCGAGCCGCTGCCCCGGTTTCAGCTTCGTGTGAATGATGGACGGGCTCCAGACGACCTTCCACTTGCCGCCGACGCGCTTCAGGTGCATCAGCCCGGGATACTCCCACGGCTGGCCGTTCTCACCGAGGTCGATCTTCACGGTGAAGCGCGCGTCGGCCTCGTCGCCCTTCTTGACGATCTGGTCGACGTCGCTGCCCTTGACCTGGGTGCCGAGCGACAGCCGCAGGGACGCCGCGTCCAGCTGCTGCCGGACGCGGCCGAGCGCGTCCTCGACCTGCCGCCTGTCGATGCCGACGGTCTTGCCGGCGGCCGCCTCGTAGTTGCCGACCTGCCAGGCGATGAGGAAGTCGCGGACGGCGGGCATCGCCGACGGCTCGGCCCAGCATCCCGTCGTCACGGACGCGACGAGCGCGCCGGAGACCGCCAAGGACGCCGCCTGGCGCCTGCGCGTCCGCGTGCCCCGTACCGCGCGTGTGCTCCGCGCAATCCGCCTACGGCCACCGTTGGTCATCGGCACCCTTCACCGTCTCCTGAACCGGGCCGCCGCCGCCTTCTGCATCTCCCGCTCGGCTTCCCGCTTTGCGATGGCCTGGCGCTTGTCGTACGACTTCTTACCACGGGCCAGCCCGATCTCGACCTTGGCCCGCCCGTCCTTGAAGTAGAGGGACAGCGGGATCAGGGTCCAGCCGGGCTCCTCCGACTTGGCGATGATCTTCTGGATCTCGCGGCGGTGCAGCAGCAGCTTGCGGCGCCGGCGGGGGGCGTGGTTGGTCCAGGTGCCCTCGGTGTACTCGGGGATGTGGACGTTCTCCAGCCACACCTCCCCGTCCCGCACGTGGGCGAAGCCGTCGGCGAGGGAGGCGCGGCCGGCGCGCAGCGCCTTCACCTCGGTGCCCATCAGCACCATGCCCGCCTCCCACGTGTCGTCGACGTGGTAGTCGTAGCGGGCGCGCTTGTTCTGGGCGATGAGCCTGCGCCCGCTGTCCTTGTCCTTCTTGCGCCCGGTGTCCCGTGCCACTTCCTCAGTCCTCGTCCTTGTGCGGTAGGGCGGCGCGCAGGCCGCGCAGCACCGTCCGGGCCCGTCGCTCGGCCTCCTTGGGCGGACGGTCGGCGGAGACCGCCACGTCGGGTTCGATCCCGACCCCGTCGAGGTTACGGCCGCTCGGGGTGCGGTAGCGACCGACGGTCAGCTCGATGACCGACCCGTCGGCCAGCCGGATGGGCTCCTGCACCGAGCCCTTCCCGTACGTACGCGATCCTATGATCACCGCGCGGTCGCGGTCGCGCAGGGACCCCGCGACGATCTCCGCGGCGCTCGCGGTGCCGGCGTCGACCAGCACGACGAGCGGTGTGCGGGCGTCGCCGGTCCGGGTCACCATCCGGTTCTGGACGGGCCGCCCGCGCGGCTCGTAGGTCACGACGGGTCCGCCGGACAGGAACGCCGACGCCGTCTCGACGGCCTCGTCCAGTAGCCCGCCCGGGTTGCCGCGCAGGTCGAGCAGGACACCGCCGGACGGCGGCCGTCCGGCGGCGGCGGCGCGGACCTGCTGCCCGGTGCCGCGCGTGAAGGCGCCGATCCGGATCATCCGCGCCTGCTCCGGGAGGTCGGTCACGGTGACGTCTCCTGCGGGAACCGGGGTGCGGACGAGATGGAACCGCTTTGTTCGACGTTCGCGTTCGACGGTGAGTTCGACGGGCTGGTCCGGACGTCCCCGCAGCGCCTCGGCGACCCGCTCGGCGCCCCACCCGGCCGCGGACGCGGACCCGACGCCGGTGATGACGTCGCCGGGCAGCACCCCGGCGCGGGCGGCGGCGCTGCCCGGCTGGACGCTCGCGACCTGCACGCCCGAGCCGCCCGCCCGGAGCTCGGAGTCGCCGCCGAGCCACAGGCCGACGCCGCTGTAGTGGCCGGTCAGGCGCCCTTCGACGTCGTCGTACTCGCGGGCGGAGTAGTACTGCGCCCACCTGTCGCCGAGGCCGCGCAGCATGCCCTCGATGGCGGCGCGGTCGAGCTCGGCGCGCCCGACCGGCTTCGCGGCCTGGCCGCTGATCTTCGTGGCGGCCTCGTCGAGGACGGACCCGCCGCCCGCGACGGCGGTGTGCCGCTGCGTCCCCGAGCCGCTCACCATCCCCAGCCCGTAGGCGCTGAGGATCGCGGCGGCGACGGCGGCGCCGCGCAGCAACCGCCCGGTCTTTCTGCCATGGGGAGGTCGTATGTCCTGGGGGATTCGCCGGGGCCGCCTTCCCCGAAGCACGGGCCGGAGCATGCGGCAAGTGTAGGGCGGCGGACCATGCCGGACCCGGCGCTTCAGCCGGATCCGGTCACGCCGCAGGGTTCACCCCGGTCAGATTCTCAGGTATCTGCGCAAGGTGAGGAACGATGCGACGGCGCAGAGCAGTACACCGAAGCAGATCGACAGGACTATGACGGCGATCACCGTACTCCAGCCGAGTTGGCTGACGAGCTGGACGTCCCCCGCCAATCGGTCGACCAGCAGTTTCTTGCTGAAGATGAGCAGGACGGACGCGAACAGCCCGCCGATCAGCCCGGCGATCGCGCCCTCCAGGATGAACGGCATCTGGATATAGGTGTTGGACGCGCCGACCAGCCGCATGATGCCCGTCTCCCGGCGCCGGTTGAACGCCGACAGCCGGACCGTGTTGCCGACCAGCATCACCGCCGCGACCACCTGGATCAGCGCGATCGTCAGCGCGGCCACCTGGAGGCCGTTCAGGATCCTGAAGAACCGTTTCAGGATCTCCTGTTCGTTGATCACGGAGTCGACCCCGGGCTGGCCGAGCATCGCCTGCG
Source organism: Actinomadura sp. KC216 (assembly GCF_004348535.1). Lineage (GTDB taxonomy): Bacteria > Actinomycetota > Actinomycetes > Streptosporangiales > Streptosporangiaceae > Spirillospora. Next base: position 10,516 of record NZ_SMJX01000130.1, read on the forward strand.
CGACCGCCTTGTACTCCTCGGGGTTCTTCAGCTTCACCCGGAACGAGTCGGGGATGTCGCCCTCTTTGGTGCTCTGCACGAAGCCGGGCGCGCCCGCGAAGTTGTCCTTGAACCGGGCGTACGCCTGCTGCTTGCTCTCGTACTCGACGTTCGAGACCTGCGGCATCTTCTCCAGCTGCGACTTGAGGGTCTGCCGCTGCTGCTCGGTGACGTCCTGCTTCTGGCAGGCCTCGTTGTAGCTCGTCTTGGCGCACAGGAAGATCGAGACCTCGATCTTGTCGTACCAGAAGCTCTTGGACGCCCGGACCTGCTCGCGCAGGAGCAGCCCGGTGCCGAAGAGCGCCATGGCGATGGCGACGGTGATGACGAGGGAGATCGTCATCGTCATGTTCCGGCGGAGACCGATCCAGATCTCCTGGAGAACGAACTGTACGCGCATGCCTCGCTGTCCTTGATCGCCTGTGTCCCGCCGGAAGCCTGGGCCGTCTCCGTACTGGGGAACGCGGCCCGTTGCGGGCGGTTCCTACCTGTGGGCCGACACCGTACTCGGTGTCGTACGACCCGGAAGGAATCGATGGTTCAGATGGATGTGCCGTGGAGGGTCAGTAGGCCTGCCCGTACACGCCGCGGGACTGGTCGCGGACGACGCGGCCGTCCTCCAGCTCGACGACGCGCTTGCGGAACGCGTCGACGATCGCGGCGTCGTGGGTGGCCATCACGACGGTGGTGCCGGTCCGGTTGATCCGGTCCAGCACCTTCATGATGCCGATCGAGGTCGCGGGGTCGATGTTCCCCGTCGGCTCGTCCGCCAGCAGGATCATCGGCCGGTTGACGAACGCCCGCGCGATCGCGACGCGCTGCTGCTCGCCGCCGGACAGCTCGTCCGGCATCCGGTGGGCCTTGCCCTCAAGGCCGACGAGGTCGATGACCTCGGGGACGACCTTGCCGATGAAGCGCCGCGGCTTGCCGATCACCTCGAGGGCGAAAGCGACGTTCTCGAAGACGTTCTTGTTGGGGAGAAGGCGGAAGTCCTGGAAGACGCAGCCGATCCTGCGGCGCAGGTGCGGCACCTTCCAGTTGCTCAGCCTGCTCAGGTCCTTGCCCGCCACGTGCACGTGACCCTGGGAAGGACGCTCCTCCTTCAGGATGAGTCGCAGGAAGGTCGACTTGCCGGAGCCGGAGGGCCCCACCAGGAACAGGAACTCGCCCTTCTCGATGGCGACGTTCACGTGCGCCAGGGCGGGCCGGTTCTGGCTCGGGTAGACCTTGGTGACGTTGTCGAAATGGATCACGGCTGCATCACGGCGGTTCAGTCTAGGGGTTGGGGAGCGGCCCCGACCGCGGCCGCGGGCTGGTCGCCCACGGTCTCCGGCCTGCGCCGCCCGGCTTCGCGACCGGGGAGGACGCGGAGCCTTCGAGCAGTGTAGAGGGGAGAGTCAACTATCTCGTCCCACTCGACGTGGTACGAACGCGCAGGGCCGCCGCATCGCCCGATCAGGGTGTCTTGTCGGATCAGTGCCATGCGAACCGTCTCCCGACGTCCGGTCGTTTCGTACCGTCAAGCTCCCGGACTTGCCGGAACGACCATACAGTCCGGCTAGGCTGGATGATGGAGAAAGATACCTAATAGGTGGACGGACACCAGACAAGCTCGACAGACACCAGACACGTCGACGTTCCCCCGCCGCGGGGCCGGCGTCCCGTTCTCGGAGATTGGGGCCACGACATGAGCTGCGAACATCTGATCTGCGCTCGGTGCTCGAACCCGGTGGTGGAAGGGCGCTGCGCCACCTGCCGGGAGGCCCGGTCCGAACTGCACCGGCACGGCCCGTCCGTACCGCCCGCCCTCGTCCTCGCGGGGCTCGTCGCGCTGCTCTTCGCCGCGCTCGTCCTCCAGCGGGTCTACGGCTAGGAGCGCTCCACCGCGGGAGGACTCACCGCGCGGCTCCCATGATTGCCTGATCGGCGTTAAGGCTTCTTGAGCGGCGGTGTGGCGGCCTTGGAGATCGCCCCGTCGTCGGCGATCAGATGCGCCTTCGGCTGCGGCTTTCCCTTCCCGGCCTTCGCGGGGTCGTACGCCGCGAAATGCAGGGTCGCCGTCGTGGCGACCTCGTTGCCCTCGACGGTCCCGTCGAGCAGATGCTCCGCCTCCTCCGGGATCTCCGGCTTCGGCGTCTCCGGGTCCTTGGCGACGAGCGAGGTGTTGCGGAACAGCGAATAGATGATCAGGCCGCCGCCGGTCTTCGTCCGCAGCCCGAAGTACGGGAAGGGCGTCGCCGTGTAGACGACCTGAAGCGTGAGGTCCTTCTCCCTGGCCTTCTTCTTGGCCCGCCTCGCCGCCTTGTAGTAGCCCGTCGTGACCGCGCCGGACTTCATGACCTTCGCGGCCACGCTGCGCCCGCCCTCCGCGGCGATCGTCGCCTGGATGCCGCCGACGTCGCGGGGACGGATCAGCACCGATCTGTCGTCGCTGCTCAGCGGGGTCGCGTAGCCGTCCTTGCCGATCAGGACCGCCGGTTCCTTCGCCTTCGGCTGCAGGAGGGTCGCGATCGTCAGCTTCCAGTCGTCGGACGGGCCGCGCAGTATGAACCCCATCAGCGCCCTGCGCTTGCTCTTGGCCTCGCCCAAGACGGAGCGGTCGACCGACACAAGGAACCACTGGGGGAAATGGCCGTCCTTCAGCTTCGGGACGTACATCTTGGGGTCGCCGTAGACGAAACGCCGTACGGGGTCGCCGTCGTAGGCGGCCTTGCGGAACTCGGCGGCGGTGAGCTGGGACTGGCCGTCGGACGTCCACGTCAGCGCGAGCCGCTCGTCACCGGCGGCCCTGGCGACGTCCTCGTCGGTGACGTAGGTGCGGAACGCGCGCTCGGCGACCTCCGGCGTCAGCGGGACGGGCTCGGGCGGCGACGTCGTGGGCATGGCGGCGGTCGGCCGCGCCTTGGCCTTGCCCTCGGCGCAGCCCGCGGCCAGCGGCATGACGACGATCATCGCTGCCGCGATCACCCGCGAGAACCTGTGCACAGACCCGTCCCCCGGACCGAACTCCATGGCCCGCCGTCCTCGGCGGGCCTCCTCGGCCCGTGATTCTGCCATCACATGGTATTGGCCGGACGGGTCGGGCATTCCCCGGCGCGAAGGACCGGCCGATCACCCGTGCGGAAGATCAGACGCCCGACCGGTGCCCGGACGGCGATAAGCTCGAAGGCGTGGCAGGCATCGAACCCGAAGAGCAGCTCAAGGAGCTCGGCTCGACTCTCGCCGGCATCGAGCAGGTGCTGGACCTCGACGCGATGCGGCGCGACATCGCCGAATTGCGCGAGCAGTCGGCCGACCCTGACCTGTGGAACGACCAGGAGCGCGCCCAGACGGTGACGCGCCGCCTGTCGTACCTGGAGAGCGAGCTGGGCAAGGTCGAGGGCCTGCGGCAGCGGCTGGACGACGCCGCGACCCTGTACGAGCTCGCCGAGGAGATGGACGACGCCGACACCCGCACCGAGGCCGACGAGGAGCTCACCGCGCTGCGCAAGGCGATCCAGCAGCTCGAGGTCCGCACCCTCATGTCGGGCGAGTACGACGCGCGGGAGGCGCTCGTCACGATCAACGCCCAGGCGGGCGGGGTCGACGCGGCCGACTGGGCCGAGCAGCTCCAGCGCATGTACCTGCGCTGGGCGGAGCGGCACAACTACCCGACCGAGGTCTACGAGACGTCCTACGCCGAAGAGGCGGGCATCAAGTCGACGACGTTCACGGTGAAGGCGCCCTACGCGTACGGGACGCTGCGCGGCGAGCACGGCACGCACCGGCTCGTCCGGATCTCTCCGTTCGACAACCAGGGCCGCCGCCAGACGTCGTTCGCGGGCCTGGACGTCGTCCCGGTGGTCGAGCAGAGCGACCACGTCGACATCGACGAGAACGACCTGCGCATCGACGTGTACCGGTCGTCCGGCCCGGGCGGGCAGGGCGTCAACACCACCGACTCCGCGGTGCGGATCACCCACATCCCGACCGGGATCGTCGTGTCCTGCCAGAACGAGCGCAGCCAGATCCAGAACAAGGCCACGGCGATGAACGTCCTGCAGGCCAAGCTGCTGGAGCGCAAGCGGCAGGAAGAGGCGGAGAAGATGTCCGCGCTGCGGGGCGAGGGCACCAGCAGCTGGGGCACGCAGATCCGCAACTACGTGCTGCACCCGTACCAGATCGTGAAGGACCTCCGCACCGGCATCGAGGCCGGCAACCCCTCGGCCGTGCTCGACGGCGACATCGACGAGTTCATCGAGGCCGAGATCCGCTGGCTGCGGCAGCAGGAGCAGCAGACCGCCTGACCTGGGCGTCCTTCGCCCGTCCCCCATCAAGTTTTGCTCGGCGAGGTTTCGTGTTCATAGAGTGACTGCACGGTCACTCTGCGAGGATGGCGTGCGGTCCGGATCTCCGTCACCACTTCGGGGGGCTTTTCGCAATGCCCGCACGCATCATCACCGTCGCTTCACTCTTCACGTCCTGCCTGATCACGGCCGCCATGGGGACCGGCTGCTCGGGACGTTCGCCATCCTCCGCCGAGGCGGAGAAACGCTCCGCCGCACCGGCGCTCAGCAAGGAGCAGGCCCAGCAGGTCCTCGACTCCTACGCCGCCGGCGCCAACCGGCTGCGGCTCAAGGTCGACCGCAGGGCCCTGGCGGCCATCGAGGCCGAACCGCAGCTGTCCATGGACGAGGCGTCACTCAAGCTCCGTCGCGTCATCAAGCGGCCGCCGCCGGAGGTGAAGTTCATGAACACCTCGTTCTACATCCCGCGGGTGAGCGGCTATCCGCGCTGGTTCGCCGCCGCCACGGTCACCGGGCAGGGGAAGCGCTCGGTGCGGCACGCGCTGCTGTTCACGCAGGACAAGGCGGGGACGCCGTGGCTGCTGACCGCCAACCCGTACCCCACCAGCGACGCGCTGGGCAACGTCGCGCTCGACTCGGAGGGCTACGCCACCCCGGTCGACGCGGACGAGCGTGAGGGCCTCGCCACCGCGCCCGGCACGCTGCCCGAGGCGCACGCCGCGCTCCTCACCGACGGGCCCGGCGCGCCGAAGGCGTCCCTCCTGGCGGACGGGGCGCAGACCAGCGAGACGTACAAGGCGCTGAAGCAGGGCGAGAAGTCCCTGGCCGGACGGGGCGTCACGCTCTCGTCCCGGTTCTCCCCCACCCAGTACCGGGTGTTCGCGCTCCGTACCAAGGACCGGGGGGCCCTCGTCTGGTACGTCATCAAGCAGAACGAGGCGTACTCCTCGGCCAAGCGGGGACGCTTGGCCGTGGGCGGGGACCTTCTCGGGCTCGCCCCCGTCAAGGCCGCCAGGACGCGCATGGACACGACCGTCCTCGTGCAGTACCTGGCCGCCGTCCCGCCGAAGGGCCGCGCCACGGTCACCGGGATGTACCGCAAGGCCGTCACCGCGCACGGCACCTGATCTCCGTCGGGTGCCGGGCGGTCCCGCGCTTCTGACCGCTGCAGCGAGACCAGCCCGGCACTCGACGGTGCTGTACCTATTGCCTTTCTCTCCTCCTTCGGGCCTTGGCGGCCCTCCATCGTCGAGAAACGCGTGCGATCGCTGCATCGCTCCGGCTCGCCTGGCGGCTCGCTGCGCGATCAGGTTCTCGCAAGCTCGAACCTGCCTTCGGACGCGATCGCGACGGCCCAGGTCGTCGCGGGGTTGCGGCGGTGGCTGGTGTCGGGTGCCTATTCAGCTGATGGTAGAGAGCTCGCCGTTACCAGGGTGCGGATCGCGCCTAGGGCTACGGAGAGGGTTGCCAGGTCGAAGCTGTCGCTCTCCCATATCTCGCTGAGGGTCTGCTGGGCGCGCTGGACGGCCGGCTTGTTCTTGTCCGCCCACAGGACCATGCGCTCCTCGGGCTGCCCGCCCGGCTCGCTGGTGACCAGGACGTCCCTGGTCAGGGCCGCGTGCGCGGTGTACAGGTCGTCGCGGAGCGCGGAGCGGGCCATGGAGCGCCACTTGTCGTCGCGGGGCAGCGCGATGATGCGTTCGCGGAGCCGGGACAGCTGCAGGCGGTCGGCCAGGTCGAAGTACACCTCGGCGACCTCCTCCACCGGGCGGCCCGTGTCGTGCGCGATGCCGACCAGGTCGAAGGTGGAGAAGGCGGGGACGAACGTCGCGCAGCGTTCGGCGAGCTCGTCCGGGACGCCGCGCTGCGCGAAGCCGTCGCGGCGCTGCTCGAACGCGGCGAGGTCCAGCCCGACGAGGAGCTTCGACAGGTGGGTGCTCAGCGTGGCCGCGCTCCCGGCGAAGAAGCCGATCGTCTCGCGGATGTCGAACGGCGGGCGCCGGTTGTGCAGCAGCCAGCGGGCGCCGCGCTCGGTCAGCTTCCGGGCTTCGAGGAGCATCGCGATCTGCGTGGACTCGTCGACCTGGTGCGAGAGGGACTCGACCGAGCGCCAGAACTTCGGCATCTCGAACACGTCGCGGGCGACGAGGTAGGCGCGGGCGATGTCGGACGACGACGCCCCCGTCTCCTCGTTCATCCGGAACACGAACGTCGAGCCGCTCGCGTTGATCAGGTCGTTCACCACGGCGGTGGTGATGATCTCGCGGCGCAGCGGGTGCCGGTCCATGTAGGGGCGGAACCGCTCGCGCAGCGGGGTCGGGAAGTAGTCGACCAGCCACGCCTCCAGGTACGGGTCGTCGGCCAGGTCGGAGGCGACGAGATCGTGGTCGAGGGCGAGCTTGGCGTAGGCGAGCAGGACGGAGAACTCCGGGCTGGTGAGCCCGAGGCCCGCCTGGCGGCGCTCCGCCAGGGCCTTGTCGTCGGGGAGGAACTCGATGCGCCGCTGGAGGCGGCCGTCGCGTTCGAGTTTGCGCAGGTAGCGGGCGTGGATGTGGAGCATCGCGGGCGCCTGGGCGCGGGCGGCGGCGAGGACGACGTTCTGCGCGTAGTTGTCGCGCAAAACGAGTCGTCCGACCTCGTCGGTCATCTCGTACAGCAGGCCGTCGCGCTGCTTGCCGGTCAGCTCGCCGTCCCGGACGGCCTGGTCCAGCAGGATCTTGATGTTGACCTCGTGGTCGGAGGTGTCGACGCCCGCGGAGTTGTCGATGAAGTCGGTGTTGATCAGGCCGCCGGTGCGGGCGAACTCGATGCGGCCGAGCTGGGTGACGCCGAGGTTGCCGCCCTCGCCGACGACGCGGCAGCGCAGCTCGGCGCCGTCGATCCGGACCGAGTCGTTCGCCTTGTCGCCGACGTCGGCGTTGTTCTCGATGGACGACTTCACGTAGGTGCCGATCCCGCCGTTCCAGAGCAGGTCGACGGGGGCCTTCAGGACGGCCCTGATCAGCTCGAACGGGGTGAGCGCCTTCACCGCGCCCTCGATGCCGAGCGCGGCCCGCATCTGCGGGGTCACCCCGATCGACTTGACCGTGCGGGGGAACACGCCGCCGCCCCTGGAGATCAGCGCGGTGTCGTAGTCCTCCCAGCTGCTGCGCGGCAGCTCGAACAGGCGGCGGCGCTCGGCGAACGAGGCCGCGGCGTCCGGGTCGGGGTCGATGAAGATGTGCCGGTGGTCGAACGCGGCGATGAGCCGGGTGTGCTCGGAGAGGAGCATGCCGTTGCCGAACACGTCCCCGGACATGTCGCCGATGCCGACGGCGGTGAAGTCCTCGTTCTGGATGTCGGTGCCGAGGGAGCGGAAGTGGTACTTCACCGACTCCCAGGCGCCGCGGGCGGTGATGCCCATGCCCTTGTGGTCGTAGCCGACCGAGCCGCCGGACGCGAACGCGTCGCCGAGCCAGAAGCCGTACTCGGCGGCGACGCCGTTGGCGAGGTCGGAGAACGTGGCGGTGCCCTTGTCGGCGGCGACGACGAGGTAGGTGTCGTCGCCGTCGTGCCGGACGACGTTCGGCGGCGGGACGACTTTCCCGTCCACCAGGTTGTCGGTGATGTCGAGCAGGCCGGAGATGAAGTCCTTGTAGCAGGCGATCCCGGCCTGCTGCCACGCCTCCCGGTCGATCGACGGGTCGGGCAGCTGCTTGCCGACGAACCCGCCCTTCGCGCCCGCCGGGACGATCACGGTGTTCTTCACGGCCTGCGCCTTGACCAGGCCGAGGATCTCGGTGCGGAAGTCCTCGCGGCGGTCGGACCAGCGGAGCCCGCCGCGCGCGACCGTCCCGAACCGCAGGTGCACGCCCTCGACCTTCGGCGAGTACACGAACACCTCATAGGTGGGGCGGGGTTCGGGCAGGTCGGGGATGGCGTGCGGGTCGAACTTCATCGACAGGTACGGCCTGCCCTGGTAGTGGTTCGTGCGCAGGGTCGCCTGGACGAGCGCGAGGTAGGCGCGGAGGATGCGGTCCTCGTCGAGGCTGGCGACCTCGTCCAGCTTGCCCTGGATCTCCTCGGTGATGCCCGCGCTGCGCTCCTCCTCGCCGCCCTGCAGGGTCGGGTCGAGGCGGCTCTCCCACAGCCGGACGATCAGCCGCGTGATGGAGGCGTTCCGCAGCAGCACCTGCTCGATGTAGCGCTTGGAGAACGTGGTGCCGGTCTGCCGCAGGTAGAGGGCGTAGGCGCGCAGGATCATCGCCTGCCACCAGTTCAGCCCGACGTGCAGGACGAGCGCGTTGAACCCGTCGTTCTCGATCTCGCCGCGCCACAGCCGGGTGAACGCGTCCTGGAACGGGCCCTTGATGGACTCGTCGGCGGCGCCGGGGGGCGGCTCGTAGCGCAGGCCCAGGTCGTAGATCCAGAACCGGTGCCCGTCGGCGGTCCTGATCTCGTACGGCCGCTCGTCGATCACCTCGACGCCCATGTTCTGCAGCAGCGGCAGCACCCGGGACAGCGAGATCGGCTCGCCCAGCCGGTAGATCTTGAAGCGGCGCTCGCCCGGCTCGGCGCTGTACGGCTCGTACAGGTTGATGGAGGTGTCGTTGCCGGGGTCGGGGGTCAGGTCGTCGAGGCGGCGCAGGTCGGCGACGGCGGTGCGGGCCGGGAAGTCAGCCTTGTAGCCCTCGGGGAACGCCTCCCCGAACCGGCGGACGAGGTCCCCGGCGCGCTCCTCGCCGCACTGCTCGACGAGCGCGTCGCCGAGGTCGTCCTCCCACGAGCGGATGGCGGCGGCGAGCCGTCCCTCCAGCTCGGGGACGTCCACGGCGGGCAGTGGACGGCCGCGCTCGCCGCGGACGACCACGTGCAGCCGCGCCAGCATCGACTCGGTCACGTTGGCGCTGTAGTCGACGCTGACGCCGTGGAACGCCTCCTTCAGCAGGTCCTGGATGCGCAGCCGGACCTTGGTGGTGTAGCGGTCGCGCGGCAGGTAGACCATGCAGGACATGTAGCGGCCGTACAGGTCCTTGCGCAGGAACAGCTTCAGCTGGCGGCGCTCGCGGAGCCGCAGCACGCCGAGCGAGATCGGGAGCAGGTCGTCGACGGAGATCTGGAACAGCTCGTCGCGCGGGTAGCTCTCCAGTATCTCGATGAGGTCCTGGCCGTCGTAGCTGTCGGCGGTGAACCCGGCGAGCTCCAGCACCTCCTCCAGCTTGCGCTTGAGGACGGGGATGTGCGACAGCGACTCGCTGTAGGCGACGTGCGTGAACAGGCCGAGGAAGCGGCGCTCGCCGATGACGTTGCCGGCCTCGTCGAACTTCTTGACCCCGATGTAGTCGAGGTAGAGCGGGCGGTGGACGGTGGAGCGCGAGTTCGCCTTGGTCAGGACCAGCAGGCGCTTCTCCGTCGCCTTCTCGCGGACCTCCGGCGGCAGCGCCGCGAAGCTGTCGGACTCCTGCTTGTCGCTGCGCAGGATGCCGAGCCCGGTGCCGGGCTCGGGCTTGAGCGCGGTGCCGTCCTCGGTGAGCGTGTAGTCGCGGTAGCCGAGGAACGTGAAGTGCCCGTCCACCAGCCAGTCGAGCAGCTCGACGCCCTCGGCGAGCTCCTTGCCCGGCAGCGGCGGCGCGGACTCCTGGATCGCGGTGGCGATCTCCCCGGCGCGGGCGCGCATCTTCGGCTCGTCCTCGACGGCGACGCGGACGTCCCCCAGGACGCGGAGCAGGTCCTTCTCCAGCGCGTCCAGGACGGACCGGTCGCTGGTACGGTCCACTTCGATGTGCATCCACGACTCGTCGACGTCGTCGTCGCTGTCGAGCTTGCCGCGGAACGCCTTCAGGTGGCCCGCGACGTCGCGGTCCACGCCGAGCAGCGGGTGGACGATCAGGTGCGTGGCGAGCTGGTGCCGGGTCAGCTCCATGGTGACCGAGTCGACCAGGAAGGGCATGTCGTCGGTGACGACCTGCACGACCGTGTGGCCCGGGTCCCAGCCGTTCTCCTCCAGGGTCGGCGTGTAGACGCGCACCTTCGCGCGTCCCTGCGGCCGCTCCTCGCCGAGGGCCCGGTGCGCCATCGCGGGGCCGCAGATGTCGGCCGGGTCTCTGTCCAGCAGGTCCTCGCGGGCGACGTGCCGGTAGTACAGCCGGAGGTAGCTGAAGGCCTCCTCCACGTCCCCGCCGCGCGCCCCCGGGCGCTGCGCGCACGTCTCAGCCGCCCGCCGGAGCAGGTCGTCCTTCGCTTGATCGAGCATGCCGCTCATCGACTACTCCCCTTGAGACCCTTCGCCACCTCGTTGTGGCGCCGCTCACTGCGCCAGCGTAGCCAGGAATCGCCGCAAAGCCGACCTGCTCCACCGCGACGTGGACGTGGCTTTGCCCACCCTCCCGGCCGCCTCGCCAGGCCACCATGACAGGCGGTGCGGCACCGTCCGGGGGGATCGCCGAACCCCGCGCGGCCGGGCCGCACGGACGCGCGCGGCGAGTGCGGGAACGCCGTCCCGCCGCCGGTTCGGGCGCCGCCACGGCCCGTCCGGATACGGGGTCTAGGT
>NZ_SMJX01000131.1 GCF_004348535.1 Actinomadura sp. KC216
TTCCGGTTTCGGTGCGGCGGAGGGAGCGGCCGGGGAGCGCTCCGGTGTGGCGTCCGCCGGAGATGACGGGCGTGCCGCCGACGAGCACGTGCTCGATGCCCTCGGCCTGCTGCTTCGGGTCGTCGAACGTGGCGGTGTCGCGGACGGTCGCGGGGTCGAACAGGACGAGGTCGGCGTGGTATCCGGGCTCGACGAGCCCGCGGTCTTCGAGGCGGAGCCGCCGCGCGGCGCGTCCGGTCAGGTGCGCGACGCACTCCTCCAGGGACAGGACGCCCAGGTCGCGGACGTAGTGGCCGAGGTAGCGCGGGAACGTCCCCCAGGCGCGCGGGTGCGGTTTCGCGGCGGCGAGGAGCCCGTCGCTGCCGCCGGTGTGGCACGGGTGCCGCATGATCGCCTGGACGTTCTCCTCGTGCCCGACGTGCTGGAGGATCGTGGTGGCGAGGTCGTCGGCGATCAGCCGCTCGCAGAAGACGTCGAACTCGGGACGCCCGGAAGCGGCGGCGAGCTGGGCGATGGTCCGTCCGACGACGGAGGCGTCCGGGGAGCCGGAGACCTCGATCGTCTCCCACTCGGCGGGGACGCCGTGGCAGCCGTCCGAACCCTCGACCTCCATCACGTGCCGGATCCGGGCCCGCTCGGCGGGGTCGTGGAGCCGCGCCAGCAGCGCCGAGGGACCGCCCGCGGCCGCCCAGCTCGGCAGCAGCGCGGCGAGGGTCGTGGAGCCCGGCAGGTAGGGATAGGTGTCGAGGGTGATGTCGCAGCCGTCGGCGATGGCGTCGTCCAGGAGGGCGAGCAGTTCGGGCGCGCGGCCCCGATTGACGCCGAAGTTCATCGTCGCGTGCGCGAGGTGCAGCGGGCAGCCGGAGCGGCGCGACAGCTCGACCATCTCGGCGTACGCCTCCAGCGCGCCCGCCCCGTACGAGCGGTGGTGCGGCGCGTAGAAGCCGCCGAGCGACCCGACGACGCGGCACAGCTCGGCCAGCTCCTCATCGTCGGCGTACATGCCGGGCACGTACGTGAGGCCGCTGGACATCCCGACCGCGCCCTCGCGCATACCGGCGGCGACGAGTTCGCGTTGCCGGTCGAGTTCCGCCGGTGTCGGCGGACGGTCCTCCCAGCCCATCGCGAGCATCCGCACCGTGCCCTGCGGGACGAGGTAGCAGGCGTTGACGGCGATGCCCTGGTCGAGGCGGTCGAGGTATTCGCCGACGGTGCGCCACGACCAGTCGAAGCCGGGCGGGTCGGTGTTCCAGCCGGCGATGGCGCGGCGGGTGTCGGCGAGGGTGGTGTCGTCGACGGGCGCGTAGGACAGGCCGTCCTGGCCGATGACCTCCGTCGTCACGCCCTGGCTGACCTTGGCGAGATGGTCGGGCTCGATGAGGAGCGCCAGGTCGGAGTGGGCGTGCATGTCGATGAAGCCGGGCGCGAGAACGAGGCCGTCCGCGTCGATGGCGGTGGTGCCGGTGAGGCCGTGCCCGATCTCGGTGATCCGGCCTTCGGCGATCGTGACGTCGGCGACGCGGCCGGGGGTGCCGGTGCCGTCCACGACGGTCGCGCCGCGGATCACGGTGCCCGGCATCAGAACCACGTCCTCACGAGGTCGATGACGACCGGTTGTCCGGCGTCGGCGTCGTCCAGCACGGGGATCAGCGTCCATTTGTCGAGCGCGGTGCACGGATGCGACAGGGCCAGCCGCACCACGTCACCGGGCTCCACGGAGGCGTCCTCAAGAAAGGCGTGCTGGTCGTTGACCGCGGTCACGGACGCCTTCTCGACCACGTCCGGTCCCTTCCCCCTGACGAACTGCGGCACCGGAAGACCCTCGTCGAACGGAAGGTCGCGTTTGCCGGCGTCCAGGAGCGCAAGGGCGGGCTCCGGACGGGACACGACCCGCGCCCAGCCGTGCATGGCCGACCGCAGCCGCGCGCCTCCGGCGACGCCCCGCGAGAACGGCGAGATCTCCCGGTAGAACCCGTCGTCGTGGACGATGTACGCCCCCGACCGCAGCACGACCCGCCCCCCTGAGTCGCCGAGCACGTCCGCGACCTGGTCGAAGAAGGAGCTGCCGCCCGCCGTCACGATCGGCTCGTCCGTCTCGTAGTCGAGGCCGGCGAACAGGTTGGCCATCCGGCGCAGGTAGGCGTCGACGGCGCCGCGGCCCTCGTCGGACGCGTCGTGCGCGAGCGCGCCCTCGTATCCGGCGAGCCCGGCGAGGCGGAGCGTCGGCGCCTGGCGCACGGCGTCGGCGAGGGCGCGGGCGTCGCCGTCGTCCCGGACGCCGGTGCGCCCGTGCGGCCCGCCGATCTCGACGCACACGTCGACGCGGCGCTGGGCGCGGGCGAGGCGCAGCGCCTCGTCCATCAGCTCGACCGAGCGCGGCGAGTCGACCCAGGACACGAACTCGAACTCCGGATGCTCCTCCAGCTCGGCGGCCAGCCAGGCGAGGCCCGCCGGGTCGAGGAGCGAGTTCGCGAGCATGATCCGCCGGACGCCGAAGGCGCGCGCGACGCGCAGCTGCGGCAGGTTCGCGACCGTGATGCCCCACGCGCCCGCGTCGAGCTGCCGCCGCCACAGCTGCGGGGCCATCGTCGTCTTGCCGTGCGGGGCGAGCGCGACGCCCGCGACGTCCGCCCACCGCGCCATCGTCTGGACGTTGTGGTCGAGCGAGCGCGCGTCCAGCGTCAGCAGCGGGGTTCCGAAGTCGTCGAGGGGCGGGCGGCCGTCTCGGACATTCGCCACCGACATCCCGTGCAGCGACGCCGGAATCGCTTTGAAGCGCCAGTCGAGCCGCTCCTCGCCGAGCGCGTCGATCGCACCGGCATCGATGCTCGCGACCATCATGACCTCCGAGATTGCACATAATGCAACGATAATTGCGTCTTGTGCTGTTGTGGTTGTAACATCACCCGCGGGTGCCGGTCAACGACCCGGGGCTTACCCACGGAGGGAGCCTGATGAGCCAGAGCCTCGCCCGCGCGCTCGCGATCCTCGGCGAACTGGGCGAGGGGCCCCGCACCCTGGACGAGCTGGCCGCGACGGTCGGCGTCCACAAGACGACCGTGCTGCGCCTGCTCCGCACGATGGAGTCCGACCGTTTCGTCCACCGCGACTCCGCCCACCGCTTCCACCTCGGCTCCCGCCTGTTCGCGCTGGCGGGCGCGGCGCTGGAGCAGCGCGGCATCCGCGACGTCGCCGCCCCGCACCTGGCCCGGCTGAACGAGGAGACCGGGCAGACCGTCCACCTCGGCGTGTACGAGGGCGGCAACGTCATCTACCTGGACAAGTACGACTCGCGCCACTCGATCCGCATGTACTCGCGGGTGGGGCTGAGCATGCCGCTGCACGCCACCGCGATCGCCAAGGTCCTGCTCGCCGACCTCCCCGAACCGCGCCGCCGCCGCGTCGCCGAGGAGATCGAGTACGCCGCGTTCACCGAGCACACCATCACCGGCCCCGACCGGCTCCTGGACGAGCTGTCCCAGGTGGCCGCCCAGGGCTACGCCCTCGACGACGCCGAGCACGAGACGTTCATCCGCTGCATCGCCGCACCCGTCCGGGACGCGACCGGACGCGTCATCGCCGCCGTCTCCATCTCGGTCCCCGAGGTCGTCCTGACCCGCGACGAGGTCCTCGCCCTCCTGCCCGCCCTCCTCGAAACCGTCCGGGCCATCTCCACCGCCTGCGGCCACACAGAACCGGGCTAGCCCAACCTCCCCGTCGCGACCAGTTCCAGGGTGATCAGGACGGCGATCGACTCGACGGCCAGGAGGCCGACGAGGACCAAGAGCTGGATCGCACCCGCGTCCACCGGGTCGGCGCCGCCCAGCAGGACGCCGACGAACGCGCCCGGCAGCGTGACCAGCCCGACCGTCCGCGTCTGGTCCATGACGGGGAACAGGCCGAGCGCGGCGGCGGGTCTGCACAGCTCCAGCGCGGCGTCCCGGGGCAGGAGGCCGAGCGCGAGGCCGCCCTCGTACTCGCCGCGCCGCGTGGCCAGCTCGTCCAGCGCGCGGCGTCCGGTGAGGCCGGTCGCGGACATCGCGCCGCCGATGAAGATCCCCGCGATGGGCAGCACCGCCACCGGACGCGACGGCACCGCCGTCGAGGCCAGCAGCAGGGCGAGGACGGGCGCGACCCCGGCGACGATCGGCAGCAGCGTCCACCAGCCGGATCCGAGCGCGGAACCGGTGATGCGCCGTCCCGCCGTGGCCGCCGCGACCACGACCATGCCCGCGACGAACACCGCCGTCCAGCCCGCGCTGCGCAGCACCGCCGCGATGAGCAGCGAGACGGCCGCGAGCTGGACGGCCGCCCGCACCGCCACGACGACGACGTCCCGGCCGAGACCGAGCCCGCCGGCGCGGACGGCCACCGCGGCGAACGCGGTGAGCGCGGTCAGTACGAGCGCGAGCACCGGCCCGAGTTCGGGCACCGCGCTCATCCGTCCCCCTTGGGGGGTGAAGATCCCATAGCGGCCTCCTACCCGGTTAAACACCGATAGCGTTGGACATGTGGAGGTTGATCTGGCCGGTGAGGCGTCCAAGCTCGCGTCCCGCCTGGCGTCCCGCCGCGAAACGCTCTGGCTGATGGGTGCGGCGGCCGGTCTCACCGTGCTGGGCGCGGACGGCGCCCGCCCCTCGAACGACTCCCGGGCCGCCGCGCAGACGACGACTCCCCGCGCGCGGCCCGCCGCGAATCCGGCACCGCCGCCGAAGCCCACGCCGAAGCCGCGTCCCGCCGCGTGGACGCCCGCGAAGCTCACCGCGGTGAAGACGCCCGTCCGCGAGCTGTCGCAGCTCTCCCCCGCGCCGCCGCCGAAATCCATCGCGCTCACCATCGACGACGGCCCGAACCCGAAATGGACGCCGCAGATGCTCGACCTCCTCGCCGAGGAGGAGATCCACGCGACGTTCTTCATCATCGGCGAGCAGGTCAAGGAGTATCCGAAGCTGACCCGCCGCATCGCCGACGCCGGTCACCAGATCTGCAACCACACGGAGACGCACCCGATCGGCATCGGGGGGATGTCGGCCAAGCGCGTCCGCAAGGAGATCGTCGACGCGCACGACCGGATCGCCGACGCGACCGGCGTCGTCCCGCAGTACTTCCGGTCGCCGGGCGGGGCGTGGTCCAAGACCGTCCTGGAGCTGACGGCCGAGCACGGCATGCTGCCCATCGACTGGGCCGTCGACCCGCGCGACTGGGCCCGGCCGGGTGTCGGGCGGATCCGCAGGTCCCTTCTGGCGGGCAAGGAGGGCGACATCGTCCTGTGCCACGACGGCGGCGGTGACCGCTCCCAGACCATCAAGGCGCTCAGGAGCGCCATTCCGAAACTGAAGAAACGCGGGCTGACCTTCGTCGCCCTTTAGCGCGCGAAAGCCCCGGCCGAAATGGCCGGGGCTTTCGCATGAGGTGCTAACCCTGCGGGATCAGCGGTTGCGGAGCCGACGGCGGCTGGATCGGGTCGGGATCGGTGTGCTCGGCGTGCGAGACGCGCGGGAGCCAGCCCAGCCAGGCCGGCAGGTACCAGTTCGCCCGGCCCAGCAGCGTCATCACGGCCGGGAGGAGCACCACCCGGACGATCGTCGCGTCGATCAGGACCGCCACCGCCAGGCCGACGCCCAGCTGCTTGAACGCCTGCATGGTGAGCGTCCCGAAGATCCCGAACGTGGCGATCATGATGACGGCGGCGCTGGTCACCGGGCCCGCCGTGGCGAGGATCCCCTCCCGGACGGCCCGCGTCGTGTCCAGCCCCCGGTCATAGGCCTCGCGGATCCGGGAGACGACGAACACGTGGTAGTCCATGGACAGGCCGAACAGGACGACGAAGACGAACAGCGGGATCCACGACTCCAGGGCCCCGGCGCCCGTCGTCCCGACCAGGTTGTCGCCCCAGCCGTGCTGGAACACCGCGACCATGACCCCGTACGCCGCGCCGACTGACAGCAGGTTGAGGACGATGGCGCTGACCGCGATCGGCAGCGAGCGGAAGAAGACCAGCATCAGCAGGAACGTGATCCCCATGACGAAGAGGAACACGGGGACGATGCTCGTCCTGAGCTGCGCGTTGTAGTCGGTCGACCAGGCGAGCTGGCCGGTCACCGGGGCCTCGCCGACCTTCCCGACCGTCTGCGGGACGATCCGTTCGCGGAGCGTCTCCAGCGCGTGCGTCGAGGTCGCGTCGGAGCCCGTCCCGGCGAGCGGGATCTCGATCTCGGCGAGGTTCTCCTTGCCGTGCACGGTGACCTCGATCGGCTCGTTCATCTCCCTCGACGCGACGGCCCGCCGCTTCAGGTCGTCGATCGCGGCGGTGACCTCCGGGGCGTTGATGTCGCGGGCCTTGACCACGACGACCGCCGGGTCCGGGTTGCCGGGGAACGCCTCGTTGAGCCGCGTGTAGGTCTGCGCGATCTCCTCGCCCGGCGGGATCTGCTGGTCGATGCGGAGCCGTTCGGTCTTCATGCCGAGCGCGGGCGCGGCCAGGGCGAGCAGCAGCCCGGCGGCGAGCACCGCCGCGATCCCCGGACGGGCCAGGACGGGCTTCAGCAGCGTCCCCACCACCCCGGCGCGCTCCTGCGCGGACCGCCGCCCCCGGCGCCGGCCCCGGAACGGGATGCGCGCGAACTCGACCTTGTCGCCGAGCAGCGAGAGCAGCGCGGGCAGGACGGTCACCGACCCGAGCATCGCGATGAGCACGACCAGGATCGTCGCGACCGCGAAGCCCTTGAACAGCAGCAGCCCGGACAGGAACATCCCGGACATCGCGACCATCACGGTCAGCCCGGAAACCAGGACCGACCGTCCCGAGGTGGCGGCGGCGATCGCGAGGGCCGTGCCCCTGTCCCGGCCCTCGCGTCGCTCCTCCCGCTCGCGCTGCAGGTAGAAAAGGCAGTAGTCGACGCCGACCGCCAGCCCCATCAGCAGCATCACCGAGTTCGTCGTGTCGTCGACGTGCAGCGCGTGGCTCGTCACGGCGAGGAGCCCGCCCGCGGCGAGGAACGCGGTGAACGCCAGCATGACGGGCAGCACCGCCGCGACCAGCGCGCCGAACGCGACGAGCAGGATGCCGAGCGCGAGCGGCAGCGCCGTCACCTCGGCGCGCCGGAAGTCGCTCCCGAAGACCTCGTCGAACCAGGCGTCGGCGGTGGCGCCGCCGAACTGCCCCATCTCGACCGACGGGTTGTCGCGCTCCGCCTTCGCCACCGCCTCCTGGATCGCGGGCAGTGGATCGGGCGCGTCGTCCGCCACCTCCGGGACGGTGAACTGCACGATCACGTGCCGGCCGTCCTTGGACGTCACGTCCGGCCGCAGATCGGTGATCTTCCCGGTGGCCTGGACGTTCGCCCGGACGGCCGCGACCGCCCGCCTCATCTCCGGCGACCCGGCCGCGTGCGCGCCGCCGGAGATGAGAACGGTCTCCTGGTTCGGGTCCTCGATCCCCGCCTCGGTGAGGATCTGCTCGGCCCGGGCCGACTGCCCGGTGCCCTGCTCGTAGCCCTCCATCGTGACCTGCCCCGTCGCCCCGCCGAGCACCGAGGCCAGGACGACGAACAGCAGCCACCCGAAAATGGCGGTCAAGCGATGCCGCGCGCTCCACCCGCCGAGCGTGGCGGCGAAATTCCGTTTCATGGGTTCCCCGAAAATCGTCGGTTAGGGATGACCCCATGAACGCTAGAAAGCGCGGGAACTGCGCGACATGGCCCTAGACGCCGTCCAACGGTGTAGCTAGGTACAGGTGTAGCCAGGTACACCCCATCCTTGGGTTGCGGGCACACTGTGCGGAAGGGCGCAGGCCAGAAGACTGGACGTCATAAGCCAGCGACCCTGGGGGGATCCCCGTGAACAGTGGATTGTCGAAAGAGACGTGGGTGCAAGAGACGCGATCGAAGGAGACCCGGCCGCGGGAGACGCGGTTGCAGCTGCATGTCCGGGCGCCGTGGCGCGGGCTGGCGTTCTGGCTGCTGGGCATCCCCGCGATGCTCACCGGCGCGTGGTTCCTCACGGTCGTGTCGATGATCTCCAGCTTCCTCGGGGTGCTGCTGTTCCCGTCCGCGGTGATGCTGCTGCGCACCCAGCTGGACGCCTACCGCTCCAGGATCAACAACTGGACGGACGTCCACATCGAGCGCCCCTACCTCCCGGAGCCCGAGTACGAGCCCGGCTTTCAGGGCATGATGAAGCGCTTCGTCAGGCTGATCACCGACCCGGCGACGTGGCGTGACTACCTGTGGGTCGTCGCCGACCCGATCGTGGTGCTGTTCACGGCCGCGCTGCCGGGCCTGCTCGTCCTGTACGGGCTGTGGGGGATCGCGGTCGCGACGTTCGCGGGCGGGCTGATCGGCCACTACGGCGGCAGCGACTGGTACGCCTACATCCCCATCACCGAGGGCTACGACCAGGACGTCTCGCGCATCGTCTCCACGCTCATCATCGCCGTCTTCTGCATCGCCGCCGGGCTCCTCATCGGCCCGAAGATGATGAACGTGTACGGCCGCTGGGGGCGGTTCATCCTCGGCCCGACGAAGAAGTCGGAGCTGGCGCTGCGCGTCCGGCACCTGACCGAGACGCGGTCGGAGGCCGTGGACGCGTCCGCCGCCGAGCTGCGCCGCATCGAGCGCGACCTGCACGACGGGGCGCAGGCCCGGCTCGTCGCGATGGGCATGAGCCTCGGCGCGATCGAGCACCTCCTCGACAAGGACCCGGAGAAGGCCCGGATCCTGCTGGCGGAGGCCCGCGAGTCGTCGGCGAAGGCGCTGCACGAGCTGCGCGACCTCGTCCGCGGCATCCACCCGCCCGTGCTCGCCGACCGCGGGATCGGCGACGCGGTCAAGGCCCTCGCGCTCGACCACCCGCTGCGGGTCGAGGTCGACGCCGACCTGCCCGCCCGGCCCGAGCCGCCGGTCGAGTCCGCCGCCTACTTCGCGGTGTCGGAGATCCTGACGAACGCGGCCAAGCACTCCGGCGCGTCCCGCATCTGGGTCGACATGCGCTACGAGCACGGCATGCTGCGGATCACCGTCACCGACGACGGCCACGGCGGCGCCACGCTGGACGGCGGGACCGGACTGCGCGGGATCGAACGGCGTATCGGTACATTCGACGGCGTCCTCGCCCTCAACTCCCCCGTGGGCGGTCCGACGATCGTCACCATGGAGCTGCCGTGCGCGTTGTCATCGCCGAAGACCTCGCCCTCCTGAGAGAGGGCCTGGTCAGCCTGCTCGAAACGCACGACTTCGAGATCGCGGCCGCGGTCGACAACGGCCCGTCGCTGCTGAAGGCGCTCCTCGACCACCGCCCGGACGTGGCGGTGGTCGACGTGCGCCTGCCGCCGTCCTTCACCGACGAGGGGCTGCAGGCGGCGCTGGAGGCGCGCCGCCAGGTCCCGGGCATGCCGGTGCTGGTGCTGTCGCAGTACGTCGAGCAGCTGTACGCGCGGGAGCTGCTCGCGGACGGCAGCGGCGGCATCGGCTACCTGCTGAAGGACCGGGTGTTCGACGCCGCGCAGTTCGTGGACGCGGTCCGCCGGGTCGCCGCGGGCGGCACCGCGATGGACCCGGAGGTCATCTCCCGCCTCGTCGCCAGCAACACCCGGAACACGCCGATCAGCCGCCTCACCCCGCGCGAGACCGAGGTCCTGGAGCTGATGGCGCAGGGACGCTCCAACGCCGCGATCGCGGAACGGCTCGTCGTCACCGAGCGGGCCGTGACCAAGCACACCGCGAACATCTTCACCAAGCTCGACCTGCCCGTGACCGGCGACGACAATCGGCGGGTTCTCGCCGTTCTGGCCTACCTGAACCGCTGACGGTTATCTTGCTCGGCGAGATGGCCCCCGGGAGGGCGCGATGACGGTGGTTCTGGTTCTGCTGTGCCTGGCGATCGCCGGCAGGGAGCTCTATCTCGCGTTCGAGCGCAAGCGGATCCCGGGCGCCCCCGAGATCGCCGACATCCGCACCCAGCTCCGCGCGCTGAAGGGGACGCGGGACGAGCTGGAGAGCGTCCGCACGTCCCAGCGCGAGCAGCTGGAGCGGCTGGCCCGCGAGCAGGACCGCGACCGCGAGGCCCTCGGCGAGGCCGACGCGCGGATCCGGTCGCTGATCGCGCAGATCAACGAGCGGATGGTCCCGGACGTCAACGAGAAGCTGAGCCGCCAGCGCGAGCTGCTGGCCGGGCAGGACGAGGCGGTCCGGGCGCTGGCCGCCGAGGTCGCCGGGCTCCGCGCGAACCTGGCCCGGCGGCTCGACCAGGCCGTCGCGGCGTCCCTCGGCGCCGAGCCCGTGGACATGGTCGGCGGGGTCGTGCGCGCCGAGCCGTCGCCGGCGCGGGAGGCCCTGACCGGCCCGTACGAGCGGTTCACCGGGCACCACGGGCTGCGCGTCGAGCTGACCGACGTCGGCCGCTACTACCTGTCGGGCCGCAGCCCGCGCGGCCTCGAACGCGACTTCCTCGACCTCGTGCGCTCCCTGCGCGCCGAGCCCTGGGTGCCCTCCGGGGACGCGACGGAGATCCGGGACCTGCTGGACGTCCTCGGTTCCGCCGACCGGGGCGCGGTGCAGATCGGACCGCTGCTCGCCGTCCGGACGCCGGAGTCGCTGGTCTGCGGGGTGCTGCCGCTCGCCGAGCTGCTCCGTCCCGAGACCGCCGGGCTGCCGGACGACCCGCCCGCGGCCGCGCGCCGCCTGCGCCTCCTCCCCGAGACGCGGTACGCCGTGCTCAGCGGCGGGGGCGGGACGGCGCCGTCCAGGTGAAGTCCGGGGCGCGGCGTTCGAGGAACGCGGCGGCGCCCTCCTCCACCTCGCCGCTCGCGGCCATCTCCTCCAGCCACCACGCCGCCTTTTCCGCGACCGGCCCGGACGCGACGACGGCGTCCACGATCTCCTTCGTCGCGCACTGGGTGAGCAGGGAGCGGGACGCGAGCGTCGCGGCGAACTCGGCGACCCGCTCGCGCAGCCCGGCCCCGCCAGCCGCCGGGACGACCTCGTCCAGCAGGCCGATGCGGAGCGCGTGCTCGGCGCCGATCAGGTCCGCCGAGTAGAGCAGGTACTTGGCGGCGGACGGCCCCACCAGCCCGACGATCCGGACCGTCGCCGCGGCCGGGTAGACGATGCCGAGCCTCGCCGGGGTGATCCCGAACCGGGCGCCGTCCGCCGCGAACCGCAGGTCGCAGGCCGCGGCGAGCTGGCAGCCGCCACCGACGCAGTAGCCCTCGATCGCCGCCAGCGTCGGCTTCGGGAACGCGGCGAGCGCGCGCTCCGCGACCGTCCCGAGGTGGGAGTCGTCGTCGCGGTGGATGGCGTCCAGCTCGCCGATGTCGGCGCCCGCGCAGAAGTTGCCGCCCGCGCCGGTCAGCACCACGACCCGCACGCCGGGGTCGGCGGCGAGGCCGTCGAGGATGCCGGGAAGCGCCCGCCACATGTCCGCGGACATCGCGTTGCGCTTGGCCGGGCGGTCGATCACGATCGTGCCGACACCGCCCGCGACCTCCGCGCGCAGCCTCCCATCGGGCGACTCGGCCATGATCCTCCCTCCGCCCGGACGCGGCTCATCGTACGGAAGCCCGGGACGCGCCCCGCCGGAGGCCCGTCGGGAGGGCGCGCCGCCGCGGGACGATCCGTCCGAAAGCGGCCGATGAGCTCCGGGAATGCGAAACGGCCCCGAAGTGCTGTACTGTCGAGGCAGCGTCTTCGGATTTCCGCCACACGCGGCGAGGGCGTTTCTTCCCCGCCCGGGCCATCTGAGAGCCCGGTGATTCCCCGGTTCAGTACGCCGAGAGCAGCGTGCTGGGTCGCCGTACATAGGGAGCCGACGTCAGCCCGGTGAACCGAGCTGCATTTCTCTCGTTCCACTCGCGTACGCGCCGCGGGTTCCGCCGCCGTACCCGAGATTCGACCCCGGGCCGCGCGGAGCGTTCCGCGCCGGCCTGAGAAGGGACCCACATGTCCACTTCCACACTCACCACGACCGAACGCCCCGCCGCGGGCCACACCGCCGCCGAGGGCCGGACCACCGGATCCGAGGGCCGGACGGCCAGGGCGCCGCACAGCGTGTCCTCGCAGAGCGGCGGCCGGAAGAGCCGCCAGGGGCGGCGTCCCGCCGAAGAGGTCCCGCTCGTCCCGTTCCACGGCGTCCTCGCCGTCCAGGACAAGCACGCGTTCGTCCGCACCTCCGGCTACCACCCGGGCCCGGACGACG
The DNA here is from genome assembly GCF_004348535.1 of Actinomadura sp. KC216. Lineage (GTDB taxonomy): Bacteria > Actinomycetota > Actinomycetes > Streptosporangiales > Streptosporangiaceae > Spirillospora. The sequence continues at coordinate 12,193 of NZ_SMJX01000131.1, forward strand.
TTCACGTCTCGCTCGCCCAGATCAACGCGAACAATCTGCGTCCCGGCGACGCCGTCGCGGGAATGGCGCGGCCGCCGAAGTCCAACCGCGAGAAGTTCTCCTCCCTCGCCCGCGTCGAGACCGTGAACGGCGTCGCGCCCGCGGAGGCGGCGGACCGTCCCGAGTTCGGCAAGCTGACCCCGCTGTTCCCGGACGAGCGCCTCCGCCTCGACACCGGCCCGATCGCCACCCGCGTCATCGACCTGATCGCGCCGATCGGCAAGGGCCAGCGCGGCCTGATCGTGTCGCCGCCGAAGGTCGGCAAGACGATGGTGCTGCAGGCCGTCGCGAACGCGATCGCGCAGAACAACCCCGAAGTGCACCTCATGGTCGTGCTCATCGACGAGCGGCCGGAAGAGGTCACCGACCTGCAGCGGACGGTCCGCGGCGAGGTGATCCACTCGACGTTCGACCGCCCGGCGCAGGACCACACCGCGCTCGCCGAGCTGGCCATCGAGCGGGCCAAGCGCCTGGTCGAGCAGGGCCGCGACGTGGTCATGCTGCTCGACTCGATCACCCGCCTCGGCCGCGCGTACAACCTGGCGGCGCCGTCCAGCAGCCGGATCCTGGCGGGCGGTGTCGCGACGACCGCGATCTACCCGCCGAAGAAGTTCTTCGGCGCCGCCCGCAACATCGAGAACGGCGGCTCGCTCACCATCCTCGCCACCGCGCTGGTGGAGACCGGCTCCCGGATGGACGACGTCTTCTTCGAGGAGTACAAGGGCACCGGGAACATGGAGCTCAAGCTCGACCGGGGCCTCGCCGACCGCCGCGTCTTCCCCGCCGTCGACATCGACGCGTCCAGCACGCGCCGCGACGAGCTGCTCATGTCGCCCGAGGAACTCGCGCTCTCCTGGCGCCTCCGCCGCGCTCTCCAGGGGCTGGAGAAGCAGCAGGCCGTCGAGCACCTCCTGGAGAAGATGAAGGGCACCTCGTCCAACGCGGAATTCCTTCTCCGCCTCCAGCAGACGCTCTGACCCCCGCCGTCACGGCTTCTCGGGACGGAACGAACTGAGGATCTTGTCGTAGAGGCGCTGACCGGGCGTCCACTGCCGATCGGGCGCGTAGAAGCAGAACTCGTACCCCGCCGCCCGGCTGCACAGCACGTGCCTGGTCCTGTGCTCCCGGATGGAGTCCCTGCCCGGCCTGCCGACGCCGGCGCCCTGCGCGGCGCTCCGCCAGGTGAACTCCCATTCCGCCGCGCCCGCGATGACCTCCGGTACCGGTTCGAGGCGCAACCGGTGGTATCCGGGGTAGCGGTTCTCCGCCATGGCCGCCCGTTCCTCGGCGCGCAGACCCTCCAGCGGGTCGCCGAGCACCGGGGCGATGCGCAGTCCCCGTCCCGTGTGGACGTCCTTCCAATGCATGACGGGCCCGCGCCGCTCCGCCTGCCATCCGGCGGGCACGCGCACCGAATAGGCTCCCGCCTCCCGGTACTTCGCCGTCTTGGCCTTCACGTCCGACGCGGGACGCAGCGCGACCGCCTCGCTCTTGCCGATCGACGTCCAGCGGGCCGCCCAGGTACCGGTTCCGGCCGCGACCGCGGCGAGCACCGCCACGCCCGCCACCGCGCCCGGCCGCACCCTGCGCCCCGCCAGCAGCACCGGCGCGCGCAGCCGCAAGGGACGCCGGGGCCTCCACGCACCGCGCCGGCGCCACCAGCCGCGGCCAGGCGACCAGCCGCGCGGCACCCAGCGAGCCGCCGCCCAGCGAGCCGCCGCCGCCCAGCGACGCAGGCGCCGCTGCCGCGAACCAAAGGGCCGCGACGCATCGTCCCGGCGCTCCCCGGGAGGCCTGGGGTCGCGGAGCGCCCACGGGACGCGCGGACCGCGGAAGACGCGTGAGCGGGCCGCGTCCCGCGACACCCACGAACCGCGCAGGGCCCATGGCACGCGGCGCCGCAGCGTGAGCCGCGGCGCCGAGAAACCGCGCACCTCCTGGGGCGGCTTCGCGCGCGTGGCACCGGGCTCTGGAACGTTCCCGATCACGTCCTGCAACAGCTCGGCGGTGGCTTCGGCCGTCAGGCGGTCTTCCGGCCGCTGGCGCAGCAGCCCCTCGATGACGGGCGTCAGCGGCCCGGCCCGCACCGGACGCGGAAAGTCGCCCAGCAGCACCGCAACCATGGACGCCAGCGCGTGACACCGCAGAAACGGCGAGAAACCCTCGACGGCGGTGTAAAGCGTCGCGCCGAGCGACCACAGGTCGGACGCCTCGGCGCTCTGCAGCCGGTTCACCCGTTCCGGCGGGAGGTAAGCGGGAGAGCCCTCGATGCCCGCGGGCATGGTGTCGGCGGTCTCCTGCCCGTTGTGCATGTGGACGGCCAGCCCGAAATCGGTCAGCAGGACGCGCCCGTCATCGCAGATCAGAACGTTGCTGGGTTTCACGTCACGGTGCAGGATTCCCGCCGCATGCGACGCGCGCAGCACGGACAGGACGGCCGCGCCGATCTCGGCCGTCCGGCGCACGCCCAGCGGCCCGTCCTCGGTGACCAGCCGGTTCAGCGAGCACGACTCCAGGAACTCCATGACGATCCACGGCCGCCCGCCCTCGATGAGGAGGTCGTGGACGGCGACCACACCCGGATGCTTCAGCGCGGCGGTGGCCCGCGCCTCGGCCAGCAGGCGCCGGCACATCACCTTGCGCTCGCTCTGGGTGATGCGCCCGGGGAGATGGACCTCCTTGACGGCGACATGCCGGTCCAGCACTTCGTCGTAGGCGCGCCAGACGGTCCCCATGCCGCCCCTGCCGACCACAGAGAGCAGGCGATACCGCCGCGCAAGCGGTATCAACCGATCCCCGTTCATGGGGAAGTTAATCGCCCGGAAGCGCTCAAGGCACGCTCCCTCGGCATCAATCATTTCTTGACGGTGAGCCCGGGAGAGAAAGCGACCGAATGTGGTATAAGACCGCGCTCTCGGGAAAAGGTGCGTTAAGCCAGTACGCTCCGTGCCCACTTGTAGTCGGATTTGCCGACGGCCGTGCGTTGCACCTCGTCGACCAGCTTGAGCTGGCGCGGCAGTTTGTAGCCGGCGAGCCGCCCGCGGCAGTGCCCGGTCAGCTCCTCCAGCGTGACCGCCGCGCCCGGCCGGGCCGCGACGACGGCGGCGACGCGCTGCCCGAACCGGTCGTCCGGCAGGCCCACCACGACCGCGTCGACCACGTCCGGGTGGTCCTTCAGCGCGACCTCGACCTCCTCCGGGTACACCTTCTCCCCGCCCGTGTTGATGACCAGGGAACCGCGGCCCAGCAGCACGATCGTGCCGTCCTCCTGGCGGATGGCGAAGTCGCCGGGGATCGACCAGCGGGTCCCGTCCGCCGCGGTGAAGAACGTCGACGCGGTCTTCTCGGGGTCGTTGTAGTAGCCGACCGGGATGTGCCCGCTCCGCGCGAGCCGGCCGATCTCTCCGGGCGGAACGACGTTCAGGTCGTCGTCCAGGACGGTGACGTCGGCGTCCATCATGAACCGGGCGGTGCCGTCCGCTCCGTCGACGGACGGCCCGCAGGCCCCGGTCTCCGAAGCGCCATAGTTGTCGAGGAACATGATGTTCGGAAGATGGTCACGCAATGTTCGCTTGACGCCGTCGGTAAGCGGCGCGCCACCGGACGCGATACCGATCAGCGAGGGCACCTCGTATTGGCCGGTGGCCAGGGCGTCCGCGACCGGACGCGCCATCACATCGCCCACCAGCATCAGCACATTCGCCTGTTCCTCCGCGACCAGCCTGAGCGCCTTGTCGGCGTCGAAAGCGTGATCCGTGTAAAGGACGACTTTGGCGCCGCTGAACAAACCCATGAACGCGACCCATTGCCCGGCGCCGTGCATGACGGGCGCACAGTTGAGCACGGCCGTCGCGGGCTGGTCGGCGTTGGCGGCGAGCTCCTCCGGGCTGCCGATGGAGTCCCCGAAGACGTTCCCGCCGCCGAGCGCTCCGAAGAAGATGTCCTCGCAGCGCCATTCGACGCCCTTCGGGTACCCCGTCGTCCCGCCGGTGTACATGATGTAGCGATCGTCGTTGGACCGCTCGGGGAACCCCTCGCTCAGATCGGCCTCCGCGAGCGCGCGCTCGTACGGCACCGCCCCCGGGATCTCGGCCTCGGCCCCGTCCTCCAGCACCACCACATGCCGCAGCTTCGGCAGTTCCGCGCGGACCTCCTCGGTCTTCGCCAGGAGCGAACGCTCGCCGATCAGCGCGACGGAGTCCGAGTCGGCCAGGACGTGCCGCAGCTCCGCCGCCACGTACCGGTAGTTCACCGGGATCGGCACCGCGCGGATCTTGAACGCGCCGAACATCGCCTCGATCCACTCGGCCCGGTTGTGGGCGAGGATCGCGACATGCTCGCCGGGCCGCACACCGGCCTGCGCCAGATGCCGTCCGACCCGGTCGGCGCGCTCGTTGAGCTGGGCGTACGTCCGCCGCTCGGCTCCCGCCACCAGCGCGGGACGCGCCGGAGCGGCCGCGGTCATGATCTCCAGCAGGTCGGCCAGGTTGTAGCTTCGCACCATGCCACGGTCCTCGCGTATCGGGGCGGATGCCCCGATCCTGCATGCCGGGGCGGGCGAACTCAATGCCTATTGTCACTCAGTCCAATGAAATGGATCACACGATCGGATTGCCTGATCCGGCCACGCTTCACGCTTCTTACACGGCTCTTATCCGCCTCCCGGCATGCTTGGCCGTAACGATTCAGTATCAGACGGGGGTAGTGGTGAGCGCAGGCGCTATGGCGTGGACCCCGCCGACCTGGGAGGAGATCGTCAGCGAGCACTCCACCCGAGTGTTCCGGCTGGCGTACCGGCTGACCGGAAACCGGCACGACGCCGAAGACCTGACCCAGGACGTCTTCATCCGGGTCTTCCGTTCCCTGTCGTCCTACACCCCGGGCACGTTCGAGGGCTGGCTGCACCGCATCACCACGAACCTCTTCCTCGACCGCGCCCGCCGGAAGCAGCGCATCCGCTTCGACGCCCTGGGCGACGACGCCGCCGAACGCCTCCAGGGCCGCGAGCCGACCCCCGCCCAGGCCTACGACGAGCGCCACCTGGACGCCGACATCCAGCGGGCCCTGGACGATCTCGTCCCCGAGTACCGTGCCGCCGTCGTCCTGTGCGACATCGAGGGCCTGTCCTACGAGGAGATCGCGGCGACCCTGAACGTCAAGCTGGGCACCGTCCGCTCCCGCATCCACCGGGGCCGCGCCCACCTGCGCGACGCCCTGGAACACCGCCGCCCCGAAGTAACGACCCTCACCTCAGACCGCTAGCACCCCACTGCGCCGCCCCTCCCGGGAGGGTGTCCGGTCAGCGGGCGAAGCGGCCGATGAGGATGGCCAAGCGCTCGTCGTGGTTCTCGCGGGGCAGGCGGCCGCTGCGCATCAGGGTGATCAGGCCGTGCAGCCCGCTCCAGAACGTCTCGGTCAGCGCCGGTAGATCATCGTCGCCCGCGAGCGGCCGGAGGGCCTCCCGCAGCTCGCCGAAGGCCTGCCTGAGCGGCTCGGGAGCCTCGGGGGTGGCGAACGGCAGGTCGCTGGCGTGCGTGAACATCGCGTCGTACAGCGCGGGCCTGCGCTCGGCGAACGCCGCGTACGCGCCGCCGACGGCGGCCAGCGCCTCCTTCGGTCCCGGTGCCGCGGTCCGGGCCGCGCGCAGTTCGGCGGCCAGATCGGCGCAGCCTTCGACGGCGACGGCCGCCATGATGGCGTTCTTGCCCTTGAAGTGGCTGTAGAGGACCGGCTGGCTGTATTCGATCTCGGCCGCCAGCCGGCTGGTACATGCTCGTCGTCGCGATCGCTCCCCTGGGCGACACCCTCATCGTGCTGCGCCACGGCGGCACCAAGGCCGTGGCGTTCGGCGTCCACTTCGCCACCGCCGTCGCCGTGCTCGTCAGCGCCGCGCTGCTGTTCGCCGTCTGAGATATTCGATCAACCCACTAACGGAGGAGCCATTGCCATGTCCCAGCTCACGCCGGACTTCAACGAGGCCGTCATCGTCCGCGGCGCCGACGCCGAAGTCGTCGGCCGGGCCCCCACCAGCATCCGGCTGCTGGCCGACAGCAGCTCGACCGGCGGCGCGCTGTCCACCCAGCGCGTCACCCTCGGCACCGGCTCCGACGGCGCGAAACCGCACCGCCACGACAACTCCGCCGAGATGTTCTACATACTGGACGGCGCCGCCCAGCTGCTGTCGGGCGACCAGGTCGTCACCGCCGAGCGCGGCGACCTGGTGGTCGTGCCGCCCGGCGCGGCGCACGCCTTCGCCGCCGCGCCGGGCGAGATCGCCGACATCCTCATCGTCATCACGCCCGGCGTCGAACGCTTCGAGTACTTCCGCCACCTGGAGCGCATCGCCTACGGAAAGGTGCCGCCCGAAAGCCTCCTGGACGTGCAGGAGCTCTACGACACCTATTTCCTCTCCAGCCCCGCATGGGAATCGGCCAGGTCCTGAGCAGCCCGACACCGACCGGGGGCGGGCATGCGGAAGGGCCCGCGTAACCCCACGTCCGCGGGCCCTTCCTGTGTGAGCGTCAGCCGGTGACCGGGAGGTCGCCGGTGACCGGGGTGGGCGCGGGCGCGGCGTCCGGCGGGGTGGACGGCTGCGACGGCGTGCCCGGCTCGGACGGCTGCGACGGCGGGGTGCTCGGCTGGCCCGGCTTGCCGCCCTTGCCGCAGGTCACGGACGAGATGGCGATCGTCTGGGTCTTGCCGGCGAGGGTCAGGCTCACCTCGATGGCCGTGATGGACAGGTTGCCGTCGTGGTCGCGGACGTGCTTGTTCAGCGTGACCGTCGCGGCGCCGAGGCCGTTCAGGTTGACGGTCAGGGCCGAGTTGGGCGCCGCGGTGAGCTTCAGCTTGCGGCCGTTCAGCGACGCCTGCTTCAGGTGCGAGACGCCGTTGCCGTTCTCGCACTTCGCGGTGACCGCGCTGGCGCTCAGCCCGATCTTGGCGATCCGCAGGTCGGCGACGGACGCGCGGCCGTGCCCGGCCCAGGCGGCGGCGTTCAGCGCGCGCGCCTCGATGCCGAGCGCGTTGGCGGGCAGCTCGGCGACGCTCTTGCGCACCGGCTTGTGGCCGGTGGACGTCACGGACGGGGTCGGCGGGATCGCCACCGGCCCGGTCGCGGAGATCGCGACGGCGGAGCCGACGCCCCCGCTGGTCGCGGACGCGGCGGGGACGAGGGCCGTGAAGGGCAGCGCGAGCGCGCCGGCGACGGCCGCGCACTTCGTGATGGTCTGCAAACGCACGATTGCTCTCCTTGGGGGTTCTGAACTATGGATGGCGCGGATTGGCGGGGGGCACCCGGCCGGACGGCGAGCGGGGGCGGACCGCGGCCTCGCGGCCGGGAGTTCGGGGGTGTCAGGCGGTGACGTGGACGGGCGTCCCGAGCGGGGCCTTGGCGAGGCGCTTCAGGGCGTCCGGCGGGACGCGCACGCAGCCGTGGGTGATGGCCTTGCCGAAGACGGACGCGTTGGGCCAGCCGTGGAACGCGACCGTCCCGGGGCCGCCGCCGAAGGTGTCGAGGGTCTCCGAGTGCGAGCCGACCGGCAGGATCAGCGGGCTGTAGGTCGGCTTGGCCGGGGCCAGCGAGGCGAGGACGAACGTCCGTCCGGTCGGGGTCGGCGTCTTCGGCGCGCCGACCGCCACGGACCAGGTGCCCTCCTTGCGGCCCGAGTTCAGGAGGGTCAGCTTGCGGTCGCTGACGTCCACCTTGATGACGTGGGAGCTGCGCGCGACCTTCAGCCCGGAGTCGGGGATCCAGCCGGTCACCCCGTTGGGGCGGCTGGGCAGCAGCACGCGCCGCCAGCCGGGGCGGGTCTCCACGACCGGCACCCAGGTGTCGCCCTTGAGCTGGTCGGCGGGCAGTTCCGCGACGGCGGGCGCGCCGGGCTGCGCCGACACGGGGGCGGTCTCGTTGGGGTGCACGACGGTCCCGTCGAGGGCGGCGGCGGGCGCCGGGTCGGCGGGCAGGTCTTTGAGGGTCGTGTACGTGGTGGCCTGGGGCAGCTTGCCCCCGGCGCCGCCCTCGGCGGCCGCCTTGCCCGCGCCCGGCTCGCCTCCCCCGCAGCCGGTCACGAGGACGGCCGTGGCCGCCAGGATGGCCGCGCCGGCCGCGCCCGCCGCCGCCGGCCCGCGGGCCTGGCGGGGCCGATGGACCGGGCGGGCCGCGCCGCGGATGACGGCGCGCGGTTGTTCGTCGCTCACGAGGACTCCCGAAATGATCGTGGACGCCGGCGGGACGGGCCGTCGCTCTCCACACCCCGGCCCACCTGTGTGCCCGCTGATTACGCACGAGCACCCGCTGTGGTTGCACGCCTCGGGAACAATCTTCGATTTGACTATGTTTGAACCCTCAACTATCCTCCGACGAGTCGTTGAAGTTTCAAGCACATGCCTCTCAACACCGCTAGGAGCCACCATGAGCATCGCCGCCGTCGCCCCCGAGCTGACCGTGGGCACCTGGAACATCGACCCCGCGCACTCCGAGGTCACCTTCGTCATCCGGCACCTGATGACCAAGGTCCGGGGCACGTTCACCGAGTTCACCGGGTCCGTGCAGATCGCCGAGGAGCTGTCGGAGTCCAGCGCCACGGCCGAGATCAAGGTCGCCTCGCTCGACACCCGCAACGCCGACCGCGACGCCCACGTGCGGACCGCGGACGTCCTGGACGTCGAGAACCACCCCACCATGACCTTCGCGACCACGGGCGTCCGCGCCGAGGGCGGCGAGTACTTCCTGGACGGCGAGCTGACGATCAAGGGCGTCACCCGTCCGGTGAGCCTCTCGGTCGAGTTCAACGGCGTCGCGGAGGACCCGTGGGGCGGGACGCGCGCCGGGTTCTCCGCCCACACCACCATCAACCGCAAGGACTGGGGCATCGAGTTCAACGTGCCGCTGAAGGGCGACAAGGCCCTGCTCGGCGACAAGGTCGACCTCCAGCTTGAGGTCCAGGCCGTCCGCGCCTGACCCCGCACTTCCCAAGGGCCGCCCATCCGGGCGGCCCTTCGCCATTCCCGGGCCGGATCAGTGCGGGCG
>NZ_SMJX01000132.1 GCF_004348535.1 Actinomadura sp. KC216
GGTCCCGGTCGCGCCATCCCGCCCCCAGGACCAGGCACCTGCGGGGGTCGGTCCACGCGCCGCCCTCGGCGATCGTGGCCAGCCAGCTCAGCACGACGTCGGCGGCGTCGGGCTCGTCCGGCACGTCGATCGCGCACTCGGGCTGGAGCCGGTGGGTGAGCGGGGACGCCCAGCCGCCCATGACCACGGTGGGGTCGGCGGCCAGCATCGCGTGGTCGAGCGTGGCGTCCGCCGAGCGGCAGAGCCAACTCCCCAGATGCAGGGTCGGGACGCGCGTCTCCCGCACCGCGCGGATCACCCTGCGGGCTTGGGCCTGGAAGGCGTCGGGCGCCGGTGGCCACGCGCCTAACGGCACCGGCCAGCGTTCGGGCAACGCGGGGTCGTCCAGATCGGCGCCGAGCTCCGGGTCGAGCGCGAGCGCCAGCTCGAAGAGCCCCGGCCGGACCGCCGCGCCCGTCGCCAGCTCGGTGCGCCACCACAGCTCGTCGTCCAACGGCGGTGTGCCGGTCACCGGCCACGGCTGCCGGGACGCCACCGCCCGGACCGCCGGATGGCCCGCCGCGCACCAGGCCGCGAACGCCTCGTAGCCGGTCCCGGCCAGCAGCACCCGGCCGTCGCACCACCCCTGCGCGCGCGCCCAGTCCAGGGTCGCCGCACCGTCGCGCCCCTCGTCGCGGCCCAGGACGAACTCCCCGCCGGAACGGTGCCGGCCCCGCAGGTCCTGCACATACGCGGCGACTCCGGCCTCGGCCAGCGCGGCGGCTTCCGGCCACGCCCCCGCGGCCCCGTACGGGGTGCGCAGGACCATCACCGGCGCGGGGAGGCGTGCGGGCAGGAACAGATCGCCGACCAGGGACACACCGTCGATGGCCCGGACGGTGACGTCCGCCTCGATCCGGCGGCCGCTCACCGGACCGCCTGTGCCGGTTCGGGGACCTCGCGCATCAGCCCTGCCGGGACCGGAAGCACCGGATGGCGGCTCACCCGGCCGGTGACGGGGTCCACCCCCACCTGCGCGCCACGGCCGGGCGGGTCTCCGCCGCACAGCCAGACCCGCACGTCCTGGGCGATCAGCGCAGCGGCCATGGCGGCGCCGAACGCGCCCGCCGGGTCGGGCTCGGGGCGTCCGCCCTCGTCCAGCCATCGCCAGTAGGCGGCCAGTTCGCCGGGCCAGGGGCTGGCGGCCAGCCGCCGGATCCGGGTGTCGGTGTATCCGGCGTCACCCGGCTCGACGCGGAACGGGCCGGCGTACCACCGGCGGCCCTCCGCGTGGCCCCGGTGCCAGGGCAGCCCGGCCTCCAGGCATCGGGCGTCCAGCTCGGTCCACCGCCGGTCGGGCAGCCAGGGCGCGCACGCCACCAGCACGGCCAGCTCGGGCGCCTGATCGGCCAGCTCCTTCTCCGTGCCGCGCCGGACCGTGACGCCGGTCTGGGCGAGCAGGGCGTCGAGCGTCCCGGCGAGCGGGCCGTCCCCGGCGACCCCGACGAGCCCGGGACGGGGCGCGGGCGGGGCGAGCACGCCTTCGTCCTCGAACACCGGACGCAGCTCCGGGGCGTGCAGGTCGCCGGCGCCGCCGCCCTCGGGTTCGACGGCCAGAAACTCCTCGGCCGGGGTGTGCACCAGCCAGCCCTCACCGGCCGGGATCAGCGACACCCCACCGGCCCAGCGAAAGTGTTCGTCCATCGGGCCTTCCCGCGTCCTTAGTCTTGGAGGACCGGGTGCGGGCGTGATTCGCCCATGCCCGCACCCGGCCCGTACCTCACGTCACCGCCTCACGTCAGCGCCAGGCGACGCTGGACTGCCGCGCCGTGGCGTGGTTGGAGGAGTGAAGCTGGCTGCGGCTCTTGGAAACCGCCAGCTTGGTGACCTTCATGCGTGCTCACCTCCTTCCTGTTCTCCGCGGGGATCCGGCCGCCCGGTGAGCCCGGCCGCCGGCAGTGCGGCGGCGTCGGACTGCGCCTTGACGAGCGACCGGTAGGGCGCGCACTGGAACATGCGCCCCCCGGTCCAGGACGGCGTGCACACGACGAGAACGCGGTTGGCGCGCACCAGCTCCGGCAGCCTCCGGCGCACCAGCACCACGCCCCCCTCTCGCGGGTTCACGTTCTGATCACGCATTACAGCGATAATGAAAACGGTTGTCAATCCCCCTACGCTGACCACCATGAATGAGTCCCCCCGAACCGCGATCGATCCCCCGGCCGGGGGCCTGGTCACACTGCTGGCGGTCAACCGCGACTTCCGGCGGCTGTGGCTGGGCAACCTGATCAGCGTCTGCGGCGGCTGGTTCAGCGCGGTCGCGGTGTACGCGATGGTCTACGAGCACAGCGGCGAGCCCCTGGCCGCGGGCGCCACCCTCGCGCTGCGCTACCTGCCGGGCCTGCTGGTCGGGCCGTGGGGCGGCGTGCTCGCCGACCGCGCCGACCGCCGCACGGTCATGCTCGCCGGCGACGGTCTCCTCGCCGTCCTGGCACTCGCCTTCCTGCTCGCCGATTCGCCCGGAACGCTGTGGCTGGTCTACCCGCTCACGTTCGTGTCGGCCGCGACCGGCTTCGTCTTCCAGGCCGCTCGGGGCGCCTGGATGCCATCGCTGGTCCGGCGCGAGGAGTATGTGCTGTATTCGGCGGCCGTCCAGGTCAACGGGCTGCTCTTCCAAGCTGTGGGCGGGCTGGCCGGAGCGGCGGTCATCGGCTTGTTCGGCTGGCGCTGGGCGTTCGTGGTCAACGCCCTGTCGTTTCTCCTGTCCCTGCTGCTCACCGCACTGGTCACCGCAGGCAGCCGCCGTGGCGGCTCGGGACGGGGGCCCGGCTGGGCCGCCTCCTTCCGGGAAGGCGTGCGCGCCGCGCGGCGGATCCGGCTGATCGCCGCGCTGCTCTGCCTGGAAGCGGTGTTCTGCCTCGGCCTCGGCGGCATGATCACCGCCATGATCCACCTGGCCCTGCGGGTACACGACCTCGGCGACGGGGGCACGGGCTGGTTCTACGCCGTCCAGGGCATCGTCGGGGCGACGGCGTTGCTCGTCCTAGCCCCGCGCCTCCAACGAATGAACCCGAGGGCCCGGCTGACGGTCATCGGCCTGTCCTGCCTCGGCGAGGGCATCTGCACCGCCCTGCTAGGCCTGCCCACCGCCACCTGGGCCGCCCTGACCCTGTGGGGTCTAGCCGCCTTCGCCGACGTCGTCTACGGGCCAACCGCCATCGCGGCCCTCTTGTCCGCCGCGGCCGACGAGATCCGCGGCCGCATCATGTCACTGTGGAGCGCGGTAGCCACCGCAAGCCTCGCCCTCTCCGCCCTAGCCGCCGGCGCCCTCCTAGACGCGCTCGGCCACCGCACCCTGCTCATCGCCCTAGGCACCCTGATGGCCGCCCCAGGCGCCGCCTGGCTACTAGCCCTACGCACAGACACCATCACCGGCCCGACAACCCGCCCCCAGCCCGACGTCAAGACCAAGCTCTAAGAAGGATGTGAGCTGATGGCGGCCTGGCAGCCCACGCGTCCCACTGAGAACACACGCGGTGGTGGGGGAAGCGTTGGATAGAGAACGGCGGCCCAGCGCCCGCCGGACCCGCGAAACGACGAAATCCCGTCAGTAGTCCGTGGGATCGCCGCGTCGTCCGGCCTGTAGCGCACAAGCGAGAGAGCGTGGTGTCCGCTCCTGGCCACGAGCTGTCCGCAGTCAGTACAGGATGTCGGCTTCGACGTTCACTTGGGCCAGGACCGTGCGGCAAGGGCGGATGGTAACGCCGTTCGTGTCCAGGTGAGGGGGGTGGACGGTCCAGACCAGGAGACAAAACTGCTGCCAGCTGTGCCGCAGGTAGAGGCGGGCGGTGGACGAGTCGACGAGGGCGAGCAACCAAGCGCGGGGCCGGACGCGGTCTGAGCGGTGAGCAGGCCGCTGCCAATGCCACGGCATGGACGGGGCACGACCATGAGTTAGACGATCTGGAACGCGTCGCCGGGTGAGTTCTCGGACGGCGGCCAGGCCGGTGTCCACGATCAGCCGTTCGTAGATGTCGCAGGCCGCGCCAGCGCAGCCGGTCAGCGAGGACGGGATAAGCGAGCGCGAGTAGCAGCGTGTCATCCGGGACCGGACGCCCGCCCCTTGGAGCCGACGTGGCGGACGGCCTGCGAGAGGCGGTGAGCCGCTTCTCGGCTAGTGCCACGGTGGGTAGGAGAAAGAGCTCCGAAACAGCGGACGGATCTGGTCGCGCAGAGCGAGCGTCGCGGGGACCGGCCCAGAACCTCTACATCCGCGAAACCACATCCTGCCCCGCCTGCCTGGCCTGCACATTCTCCCGACCGGACCGTCAGACGTTGTGCCGGACGGCGCGTCACCCGACCCCAGGGAGGTCATCGGACGTCGGCGTACAAGCAAGATCACGCTCACTAATGCGCCAGCGTTCCAGCAGTCACCGGGGGCGGAAGCGGCGGCTGGGCAGGCGATCGCAGCGATCCGTGTGGAGGGTGGCGACAGGTCAGCGACAATCGAGCGGACACGGGGACGAACCGGAGCAGAATCCGGGCTCTTGGCAGTGGCAAATCGCACGTCAGGTGGGGCGTGCCGGCAGGATTCGAACCCGTGACCGTCGGATTAGAAGTCGGCTACGAGCCCTGTCGCTCCGTTATTCAAGGTGCTGAAACCCGTCAGTCTGTCCCGCTTTGTACAGCCACCAGCGGCCAGCGCTGTCGTTTCGTACCGCTGGCTACCCAAGCGTTCCGCGACATTCGAGCAAACAACGAGCGAACACGATCCGGTGCTGCGTAGGTTCGAACCCTCTGCAGGGCACGCAGAGCGTGGGAACAAGCTCGACCAGGATGTGGGCGATCTGATGGATGACTGGACTCCGAGTGTTGGTCACGACCCGGCCGACCCGGTGGCCTAACCGCTCACGTACCTGTTTGGCGACGGCGTCTGCATTCGCTGCGTTATCCGCTGGCGTCCAGGGCCGGCCCGTTTTATTGTGTCAGCTGCTCCTTGCCGAAGCCGGCGATGGTCTTGTACTCGTCGCTGAGGGCGACGACCTCAGCGCGGGTGAGGACATCGTCGATGTGATCGAAGGGCTGGTCGCCGGTACGTTCGTAGACCTCTCGAAGGATCGCGTCCGGCGGATTCTTGCGGTTGGTGAGGACCACCTGCGCCGTCGCCGGCAGGCGGGATTCCTCGTAGCGGCGCAGGGCGGTGACCGGATCGGTCTGGGCCAGGTGTTCGGCCAGCACTCCACCATCGAGGATGGCCTGTGCGGCGCCGTTGGAACCGCGTGGAACCATCGGGTGCGCGGCATCGCCCAGGAGTGTGATCCTGCCCTCGGTCCAGTGGTCCAGCGGGTCCTGGTCCACCATCGGATATTCCAGGACTTCGTCGGCTGCGCGGATCAGCGCCGGAACGTCGAGCCAGTCGAAGTGCCAGTCCTCGAACGGGCCGATGAAGTCCTCGATGAGCCCGGGGGTGTTCCAGTCGCGCTTGTCGCGCATGGGCGCTTCGCATTCGGCGACCCAGTTCACCAGTTGGCGCCCCTGTTCGTCGACGGCGTCGCGGATGGGGTACATCACCATTTTCCCGGTCGCGAGCCACCCGGCCCGCACCATCGATGCGCCTGACAGGAAGGGCGGCCACGCGGTGACGCCCCGCCACATCATGTAGCCGGTGTACTTGGGCTGTGCCGCTTCCGGGTGGAACTGGCGACGGATCGTCGAATGCACACCGTCCGCGGCCACGACCACGGCGGCGGAGAGGAAGTCGGTCGATCCGTCCGAATGCTGTATCTCTACGGTCGCGCGGTCTTCGTCCTGCGAGGCCGACACGACCCGGTGATCGAGGCGGACCGCATCGGCGCCCAGGCGTTCCCGCACTGCGTCCAGCAGTACCAGTTGCAGGTCGCCGCGGTGGATCGAGAACTGTGGCCATGCGTAGCCGGCGTGGCGGCCGACGGGCTCGCTGTAGATGTGCTGGCCGAACCGGTTGAAGAAGGCGGATTCGGCCGTTGTCACCGCGACCGCCGCCAACGCGTCCTCCAGCCCCAACCGGGACAGGTTGCGAGTGGCGTGAGGAAGGAGATTGATGCCGACGCCGAGCGGCTCCAGCTGCGGGGCGGCTTCGAGCACGACGCATTCGATGCCTCGGTCGTGCAGTTCCAGTGCCAGGGTGAGGCCGCCGACACCGGCCCCGGCGATGGCCACCGTCGGCTCAGTCGCCATGGCTTCCTCCTGTTGTCTCCAGCAGCACCTTCAGTGCCGTTCCGGTGTCCATCGCCGCGTAGCCCTTCGGGGCGTCGGCGAGCGCGAGAGTGCGGTCGATCAGTGCCGAGGGGTCGAGGCTGCCGGAGCGCACCTCGTCGATCAGCCCGGGAAGGTAGCGGCGGGCGGGCGCCACCCCGCCGCACAGGGTGACCTGGCGTGCGAAGAGCCGCATCGGCGGAATCGGCTCCACACCGTGCGGGACGCCCACGTATCCCACTGCTCCGCCGGGCGCGACCACCTCCAGCGCCGTGTCGAAGGCGGCCTGCGCGCCCACGCACTCCACCACCCGGTCGGGCAACCGGCCGCCGAACAGCTCGCGCACCCGAGCGACCGGTGATTCGTCGCGGGACACCCGCAGGGTCTCGACGTCGAAGCCCTTGGCGACCGTCAGCCGTGCCGGCTGCTCGCCCAGCAGCACCACCCGCCCGGCGCCCATGCGGCGCGCCGCGTGGGCCGCCGAGATTCCGACGGCCCCGTCGCCGATCACGACGACGGTGTCGCCGGCACCGACGCCCGCGAGGACCGCGCCGTGGGTGCCGGTGGCGTACACATCGCACAGCGGCATCAGAAGCCGGGCCAGTTCCGTGTCGAGCTCGCCGGCCGACCAGGGCAGCGGGACCAGGGTCGCGTCCGCGAAAGGCACCCGGATGGCCTGCGCCTGTGCGCCCGCCCAGTCCTTGCCCCAGATACCCGAGTCCTCGCACAGGGGCTGCAGTCCACGTCGGCACTGGTCGCAGTGGCCCTCGGAGAAGGCGAACGGCGCGATCACGGTGTCACCCGGCCGGACCGACGTCACGCCGGCGCCGACGTCCAGGACGCGTCCCATGAACTCGTGGCCGATGCCGCCGGGGGCGTGGGGGACGATGCCGCGGTAGGTCCACAGGTCGGAACCGCAGATCGCGGAGTACAGAATTTCCACGGTCGCGTCGGTGGGGTCGACCGGCCGGGGGTCCGGAACCTGCTCGACCGTGATGTCGAAGGGGCCGTTGAACCTGGTGGCCAACATGGTCAGCCGCTCCTCTCAGGCCGCGTGCACGGTGGTGGGCAGCGCGCTCAGCCCGCGGATCAGCTGGTTGATGCGCCGCTGCGGCGTGCCGACCTCGAAACGCGTCACCCGGTCGGCCAGTGCCTCCAGGATCGAGTGGCCCTCGAGCCGGGCCAGCCCCTGGCCGGCGCAGCCGTGCATGCCGTAACCGAAGGCGACGTGCTCGGCCGGGTTGCGGCGCACGTCGAAGCGCTGCGGGTCCGGCCAGCGGCGTTCGTCCCGGTTCGCCGAGGCGTACAGCATCATCACCCGCGAGCCCTCGGGCAGCACCATGCCCTCGACGTCCACGTCGCGGGTGGTGACGCGGCAGAAGAACTGCACGGGCGACTCGATGCGCAGGATCTCGTTGAACGCGCTCGGGATCAGGCCGCGGTCTTCGCGGACCGCGTCCCACTGGTCCGGGTAGGTCGCGAAGTACCAGACGGCGTTGCTGATCGCGTTGATCGTGGTGTCCAGGCCGGCGGTGACGTAGGCGGACATCAGCGGCACGCACGACTCGGACGCGATCTTCCCGGCCTCGGCGGCCTCGTAGATCGCCCGGCCCATGCTGCCCGGGGCCAACTGGTCGGGGGTGGCCCGGGTGGCGAGGTACACCAGCTGGTCCTGGAGCAGGGGGAGGGCCGCGTCGGTGCGCGGGCCCTCGGGACCGCTCGCGGAGAAGGCGGCGTCGGCCCAGGTGAGGACCTTGTCGCGGCCGTCCTGGGGCAGCCCGATCAGGTCGAGGACGATGGAGAGCGGGAAGTCCTGCGCGAGGTCGGTGACCGTGTCGAACTCGCCCTTCTCGACCAGGTCGCCGACCAGCTCGGCGGCCCGGCGCCGGATGTCGTCGCCGAGCTTCCGGATCTCGCGCGGCGACAGGCGCTCCGCCAGGACGCCGCGGAGCCGGTCGTGCTCGGGCGGATCGGTGGCGATGATCAGGCCGCGCGTGGCTTCGTTCGCGACGTCGTTGAGGCCGATGCCGCTGGCCGAGGAGTAGGTCTCCCAGTCACCGAGGGCGGCCCGGACCTGGGCGTAGCGTCCCATCGCCCAGACATTGAGGCGCGAGAGGCGGCAGACCGGTCCGGTGTCGCGGATCTGCTGGTAGAGCGGCCACGGGTCGAGTAGCGCCTCGTCGGTGAACAGGTCGAGGTCCAGGGCTGGTGCGGGGCTGGTGGTCAAGGTGGCTCCAGAAACGAGGTGGGAATGGAGGTCACGCCGCGGGCGCGGGTGCGGCGAGCTTGTGGAGTCTGCCGATCGGGACCCGGCGGTTCACGGTGCCCGCGGCGACCGGGCGGCCGTCGAGGGTCCACTGGACGAGGGCGCCCCCTTCGTCGAGCGAGCCGTCGAGGACCGACAGTTCGGTACCGGGACGGATCTCGCCCGCGATCTTGATGTCCAGACCCCACTGCTCGGTCCAGAAGAACGGCCTGGGCCGGTAGATCGGGGCTTCGCCGCCGCGTACCAGCGCCGCCGCGGCGACGCGGGCCTGGTCGAGCGCGTTGGCCCAGTGCGGGGTCCGGCGCAGGCCGCCCGGACCGTGGAGCCGGGCGACGAGGTCACCGGCGGCGACGATGTCCGGCCGCACCCGGCAGCGGCTGTCCACGCAGACCCCGGCCGGCGAGGCGAGCCCGGTGCCGGCGAGCCATTCGACGTTCGGCCGGCAGCCGACCGCCGTGATCACGAGATCGGCCTCGTGCACGGTGCCGGAGCCGGTGCGCACGCCCGTGACCTCCTCGCCGCCGCCGAGCAACTCGACGCCGCCCGCTGCGCGGGCGAGGACGACCCCCTCGGCGGTGGCGGCGGCGGTCAGGCGGGCCGCGAGCCGCCGGCCGAACTGGCGGACCAGATGCGGATCCCGATCGATGACGGTGACCTCGACGCCGAGGGAACGCGCGGAGGAAGCGATCTCCATGCCGAGGAAGCCACCGCCGATGATCAGCGCGGAGCGCGCGATGGCGAGCCGGTCACGCAGCGCCAGCGCGTCGTCGAGGTCGCGGACGACGAGCTCGCCCGGAGACGAGCCCAGGCGCCGGGCGCGGGCGCCGGTCGCGAGGAAGAGCCCGTCGTAGGGCACCTCCTCGCCATCGGCGAGCAGCACGCGCCGGCGGTCGGCGTCCAGGCCGGTCGCCCGCGCGCCGGTGCGCAGCGTGACGTCGGAGGGCAGGGCGGTCATGAACACCGACTCCACCGGCTCCGTGCCCTTCAGGACGGCCTTCGACAGCGGCGGCCGCACATACGGTGCGTAGGACTCCTGGCTCAGGACGGTGATCGGGCCATCGTGTCCCTGCTGGCGCAGCGCGTCCGAGGCCGTCGTCGCGGCGACCGAACCGCCGACGATGACGATCGTGCCCGTAGTGCTACGCATCGGTGAGCTTCAACGCGGCGACGGGGCAGACGCGTACGGCGGCCTGGGCGACCTCGATGTCGGCGGCCGGGACCTCCTCCAGGAGGACCTCGAGTTCGCCTTCCTCGTCGAGGCGCAGCAGGGTCGGCGCGGACTGTTCGCAGAACCCGTAGCCCTCGCAGCGGGCGCGTTCCACTGAGATCTTCATGCGACTTCTTCTTTCGTGCTTTCCGAGATCGCGGCTGTGCCGGCTGGTTCAGACGGGGGCTGGTTCAGACGGGGTAGGCGCCCGGAGTGCTGCGGGCCGTGACCCACTGCCACTGGGTGAACTCGTCGAGGTTCCAGTGCCCGCCGTAGCGGCCACCGTTGCCGGAGTCCCGCGTGCCGCCCATCGGGACGTGCGGCGCGTCGTTGATGGTCTGGCCGTTGACGTGCACCATGCCGGTGCGCAGGCGGGTGGCCATGTCGAGGCCGCGCCCCATCGAGCCGGTGTGGATCGCCGCCGACAGCCCGTAGCGGGTGGCGTTGGCGAGTTCGATCGCCTCGTCGTCGCTGGAGAAGCGGGTGACGGGGAGCACCGGACCGAAGATCTCGTCGCTGAAGGCGCGGACCGAGGGCGTGACCCGGTCGAGGACGGTCGGGGTGTAGAAGGGGCCGTCCTGCCGGCCACCGGCGCACAACACCGAGCCGGCCTCCACCGATTCGGTGACGATCTCGTGGACCCGGTCCGCCTGGCGCTTGCTGATCAGCGGTCCCACCCGCACCTCGGGGCGGGTGGGATCGCCGACGGCGAGCGACCGGACGTAGGCGGTGAGCCGCTCGACGTACTCGTCGGCGAGCGACTCGTGGACGAGGTGCCGGCCGGTCGCCATGCAGATCTGCCCATGGTGCAGGAGCGAGCCCCAGGCGGCGTTGTTGACGGCCATCGCGAGGTCGGCGTCGTCGAGGACGATGTAGGCGTTGTTGCCGCCGAGTTCGAGGACGACGCGTTTGAGCATGCCGCCGGCGATCTCGCCGACCCGGCGCCCGGCCGCGGAGGACCCGGTGAAGGAGATCACCGCGGTGTGCGGCGACCGGACGACGGCCTCGCCGATGTCGGCACCTCCCGGCAGGACGTGGAGCAGGCCGTCGGGGAGTCCCGCCTCCTCCAGGATCCGGGCGAGGAGCACGCCGCCGCTGACCGGGGACTCCGGAGCGGGCTTGAGCAGCACCGCGTTGCCCAGGGCCAGCGCCGGTGCGACGGCGCGGATCGCGAGCATGAGTGGAGCGTTCCACGGCGCGATGACGCCCACGACGCCGACCGGGACACGGCGGGCCATCGACAGCACGCCGGGGACCTCGTGCGGAAGCAGGTCGCCACAGGGCTGGTCAACCAGGGCGGCGGCCGCGGTGAGCTCGCCGACGGCCTTGACGATCTCCTGCGCCGCCTTGGGGCGGGTGCATCCGGTCTCGCGGATCATGAAGGCGACGATGTCGTCGCGGTCGGCCTCCAGCGCCGCGGCGGCGCGAAGCAGCACCGCGCCACGCTCCCTGAACGAGGTCGCCGCCCAAGCGGGCTGCGCCGCGGCGGCCGTGGCGCCCGCCGCTTCGACATCCGGCCCGGCTGCCGTGCCGATGGTGCCCAGCCGTGTCCCGGTCGCCGCCTCCGAGACGGCGGCCGGGCCGCCGGAACCCTCCCGCCAGCCGGACGAGTACAGCCTGCCGGTCCAGGTCACAGGATCGAGGATGCTCACGTGGGTCTCCATTTCGACGGGCGTCGAGCCGTCCTCGCCGGACGCCTTGGCCGAACGGTATGTCCGTGGTGACGGTTGAGGGATTCACCGGCTGTACTAAGGTCTGCTCAAAATTTCCGACACCGTGTCGGGATAGGTGGTCGGTAGTTGAACCTTGATGATGTGATCCAGAACCTCGCCGAGCAGCTCGATCGTTCGCTCGTCCTCTATGACACCGAGCTGAACCTCGTGGCGTTCAGCGCGCACGACGACGACATCGACGAGGCGCGCCGAACGGTGATCTTGAGCCGCCGCGGTACCGCGCGAGGGCGGGAGATGATCCACCGGGCGGGCGCTCACCGCGCCCACGGCGCGGTGGTGATCCCACCCGACGAGAAGACCAGCGCGTCGGCCCGGGTGATCTTCCCCATCCGGCGCGGCGAACGCCTCGTCGGGTACATCGCCTACATCCATCCCGGCACGTCCGAGGAGGGAGCGGCTCGGCACCGTGACGCGCTGGAGGCGGCCGCCGAGGATCTCAAGGAGCTGCTGCACGAACGCGAGCTCAGCCGCAAACGCGAGCTCGCGCGCGTCAATGAGGAGTTGACGCGTGTCCTGTCCGGCGATCCCGAAACGCGGGCCGAGGCCGCGAAGGTGCTGCGCGAGACGCGCATGATCGGCGCGTCGGAGAGCTACACGGTTCTGGTGCTCACCGTCGGCGCGCCGGAGGGGGAGCTGGCCATCGAGGACCGGCTGTCCCTCAACGACTGCATGACGGACCTGCTGCGCAAGTCGCCCTCGAAGGTGACGGGGACCGTCCTTGCCACGCATGCCGTCGCGATCACGCCGCGCCGCGTCAACCAGGAGCGCATCGCCGAACACCTGGGCGCGGACGGGCTCTCCCGGCTGCGCGCGGGCATCGGTGACCCGCGGGAAGGGCTTGCCGACGCGGTCGAGTCCTACCGGGAGGCTCTGGTGGCGGCCCGGGCGGCCTGGCTGGACGAGGCGACCTACGGCCCGATCGCGAAGTGGTCGGACCTCGGCCTCGACCGGCTGCTCGTCCAGTTGCCGCTCGCCTCGCTCACCCGCAGGGACCTGCCTCCACCGCTGCAGAACCTGCTGGCCGTCGAGGGCGGGCCCGATCTCATCACCACGCTGGAGTGCTACCTCGACAACGCCTGCGACGCGCAGGCGACCGCGCGAGAGCTCATGGTCCACCGCAGCACGGTGTACTACCGGCTGGACCGCATCCGGAAGATCGGCAAGATCGACCTGAACTGCGGCAGCGCCCGCCGGGAGATGCACACGGCGCTGCGCGTCGCGACGCTGGCGCGCCTGCGAGGCGCCCACTGACGGCCGTTCGCCGCCTCACCGGTCGCACAGCCTCACCGGTGGCACAGCCGCACGCCCACCGTGGTGAGGTGGTCGGTGACCAGGGCCCGCGTGCGCTCCGCGTCGCCGGACTCGATGGCGCGATAGATCTTCTCGTGCGCCTCGATGGTACGGATCATGGACTCCCGGGTGGTGCCGCTCGCGTAGTGGGCCCACCGGGAGCGCCCGAGCGCCTGGACCGACGCGGCGATCGCGGGGTTCTCCGACGCGGCCCCCAGCACGGTGTGGAACCGCAGCGCGGACTCGGTGAACGCCTCCGGTTCGGCGGTGAGGGCGCGCGACTCCGCCAGCGAGGCGCGAAGCGCGGACAGCCCCGCCTCCGAGCGAACGCGCGCGGCGAGTGCGCCCGCGGCGGGTTCGAGGGCGAGCTGCGCGTCCAGGAGCCCGGTGCTGTCGAGGCCGATCAGATGCAGCTGGACCGACATCGCGTCCGCGTACTGCTCGATGCGATCGACGGGCGCTGCCATGTCCAGCGTGCGGTAGTTCCCCGCCCAGTACAGCAGCGGCGCTCCATCCCGGCCGCCCGCCGCCACCACCTCACCGATGAGGATCTTGTGGTCGCCGCCGGGCAGGATCGCGTGCAGCTTCGCGTCGAACCAGCTCAGGCAGTCGCTCACGATCGGGGCGCCGGTGGTCATCGACTCGGTCGCCAGATTCGGGAACTCGCCCTCGGCCCGGCCCCGTCCGCGGGTCGCGAAGTACCGCGACACGTCCTGCTGCTGATCGGCCAGGACGCTCACGGCGAAGTACCCCGATTCCCGCACCTCCGCGAGGAACGGGCTCTGGGAATTGACCGACACCGTCACCAGCAGTGGGTTGAGCGACAGCGACACGAACGACGAGCAGGTGATGCCGTAGACGTGGCCGCCGTTGCGGGTCGTGACGATCGTGACGCCGGATGCGAAATGACCGGCGGCCTTCTTGAACCCGGTCTGCGGGTCGGTGGTGGTCACTGGGTGTCCCGCAGCGCATAGATGTCCAGGGTCAGCTCGCCCGACCGCAGCCTGTCCATGTACGCCTCCTCCTTCGCGGCCCGGGCCCGGGCCGCCTCGACGACGTCGTCCACGCGCTCCGCCGGCAGGACGACGATGCCGTCCTGGTCGGCGACGACGAGATCGCCGCGTCGCACGGGACGCCCCCGCACTGTGATCGGCTCGCCGACGGTGCCGCGCCACGCCTTACCGGTGCCGCGGATCGCGATCGAGGATGAGAACGCCGCGAAACCGAGCTGCTCCAGTTGCGCGGTGTCGCGCACACCCCCGTCGATGACGAGTCCGCGCACTCCTCGGGCCTGGGCGGCGACGGACAGCACCTCGCCCCAGAAGCCGCAGCGTGATCCCCCGGCATCGACGACCAGCACGTCACCGGGTGCCGCCTGCTCCAGTGCCCAGTGCAGCGGCAGGTTGTCGCCGCTGGCGGCGAGCACGGGCAACGCGGTCCCGCACAGGCGGGCGCCGGGCCAGACCGGCCGCAGCTCGGGGTCGAGATCGCAGTCCAGGCGGGCGGCCTCGAACAGCGTCGCGGTGCCCATCGTCAGCAGCTCGGTCTCGTCGTAGGTCAAGGGGCTGGTGTTCATCGTGCTCCTCGGCGCTGCAGTTCGTGGTAGCCGTAGGCGGCCCGGGCCTCGGCGATGGTGGAACCGGCGAGCGCGCCGGCGAGGATCCGCTCCTCACGTTCGGCGATCTCGACGGCGAGGCCGAGGACGTCGGAGAGAGCCGCCGAGGGGATCGCGACGGCGCCGTCCTGGTCGCCGGCCACCAGGTCGCCCGGGCACAGCTGCACTCCGCCGACGGCCACCGGGCCTCCCACCTCGGCGACCTCGACCCGGTCCTTGCCGGTGCGCATGAACCGCCCGCGGCTGTAGATCGGGTAGCCGAGGCCGAGCGCGCGGTGCACATCGCGGCAGACGCCGTCGATGACGGTGCCCGCCACTCCCTTCGCGTGTGCCACGGCCGTGAGGATGTCGCCCCACACCGTGCAGTCGGTGCGCCCCTGGTTGTCGAGGACCACGACCGATCCCGGTGCGACGTCGTCGAGGTAGTCGCCGACGGTCCCGGGCGGGTTGCCCGCCGGCCGGTAGCGGACGGTGAACGCGCGCCCGACCAGGCGCTGCCCCGGCCCGAGCGGTGCGAGCCCGTGCAGGCTCCCGGGCAGTCCGAGCCTGTCCAGCGCGTCGGAGAGGGTCGCGGTCGACAGGTCCTCGAGCCGCGGGTCGAAGGGGGTGCCGGGCACGGTCACGGGATCTCCTCGGCGGTGACGGCGGGAAACTGGCTGTCGTGCATGACCTCGACGATCGAGCGGCCCGCCCGCACCGCCGCCGCCATCGCGGCCTCCCGGGCGGTGATGCGTTCGGCGAGGGCGATCACCCGTTCGCCGTGCTCGGCCGCGATGAACGCCACACCGTTGCGGTCGGCAACCACCAGGTCGCCGGGGCAGACCCGGACGCCGCGGATCTGGACGGGCACGTCCATCTCGTCCTGGACGATCCGGCCCCGGGCACTGACCGGGACGGCGGCCCTGGCGAACAACGGCAGGGCGAGACCGGCGCATTCGGGCACGTCACGGCAGGCGCCGTCCACGACGACCCCCGCGACCCCCGCGGCCACGGCGGCTTCGGCGAGCAGCCCGCCCCAGCATGAGACGTCGGTGCGCCCGTGGTTGTCGATCACGATCACGTCGTCGGGACGCGCGGAGGCGACGGCGGGGCTCGCGATGTGGGTGGTCGGCCCGGCCGCCGCCCTCGGGCCCGCCTTGACGGTGCGGACCCGTCCGACGACGGTGTCCGGGGACGGCCACATCGGGGCGAGCCCCACGGTCGCGCCGGGCAGCCCCAGGGTGTCCAGGGCGTCGGAGACGGCGCACACGTCCAGCGACCGCAGGCGCGTGATCGCATCGGACGCGGTGACGGGTATGTCGAGGGGATCAGCCATCGGTGCGGCTCCAGGTCACGAAGCCCATGGCGTTTCCGGTGCCGGCCTCGGTGCGGTAGCAGGGACGGTAATCGGTGGAGGCGGCGGTCATCCCGGTCTCGGCCGCGATGGCGGCCACCGCGATCCAGCTGCGCAGTTCGGAGGTGCCCGAACGCAGCAGGGCCGGGTCGATGGAGGTCAGGTACTGCTCGTCGCCGGACTCCAGGGCCGCGAGGAAGCGCCGGTCGAGCTCCTCGTCGATGACGAAGTGCGACAACCCGCCGGAGGCGATCACGCCGACCCGCAGGTCCTGGGGGAAGGCCTTCAGGGCCCGGCCGAGTGCGCGGCCGAACTGGTAGCTGCGCGCGGCCGTTGGGGGGTTGGGGTCGTAGAAGGTGTTGATGAATACCGGGACGAACGGGATGCGGCACGTCTCACCGAGTATCCGCTGGTAGATGAAGCCCCATCCGTGCGGGATGCCGTGGTTGGCGTACCGGCCCGGCGGCAGGGAGCGCGAGGCGGCCACGTCGAAGCCGAACCCGCCCGCCTGTTCGATCAGGTGCCGGGCCAGTTCTGGGTGGCACTCCCGCACGACCGTCCGCGCGGGCACATCGCCGAGCGCGGCCTCGGCCAGCCCCGGCGCCATGGCCGCGAGCTGGGCCTCGGTGAACGGCACGTGCGCGACGTCCTCGCCCCAGTAGATCGCGAACGCGGGCAGTAGTTCGTCGCCGTAGACCTCCTTGTGGTCGCTGCTGATGATCAGGAGCACGTCGACGTCGGCGGCGGCCACGTGCCGCCCCAGCCGGTCCATCGCCGCCTGCGAAGCGTCCCAGTTGGCCTGCATCGCCTCGTGCGTGCAGTGCGCGGAGAAGTCCTCGCGCAGGTTCCGGAGTGACGCGAAGTCGTAGGTGCGTCCCCGGAATTCGAGGGCCTGGTTGCGCCGGTCGGCCACCGCGCGCTCGGACCAGCCTGCCGGCGGCGTCTTGAGCTGGGGTCCGTGCGAGCAGCCGATCCCGGTGACTACGGTCGCCATGGCGCGCCGCTCATGCCGTCCGCGCCGGACCGCCGGCGTCGATGGGGAAGACCGCGCGGGCATTGCCCTCGAACAGGGCGGTGCGGTCGGCGTCCGTGAGCCAGCCGATGTCGTTCACCAGCAGGTGGATGTCGTCGAACCAGCGGCCGTTCTCCGGATTGATCTGCGAGCCGGTTCCGGGCTTCTCGGTGCCGAACAGGCAGCGGTCGACGCCGACAGTGCGGATGAGCAGTTCGATCGCGTCCTGGGTGTAGAGGCACGTGTCGAAGTACAGATTGCGGAGCTTGTCCAGGTAGGGCGTCGCTCCGGAGCGGACGCCGGAGGGCAGGAACCGGCCCACCTGGTAGGGGATCGCGCCGCCGCCGTGCGAGACCACGATCTTCAGCTCGGGGAAGTCCCGCAGCACCGAGGAGTTGAGCAGGCTCCAGATCGCGACCGTCTCCTCCTGGATGAAGTGGAGGCTGTAGGGCTCGCGTGCCGGCCGCCGGCATCCGGCGGCGTGGATCAGCGCCGGGACGTCGAGCTCGCACAGTGCCTCGTAGAGGGGGTACCAGTATCGATCACCGAGCGCCGGCGGCGTCGCGGTGCCCTCGAACGGGTCCGGATTGAGCATGGCCCCGACGAAGCCGAGCTCGGTGACGGTACGCCGCAACTCACCGGCCCACTGCGCCGGTTCGAGTTCCGGACTCTGCGGCAGCCCCGCCACGCCGAGGAACCGGCCCGGGAACAGTTCGGTGGAGCGGTGGATGAGGTCGTTGGTCTCCTCGGTGAACCACTGCACGAGCTTGCCCTGCTCGCTGTGCATCATCTGGTACGGCCGCGGCGAGATGAGCTGGACGTCGACGCCGGCGCCGTCGATGTGGTCCATGTGCGAGACGTTGCCGAAGCTGGGGTGGGGGTCGGTGTGAGCGGCCCGGAGCTGGTCGTCGCTGATGCGCGGGGCGCCGCGGCCGTGGGCCCCGCGGTGCGCCAGGAGCCCCGACTTCCAGGCGTACAGTTCGGCGGGCGCGCTCAGGTGCGCGTGCGCATCGATGATCATGAATCGTCCTCTTCGGGATTATGGGGCGGGCTCAGCCGAGCGGCGAGGAGATCAGCCGGCGGACACGGGCATCGGTCTCCGAGCGGTCGTAGCTGCGCAGCAGCCGGGTACGGCCCGCGCCCGGGTCGCCGCGGTGCAGGTACTCGTACAGCTCCTGGCGGGCTCCGAAGCCGTCGCCGACCAGTTCCCAGGCGAGCCGGAACAGGCGCGCCTTGTGGTCGGCGGCCATGCCGCGGCCGCGCATGTACCGGTCGATGAAGGGGCGCAGTTCCGGACTGGCCAGGTCGGCCTCGGACGGCTGCATGATGAGCCCCGACGCCCCGATGCGGCGCACGATGCCGACGACCCGCACCGACACCTCCGCGGACCAGAAGCCGAGGCCGTACGACGGCGCCGGCGCGAGCAGCCCGCTCGGCGTGCGCACCGCCGTCGCCTCCGCGCCCGCGATGCCCAGCCGCAGCGTCTCGGCGTAGGAGATGAGCTCGCCCAGGTCCTCCTGGATGCCGCGGAACCCGTCGACCCCGATGCTGTCGGCCAGCATGGCCGCCACGGAGATGAAGGTCCGCAACCGCTCGTAGAAGCGGATGTGGGTGCTCTGCATCGACCAGGCGTTGATCCGGGAGAGACCCTTGAGCGCGAGCAGGCCGTCGCCGAGGAGGAACACACGCTCCCACGGGATCTCGACGTCGTCGAAGAACAGCAGGGCGTCCTGCTCGTCGTAGCGCCGCGCGAGGGTGTGCGCGTGTCCGGCGCCGGAGCTGCCGAGCGGCTCACGGCACAGAGCCTTCAGCCCGGGGGTGTTCATCGGCAGCGCGAACCAGATGACGAACTTCTCGGCGCCTCGCTGCGCGGAGACGCCGTTGAGGTAGACGAGCACCTCGTGGGCGAACGGCGCCAGGGTCGCCAGTTGCTTCGCGCCGCGGATGACGACGCCCCGGTCGTTCTCCTCGATCACCCGCAGCGCGAGGTCGGGGTCGTCCAGGGGGCTGGCACTGCGATCGATCTGCGGATCGCCGAGGGCGTGCGTGAGCACCAGGTCGTGTTCGGCGGCGTAGCGGTGGTAGTTGATCACGTTGGCCCCGAAGCCGGGACGGTTCGTCTCCAACTCCGCGTGGTAATCGCGCAGACCGACGACGACGTTCGCCATGAAGTCGGGGGCGCGGCCGTGCTGGCCGAGGCTCTCGGCCATCCACCATTGGGAGGCCGCGAACTTGGCGCGCAACTCCTCCGGGGTCGTGGGCAGGCTGTACGAGCGGCTGACGAGGTTGCCCGACTCCGCCGACATCGTCAGCGTGGTCTTCCGGGCGACCGGGTCCGACAGGCGCAGATCCAGCAGCCGGGCGATCTCGTCAACCGCGCCCCGCAGCTCCGGGTGCGTCGCGGCATCGCGAACCCGCTCGCCGCCCAGCCACACCTCACGGCCATCATCGAGGCTCGCCCGAAAGTCGTCACCGGTCATGGCGCCCTTGGCGTCGCTCACATCCATCATGTCCCTCGCGTATGTCTCATGTGCAGCCGACAGATCCCGCCGAGGAGGCACCTACATGGGGCTGATCGGCTGGTACGAAAGGACGCTACGGGCGCACCGCGGCTTCATGCATGAGCGTCGTGACGGAACCGGCGGGCGCCGATTTCGACACGGTGTCGGGATCGCTGCACGGCAGAATGAGCCGATCCTCGCCCCGTGGGAACGCGCCGGTGGCTTCGGCTACTCGTGGACGCGGTAGGGCATGAGGCAGACCAGCGCGCCGGGAACGTTCTCGCGCAGGGCCTCGGCGAGGAGCAGGCTGCTCTGGTCGTGGAGGAGCCTGGATCGGGGCCGGCCGGACTGGATCGTCGGGACGAGCACGAGGAGCGACCGGTCGTCTCGGGCCGAGATCTGCTTGATGTGCTCCACGATCGGGCGGATCCTGGCCTCCTGCGGGCTGTCGAGGATCTCCAGCCGGACGCCCGGGTCCCAGCGGTCCCATTGAGAGCGGAGGGTGCGGGCGTCGTCCTCGCCGGTCGACACCGTGACCGCCACGGTCTCCTGGCCGAAACTCAGCGCGGTGCTCAGCGCGCCGCCCGTCATCACGCCGAACCGGTGGATCGGGACGATGACCAGCCGTCCCTGGTGCGGCGGCTCGGGGCGCCGGGCCGGAAGCGTGCCGAGGTGCAGTTCGCGGGCGATCCGGTCGTAGTGGTGCCGGACGCGGGTGAACAGCAGGATGAGCAGCGGCACGACGATGACGACCACCCACGCGCCCTCGTCGAACTTGGTGATCAGCAGGACCAGGGTGGCGACGGCGGTGAGCACCGCGCCGGTCCCGTTCAGCAGCGCGGTCCCCGCCCAGCCGGGTGGGCGCAGCCGCCACCAGTGCGCGACGAGGCCGGTCTGGCTGATCGTGAACCCGGTGAACACGCCGATGGCGAACAGTGGGAGCAGGCGGTGCGTGCGGGCGTCCACGGCGATCAACAGCAGCGCGGCGGCGACGGCCACCGCGAGAACGCCGTAGCGGTGCACCGGACGTTCGCCGCGCAGCGCGAACAGATGCGGCAGCCTGCGGTCCTTGGCGAGCAGGCTGAGCAGGACGGGCAGCCCACCGAAGCTGGTGTTGGCGGCCAGCGTGAGCGCGACGGCGACGATGACGCTCGCCGCCTGGTAGAGCCATCCGGAGCCGAAGGCCCCGGCGGTGAGCTGGGCGAGGATCGTCACGCCGTCCCTGGGCGCGATGGTGTCGCGCCGGATCAGCAGGGCCAGGCCGATGAGCATCACGCCGAGCAGCGCGCCGAGCATCAGCTCGGTCCGCTGGGCGTGCGCCACGCGTGGGCTGCGGAACATCGGGACGCCGTTGGCGATCGCTTCCACGCCGGTCAGGGCGGCGCAACCGGCCGAGAACGCCTTGAGCAGCAGCATCACACCGATCGCCTCGTGCGCGTGGGAGGCCACCGCGCCGCCGACCGTCGCGGCCGGATGGGACCGGGTCAGCCCGACGGCGACGATGGCCAGGACCGTCCCGATGAACAGGAGGGTCGGCAACATCAGGAACCGGGCGCTGTCGGCGATGCCGTACAGGTTCACGGCGGTCAGCACGACGAGCACCCCCAGCGACGTCTCCAGCAGGTAGGGCAGCAGCGCGGGGAAGGCGGACGCGAGGGTGGCGGCGCCCGCGGCGAGGCTGACCGCCACGGTGAGGACGTAGTCGATGACGAGCGCGGCGGCGGCGAGGACGCCGACCCGGGGCCCCAGGTCGTCCCGTGCCACCGCGTAGGACCCGCCGCCGTCCGGATGCACCGCGATGACCTGCCGGTACGACACCACCAGCACGACCAGCAGCGCGACGATGACCAGGGTGACGGGGAGGGTGAGGCGGACGTGGGACACGCCCGCGGTGACCAGCACGAGCGCGATGGCCTCCGGCCCGTAGGCGACGGAGCTGAGCGCGTCCAGCGACAGTGCGACCAGGCCCTGGACGCTCGTCAGGTGCCGCCGGTCCCCCTCGCCGTGCCGCAGCTGCAACCGGG
>NZ_SMJX01000133.1 GCF_004348535.1 Actinomadura sp. KC216
GGTGTGGGAGGGGAACGACCAGGTTCTGCGACGCCGGGTGGCGGTCAAACTGGTCCGTGCCGATCTGCGCGATCACCCTCAGGCGGCCGAGCAGGTGAGGGCCCGGTTCCGGCGGGAGGGTGAGGCCGCCGCCAGGCTCAACCATCGCAACATCGCCACGGTCCATGACTTCGGCGAGCATCGGCAACTTGGACGCGCCGGTGGCAACCAGATTGTCCCGTTCCTGGTCCTGGAATTTCTGGCGGGTGGCGATCTGGACTCGCTACTGGAGGATGCGCCCGGGCAGGGCTTGCCGATCGACCAGGTCCTCGAATATGCGGTACAGGCGTGCGAGGGCCTGGCCGCAGTCCACAGCGCCGGTGTGGTGCATCGCGACATCAAGCCCGCCAACCTGATGCTGGTGGCCGACGGGACGCTGAAGATATGCGACTTCGGGATCGCCCGCATCGACGACGCCACCAGCGGCCTGACCAGGGTTGGGACGGCCATGGGCACGCCCGCCTACATGGCTCCCGAACAGCGTCAGGGCCTCCCCGTCGACCACCGGGCGGACCTGTACGCACTCGGCGCGACCCTGTACCGCCTTCTCACCGGCAGGACGCGCACTTCCGGCCCGCCCGGCGCTCACCGGATCGGCATCCCCGCGCCCCTCGACGCCCTCATCAGCGCCCTACTCGCTGAGAATCCCGAGCACAGACCCGAGTCCGCGTCCGCGGTCGCCGACCGTCTACGCGCCATCTCCCGCCACAAACCCGCGGATCGACCGCGCGCGCAGGTCTCGCAGGACCATGCCCCCGCCACCGGCTGGGAACCGGAGTGGCATCTACGCTGGACCAGCCAACCGCACGCTCCAACGCGCGGTGAGAGCAATTCGGTGCAATCGGTGGCGTTCGCGCCACACCCGGTCGATGGGCGGCTGCTGCTGGCAACCGGTTCCCACGACAACACGGTGCAATTGTGGGATGCGGCCACCGGAGAACGAATCGGCCAGACCGGCGACACCATTCTGGGACGGTTGCGAGAGGCCACCACCGGAAGACTGACCGGTCGGCCTCTGACCGGCCACACCAAGCCGGTACGGGCAGTGGCGTTCGCACCAAAACCCGTCGATGGAGCGCTGCTCCTGGCGACCGGCTCAGACGACAAAACAGTACGGCTCTGGAACGCGGCAACCGGGAAGCCGGTCGGCGAACCCCTGACCGGCCACACCAGGCCGATACGGGCGGTGGCAATCGCGCCACAGCGGGTCCCTGGACCAGGCCTGCTCCTCGCGACCGGCTCGGACGACAAGACGGTACGCCTGTGGAACGCGGCTACCAGGAAGCCGGTCGGCCAGCCTCTGACCGGCCACACCGAGGCCGTGAACTCCGTGGCGTTCGCGCCGAAACCGATCGACGGGCGAACACTGCTGGCCACCGGTTCTCTCGATAAGACGGTTCGCTTGTGGGACGCGGCCACCAGGAAACCGGTCGGCGAACCCCTGACGGGCCACACCAGCCCGGTGCGGTCAGTGGCGTTCGCACCCCGTCCTGTGAACGGCCGACTGCTTCTGGCCTCCGGCTCCGCCGACGGGACAGTGCGACTGTGGGACGCAACCACGGGAGAACCCGTCGGCCAGCCCTTGACCGGCCACACCAGGCCGGTGCGAGCGGTGGCATTCGCGCCGCAGCCGGTCAAAGGGCGGCCGCTACTGGCGACCAGCTCCGACGACAAAACAGTGCGGCTATGGGACGCAGCCACCGGGGCACCGCTCGGTCAGACCCAGCACACCAGACCGGTGAAGTCCCTGGCGTTTGCGCCGCAACCGGTGGATGGACGTCTGCTGGTGGCCACCGGCTTCAGCGACGGGTCGGTCCAAATCTGGGACGCGTGAGCCCAGTCCCGCGCTCTCCCACCTCCGCGACGGCCGGGTGCCGGGTCGACGGTATGGAACACGGCCTTGCTCGGGCTTGACACCTCGGCACCGAAGGATCTTGACGTGTCCGACATCCAGAAACGTGGCGTGGCCGAACTGCTCGGTGAACCCGTCGGCAGCCGACCGTCTGCCGCGCAACAGATCTGGAGCCAGGTCAATGACACGAACAATGCTTGTCACTCGCCTTGCCACAGGGCTCGCGACCATGCTGGCGGCGCTGGGCGTCCAGCCCGCCCATGCTGCCGGCCCCACGCCGAGCCTCGCGGTCGAAACCGTGCCCGTGTCGGGGGCAGCCCCGGCCTCCGTAGCAGCGGCGGCAGCGGCGGAAGAGGAGGTGTGCGATGCGGGCCAGACGTACCGCAGCCGGGTCTTCCGGACCGACACGAAGCGCGTCGTCTACACCTTCACCGTCTTCGTGAAACGGTGTGCCATCGGCGACCTGGCGTTCACCAGAGAACTGGGCTTCGACGCGGTCGAACCCGCGGTGCCGGATCCCATCATTTTTACCCGCCTGAGGTCCAGCTCGTTGCCGGGGCGTGCTCCGCAGTCGGTCACCACGTACGAGGGGGTCCTTCAGGTGGACGCGTGCTTCGGCAACCCGTGCCAGCTCTACGAGCACAAGTTCTTCGGCCTATCGACCTCGACCTTCCAGACCGGCAGATTCCAGTTCCTCAGGCTGCAATAGAAGCGTCGCACTTCTTCCACTTCACCACCTACCCCGACGACACCCACCCGGCGGCGCCCATCGACGGACTGGTACCAATGCCGTTCAGCTGGGTGGGTGATGTGCCGACTTGCACGGAGGTGCCGGCTCGCGTTCGGGATCGCAAATCCAACCTTAGGGGCGCGCGCCACAAGCCGTGTTCCGTTGGGGTGATAGGTCCGTTACCGTTGTTCGTTGCGTGGGCCTTTGGCGGTATCACTGGGGAAGGCGCCTAGTTTTCGACCCGCTTCGGCGATGTCGTCCGTCAGTTGGACCATGGTGCGCTCGTAGCGATCGACGAGTTGGTCGAGTTCCGATTCGACGCCGCCCAGCAAGCCGCCGGTGCTCTCGCGGATGGTTTGTTCCAGGTTGTCCACGGCGTCGTTGAATGCCTCCTGGATTTCGGCCGCGATGGTCGCCGAATCGCGCCGAGGGCCCGTCCGCAGGGCTTCAGGAGCGATGGTCAGACGTTCGACACGGCCCTCGAAGTTCAGGACGACCGTGATCAGGCCGTTTCTGGAAACGCCCGTCGCCTGAAGGGCGCCGGGTGCCGGTTCGCTCGGTGCTCGTTCGTTCTGAACAGGTCGAATGCTGTCCCGGGAAGCGGACCGTTCGTCCACGTGTCACCAGCCTCTCGACCTCTCGGCAAGAACGGTGTGCAGCCTACTGGCGGGCTTGCCCGGTCCACCGGAGGTATTGACAAGATTGTTACGATACCGTCATGTCCGACAGCTTCGCCATCAGTACGCAGAGCCTTCGAGAGTCCAGCAGTAAGATCCGACAACTCGGCCAGCAATTATCCAGCCGTCAGGAAGCGATGAAATCGCAGGTTGCCGGTGGTCCTGGCGTATGGGGGGCCGATGAGGAAGGAATGGCCTTCGGCGGCGCGTACCAGGAAGTCGCAGCCAAGATGGGCGAGCTGTTGGGAGCGCTGGCCGAGGCATTCGACACTGTCGGCCACAACCTCAACGTCCATGCCGACAACGTCGACGCCGCCGACGAGGCGGTGAAGAAGCGGCTGGTCGAGATCGAACGCGGCATCGGCGGAAGAGCATGACCCTGACCCTTCCCCCTGACCTGGCCGATCTCGTGGCCAAGGCGGGAGGTCGCTGGCCGCAGGCCGATGAGGACCAGTTGCACGACCTCAGCGGCAAGTGGACCGCCATGGCCGGCGAGCTCCGCAGCCTAAAGAGCGGCAGCTCGCCGGCCGCCCAGCTGGTCCGGACGCAGAACCAGGGTGCATCAATCGACTCTTTCGGAAGCCTCTGGGCGCAGTTCGAGCAGCAGCTCGACGCCTCGATCGCTGCAGTGGAAGGAACAGCCACCGCGGTCAGGTCCATGGCCTCCGCAGTGTTCGCCGCCAAGAAGGCCATCGCCCAAGGTGCCGCCTCGGTCTATGGGAAGATCCTTGAGATCCGCCGACTGGCGGGCATGTCAGGCGGAATCATCTGCGCGGTGGGAAGGCTTCTCCTCCCGCTGCTGCGATGGTTATGGAAGTACATATGGCAGGTCCTGCGATGGCTGTTGACATGGATCTGGAAGGGAATCGTTTGGTTATTCAGGACTATCGCAGGATGGATCGCGGGGGCCTACGAGTGGTTCAGGAAGCTGTTCAAAGGCAAGAAGGGCAACCAGCCCGGCGGCAAGAACAAGCCGCCGGGCCACGGCGGGAAGAAGCCGCACCGCGAACTCACGCCCCAGGAGCGCCAGGAACTCGACAGACACAGAAACGACCTGGCGGCCAAGGACCCGCAGCGCTACAGCGATTACCAGAAGGACCCGGATCACCGCCGCAGAGACGGAACCTACGACATTGACGACAATGCGCGAGCCGAAGCGAAGACCGGACTCGATCTCAGGGAACGCGGCTATCTACCCAGCGATCTGCAGCGGCCGCAGGGCAGAGGTCAGGGTGACTTCTACTCGCCGAGTACCGGCAAGTACTATGATCTAAAAGAGGTAGACCCGTCGCCCAATTTCAACGTCAACAACTTCGAGAACAAGATAGGCAACATGTTCAATAAGAACCGGGAGGTGGTCGTCGACCTGCGGAACGCGCCGCAATCTCACATCAATCAGATCCAGCAGATGGCGGCCAGGCGCGGTTGGCAGAACCGCATCGTCTGGTACCCGTAGCCAGGACGGCGATGATGGAAGTCAGAAGATGGCCCACCGGCGGCTCTGCGGCTGCGGCGCTGCGTCTGTACCTCGAACGGGCCGCACAGGGCGTGAGCGGTCCGCTGAACGCCTTTGGCCTGGATTTCACCGGTGCGGAGTTGAACGGCCTAACGCTCAAAAGCGCCAACTTCGCGGAGAGCGTGCTTGAGGGGGTCGTGTTCGACGAGTGCGTCCTGAATCGTGCGGACTTCACGAGCGCGAAGATCATGCGCTGCCGCTTCGACAAGGTCGAGATGATGGGGGCCGACCTCATGCTGGCCAAAGGACGGCAGGCATCCTTCGTTGGCGCCTGGCTCTCGGGAACCGAGGCTCAAAACGCCGATCTGCGGGAGGCGGACTTCCGCAGGGCCTTTCTCGGCGGCGTGGACTTCTCCGAGTCAGACCTCGGCGGCGCCGACCTGCGCGGAGCCGAACTGGAACGCACGTTCTTCATGGCATCGAGCCTGATCGGTGTACGACTGCAGGGCGCGACCGGCACCCTGATAGGCCCGTGCGTCGTGGCGCCCGACGTCGAGCTCTCGGGCCAGGAACTTGAGAAGTGGATGGCGAGCCACGGCGCCACGGTGTCGGTCGTAGCTCCTTAGTCACGAACTGACGGAAAGCGGAAGCGTTCTTCCCCAAGCCCGACTCCGTTCGTCGAGCCGGTTCAGGCCGAGTTCCCTTGCGAGACGCACGGCTTCCTCGTACTCCGCGCGCAGCGGCGGCCTGTTGATGTCCGCATATCGTTCCTCCGACACGAGACCCATCGGGGTGTACTGCGCCATCAGATTGACGTACGTCCCGCCGCCGAGTTCCTCGACGATCCATCGGAGGACGCGTGCCGTCTCATCAATCATTCCCGGCATGACCAGGTGACGTACCAGGAGGCCGCGGCGGGCGAGACCAGCGTCGTCCAGCACGAGCGGCCCCACCTGGCGGTGCATTTCCCGAATGGCCGACAGAGCCACCTCCCGGTAATCCGGCGTCCTGAGGTGTTCCCGCGCGGAAGCCGCCGTCCAGACCTTCAGGTCGGGCACGTAGACGTCCACCACCCCGTCGAGAAGCCGGAGGCTCTCCATACCGTCGAAAGAGCTGGAGTTGTAGACAAGGGGTAGCGCCAAGCCTCCTCGGAGTCCCTCAAGCAAACCCTCCAGTAGTTGCGGGACCACATGTTCAGGCGTGAACACGTTGACGTTGTGGCACCCGCGTTCCTGGAGCTCCAGCATCATGGCGGCAAGTCGTGGTGGCTCCACCCGCTGCCCGCGCACAGTCCACGAGACATCGTGGTTCTGGCAGAAGACGCAGCGCATCCCACATCCCGAGAAGAAGACCGCCCCCGACCCCCCGGTGCCGCGCAGGCAACGCTCCTCACCGAAATGCGGGTAGTGGGCGGCCACTACGGCGTGACGGCCAATGCCGCAGAAGCCGACCTCATCACCAGTCCGGTCCACCTTGCAGGCACGAGGGCAGACCCGGCAGCGCTCCGGTCCGAGCAGTTCCCTGGCCGATGCGACCCGCCGTGCCAGTTCCCGCTCCCCCAAAGCGACGTAAGCCGCCGTGCCCAGCATCACACCCGCCCTCTCCGACAATCATCATGCGAATGTGGAAACAACGTAGGAGATAAATCTACGAGCTGGCTGGCCGACCGATCCGGCAACACCTGACGCAGCCGCCCCACATCCCGGCCCGCAGCTAGATGCCCTGTACGGTTTCCGGCTGACCTGCCGGGAGATCGGGGACGGCGACCCCAAGCTAGATGCTGGCGATGACACCATCCCGCTGGACTCAGGCATGTCGCCGTGCTTCGAACCCACCGCCGACGGCAGGAACAGGTCAGAGCCAGGTGGGACTAGGCGTTGCAGGACTCAGGCGGGCGTCGAGGGGCGGGGGATGCCGGCCCGGTGAGCACCGGGCGGGCCGGAAGTGCGCGTCCTGCCGGTGAGAAGGCGGTACAGGGTCGCGCCGAGTGCGTACAGCTCCGCCCGGTGGTCGACGGGGAGGCCCTGACGCTGTTCGGAAGGCATGTAGGCGGGCGTGCCCATGGCTGCCCCACCCCGATCGGGCCGCGGGTGACGTCGTCGCTCCGGGTCCTGGCCGAGCGCGGTACGGTCACGGCCGCCGCCGAGAACTGTTGCAGGCGCAGGGACGGCGGGTGCGGCTGACACCGGCGGCGCACACGGTCCTGCGGCACGCTGACGTCCTGCACGCCCAGTGGGAACAGGCCCGCGCCGAGCTGGCCGCTCGGATCAAGTAGCGCATCGACGTCGGCGTCGAACGGGACGCAGGCGACCGGTGCTCAGCATCCTTGGCTGACCGGCGCCGTGACTTGCCGTCCCATGCGCCGAAGGAGGCGCCCGCGCAGGCGGTGGAGATGCAGCCGATCGCCGCCCAGCCGGACCACGTGAGGTGCTCGCCGAGCAGGACGAGGCCGGCGACCGCGCCCGCGGCGGGTTCGAGGCTCACCAGCACGGCGACCACGCCTTCGGGCAGGCGGCGCAGCGCCGCCATGTCGAGCGACCACGGGATGACCGCGGACAGGACGGCGATGCCCAGCCCGGCCGCGAGCAGGCCGGGCCGGGTCAGTTCGCGACCGGCGAGCGGCGCCAGCGGGAGGGTGAGCAGGGCCGCGAAGGCGACCGCCCAGGCCAGCGGCGCGCCGTCCGCCGCCTTCGCGCCGGCACGCTTGTTGAGGACGAGGTAGGCCGCCATGCACGCGCCGGATCCGAGGGCGAACGCGGCTCCGGTGAGGGAGAGCCGGCCGCCGGCCGGGCCGTGCAGGAGCAGCACGCCCGCGCCCGCGACCGCGGCCCACAGCAGGTCGCGCCTCCGGCGCGCGCGGAGCAGCGCGAGCGTCAGCGGGCCGAGGTACTGGAACGCCGAGGCGACCCCGACCGGCAGCCGCTCCATCGCCGGGAAGATGAGGTGCATTCCGGCGATGGCCGTGCCGAGCGCGGCGGCCAGGCCGAGCGACTCCCCGCGCGGCGGCCGGGGCCGCCAGAGCAGGAGGAGGATCAGCGCGGCGAACCCCAGCCGGAGCGCTACCACACCGGCCGATCCGACTGACGCGAACAGCCCCTTCCCGCAGGCCATCCCGGCCTGTATCGAGACCACGCTGCCAAGGACCAGCGCAGGGCCCGGGACGCGGGGTCGCCCGCTCTGTCCGCCGCCCGGAGGCGCGGGCGGCTTCGTGGTCGCCGTCATGCGGCCAGTCTGCGATCACTCGATTGTTCGGGTCCATCGAAAGATTTCGAATAGAACCATGTTGAATGGCCATATGATCGATCCCCGTCTCCAGACGCTCCGGGTCCTGGCCGAGCGCGGTACGGTCACGGCCGCCGCCGAGGCGCTGCACCTCACCCCTTCGACCGTGTCGCAGCAGCTCCGTCAGCTCGCCCGCGACCTCGGCGTCGAACTGCTGCAGGCGCAGGGACGGCGGGTGCGGCTGACGCCGGCGGCGCGCACGGTCCTGCGGCATGCCGATGTCCTGCACGCCCAGTGGGAAGAGGCCCGCGCCGAGCTGGCCGAGCACCGGGAGGGCACGTCCGGACAGGTCCGGTTCTGCAGCGTGTCCAGCGCTCTGGCGGCACTCGTCGCGCCCGCCGCGGCGATACTTCGGCGGGAGCATCCGCGCCTCACCGTCCACATGAGCGAGAGGGAGAGCGACGACGCCGCCCACCTCCTGCTGGCCAGGCGCGCGGACATCGCGGTCTTCATTCCGAGCGCGCACACGCCCGCGCCCGGTGACACCCGGTTCGGCCAGTGGCCCCTGCTGGCCGAGCCGCAGGACCTGCTCGTCCCGGCCGGGCACCACCTCGCCGCCGCCGGCACGGCACGGCTCGCCGACGCCGCGGGGGAGCCCTGGATCGGCTCGCCGGACCGCTCCGACCAGCATCAGCTGATGCTCGCCTCGTGCTCGGCCGCCGGGTTCGCGCCGCAGATCGTCCACGAGGCCTACGAGTGGTTCGCGGTCTCGGCTCTCGTCGCCCACGGGTTCGGGGTCGGTCTGGTGCCGCGGCTCGCGCCGCTGCCACCGGACGACGGGACCGTGCGCGTGCCGCTGCGGGGCGAGGTGGTGCCGGTGCGCCGCATCGTCACCTGCGTCCGCCGGGGCAGCGAACGTCAGCCACCGATCGCACACGGCCTCGCAGCGCTCAAGGACGCCGCGCGAACGATCGGGGGCGACCAGCATCGGGACGAAAGGCGATAAGCGGTCGCCTGGATTGACGTTGGCGTGACTCTTCGTTCCGACGCGTGCCGGCTCCAAAACTGCATGGTCGGTTGCTGCGGCAGCCCGCGCTCCCCGTCAGCCGTCCGGGCGTCCCGCGGGGGCGAGCAGAACCTCATGGCGTGGGTCGAGAGGGTGCGGAGAGACGTGCGCGGAGCAGATTGCCCCGCTGGCGTCCGCCCCGCAGCGGACTGAACTGTCTGTCAGGTCGGCCGCGGGGGTTTGGTCAGGGCGTCGGGTGAGCGAGTCGGGCCTTCCGCAGGAGCGCGTGCAGATCAGCGACGGGCTGCACTCCGGAGACCGGCGGGAGGCCGCCGATCACGAGGCTTGGCACGCTGGTGACGCCGTGCTCCGCCGCGCGACGCCGGTCGGCGCGCACCTCATCGGCGTAATCGTCGCCGTCCAGGACGGTGCCCACCTCTCCGGTGTCCAGCCCGGCCTCGCCACCCAGGCGCCGCAGGACCTGCGCGTCGGCCACATTGCATCCCTCGGTGTGGTAGGCGTGCAGCAGCAACTCCATCATCTGGTCGGCCCGGCCGCGGTCGGCGGCGAGCTTGACCAGCCGGTGCGCGTCGAAGGTGTTCACCGGACGAGCCAGATGCAGGTTCAACTCCAGGCCCTCGGCCGCGCCCAGGGACCGGATCCGGGAGATGCGAGCAGGCGCCTGCTCGCCCCACCAGTCGGCCATGGCCTCAGCGGCGGCCGGGCCTGGTGTCCGGCCTTCGTCCGGCGCGAGTTCGTAGGCGCGCCAGACGATTTCGATATCGGTGTCGCTGGACTGCCGGGCCAAGGCGGCCGTCAGGCGCCTCTTGCCGATGTAGCACCAAGGGCACAGTACGTCGGCGTAAATCTCGAGTTTCATGAACGTCCCGCGCAGTGATCGTGGTCGATGGGGCAAGTCCGCCCGATTTGGCGGCCTGGCGGCGGGTCGGCCGAACGCAGCTGCCCGGCGGCCGGAACCGTGCGGTCAGGCATCGAGGGGCTGCGGCCCTGGGCCGACCGCGCGGATGACTGTGTCGGAGGTCTCCACGAAGTGGCGGAAGTCCGCCTCGCTCGCCCAGTGCACGATGTTGCACACGCGGCTGCGGTCGGCGCTGACATGGAAACGCGCCGAGCGGTAGCCGGGATGGACGCGCACCCACCGCTCCTGAATCTCCGCGAACGCTGCCACGAACTCACGCTGGGTGTCATGGCCATCGACGGTGTAGTCGATGGTCGAATAGAAACCGGATTCCGTGCTCACGACACCCCTCAATGTCGGACGAGGGGCAACGCCCCGGGCCGCCATCGTGCAACCTCAATCCCAGTTGAGGTCAAAATGTCAGCGCGCGGCCCGCGGAGTGGCAGCGGCGCCGAGGCTGGCACCCGGGGATGTTCTCCACGGTTGCCTCACTCGTACGGTTGGCCGGATGGTCAGCGAACGACGTATTCGCTTGATCGGTGAATCAGGCGCCAGGCGATCAGCGCACTGGTAGTAGGGGCTCCGCCGGTCATCGACGCGGGAACGGCCATCTGCGACGGGTCTTGCAACTGGCGAAAGAGATGGCGCCCTTCTGCCGGTCACGGCGGGTCCCGTCATCGCCACGCCCCGTGCCCTCGCCGAGGATCTAAGGAAGCGTTGTCATGACCGGCGACTCCACCGTTCTGACCGAAGGCCAGGGCCGGAAGCCGCTGCCGCTGTCCGCGGCACTGGAGGCCGTCAACGCGTCCACAAAACTCACTATGACCTGGTCGGCCAGATGAGGTCAGGTTCCGTCATTCCGGTGGTTCTCGGTCAACCGGGCCGTGGGGGTGGAGGTCTTCTTTACGTTACTGATTGCCCGTCGAGCGGACGGAGGGGGCCGTGTCCGTGTTAATTCGACGCTGCCGGGGGTTCATCGCAGCGATCATCGCCGTCGTCCTGGTGGGGGCGCTGGCGGCACCGGCCAGGGCGGACAGCGCCGGAATCGAAGGAACGGTCACTGACGCGAAGACCGGAAAACCGGTGGCGGGCGCTTGGGTCGAGGCGTTCAATTCCTCGGGCGGGCACTCCGGTGGCGCGAACACCGACGAGTCCGGTCACTACGATCTTTTCTGGCTGCGCCCGGGGGAATACCGGATCAAGGTGATCGCCACCGACTACCACGACCAGTGGGCCTTCGACAGGCCCGACCAGGCGTCGGCCGATCCGGTGGTCTCGCCCGGCACGGCTTCGCTGCGCCTGAAGCCGATCGAGTACGGCTCGATCTCCGGCCGGTTCGTGACCGCTTCCGGATCCGGGGTGGCGAGCGCCGCCGTGGAGGTGTACGACGCTTCGGGCAACCAGCGCGACCGCCAGATCACCGATGTCGACGGGGCATTCACGTTCTCCCGGCTGGAGTCCGGTGATTACAGGCTGTCCTTCGACTCGAAGGGCAACCTGCAGTGGGCCCACGGGAAGCCGCACCAGCATCAGGCCGATCCGATAACGGTGCGGCCCGGCGAAGAGACGACCGTCACCGAGATCGCGTTCCCGACAGGGGACCTCGAGGTGAGCGTCGTCGACACCAAGACCCGCAAACCGCTGGCCGGTGCGAGCGTGGCGGCGCGGGAAGGGCCCCGGACGCTCTTCGGCGTGACCGACGCCGAGGGGAAGGTGTCGTTCGACGACGTCCTCACCGGGACCTATTCGTTTTCGATAGCACCGCCGGAGGGTTACCTCTACGGACACATCGACGATGTGGTCGTACGGGCGGACGCCACCACGAGCGTCACCGGCAGGTTGATGCGCGAGGCGTTGATCGTCCTGACGTTCCGCGACTCCAAGACCGCCGAACCGGTGTCAGGTGCGTGCGTGACGCTGTTCGGCACGCAGGCCGCCACCACCAAGGCCGCCGCCCGGAAGCGGGGGCGCGCAACTCTCAGCGAGGAGTGCAGCGACGCCAACGGCACGCTCCGCCTCCCCCAGCTGTGGCCTGGCAAGTACCGGCTGTTCATCACGCCCACCGACGGCGTGCACGGCCGCCAGTGGGTCGGTGCGAACGGCGGCACCGGGGACATGGAGAAGGCGGCGTGGTTCACGCTGACCAGCGGCCGTGTCGTCAAGACCGGGGTGAGGATGGACGCGGCGGGAGCCATCACCGGGACCGTCACCGACGCCCGCATCGGCAAGCCGGTCGAGGACGTGTGCGCCTGGGTGCAGCCGGCGAGCCCATCCAGCCCGGACGTGTGGGACCGCAACTGCACCGACTCCGGCGGGCGCTACACGATCGACGGCCTGGGACCCTACGACTGGCGCGTCCAGTACCCGGACTTCCACGGGCGTTATGTCTGGCAGTGGTCCGGTGGAGCGCCCGACCGCTTCGCCGCGCGCCCGGTGAGGGTCGTGGCCGGGCGGACGGCGACCGCCGACGCCCGGTTGCCGCAGACCGGCAAGATGACCGGCAAGGTCATCGGTGCCGTGGTCCCCAACGAGTACGTGACCGTCGTCGCCGTCAGCACGCGGACCGGCGACGTCGCCGCGCCCTGGGCCACGGTCACGGGAGACGCTGAATACAGCCTGTACGGCCTGGCCACACAATGGATCAGGCTCGGCTATTCGGGCGGACCCGGCGATCTGATCTGGTATCCGCGGCCCCTGCATGTGGTCGCCGGAGAGACGACCAAGGGCCCCGATCTGGCGGTCCCGAAGGAATGACAGGGGACATCGGGGTCGACGGCTGGGACCAAGATCCCGAGCCTAAGAGCCTCTGCCTGGGCCTGGCGAGCCGTCCCTGTTGCGATGACGAGGTTCAAGCCTTGGCGCGCAGGTCCGGACGTAGCCGGGGGCATTGGTGATGTCGGGCCCAGTCGGGGCCGGGCTGCGGACCTGGGGCTGAGCACGCCCCAGGCCATCGGATGGTCAGTTGCGTCGGAGGCCGTCCCGCAGCCCATACAGCGCCAGCCCCACCGCGCCGACGACCCTACGGCGAGTTCTGTGTGAGGTAGGGACGGGGGCTTCGGCCGGCTAGCAGGGCCGTCGGACGGGGTGTGCCGGCCCACGGGCAAGAGAACCGTATGCGACCGCCATGCGACGGCCATGGCGCGCGGCAGGGGGGTCTCGCCTTCGCGGTGGGTACGGCTCGTTCTCCGGTCCGGGCGGACCCGGGGGTGTCCGCGGCGCCGGAGCGGGACGCCCGAACTGCACCGTTCTCGGGTGGAACGTCCGTAATCGGCAGGCACCGAAACGGAATTCGGCAGGTC
Source organism: Actinomadura sp. KC216 (assembly GCF_004348535.1). Classification (GTDB taxonomy): domain Bacteria; phylum Actinomycetota; class Actinomycetes; order Streptosporangiales; family Streptosporangiaceae; genus Spirillospora. The sequence continues at coordinate 13,201 of NZ_SMJX01000133.1, forward strand.
AAGGATAGAATCGATCACTTCTGCCGGCAAGAAACCGCGTGTTAGCTTGAAGTGCGCCGCGATTTCGGCGATGCATGCACGAAATTGAGCAGGATACTCGCCAGCGCAGGAAAGGCGGACCGATCGGCCATGACTTTGCTGCACACCACCGCGCACCCGATCCTTTCCCAGGCGAACGCCGTCGGCCAGGGATTCGACATATACGGCACGATGAGCGATGACAGCCTCATCACACCGCTCTTCGATCTCGCGGAATCCGGGTACCACACGTTCACCTTCCTCGGCCACGAGTGGGACATTCCGAACGACGTGCTGGGACGGGAGGACACCAAGACCTACTTCTACAGCGTCACCGGCGAGGCCCGGGACGAGTTGCAGGCATCCCTCTCCGCCGAACTGGGCGTCAGCGCGTCCTACGGGGCGTTCAGCGGGGAATTCAAGTCCGAGTTCTCCGGCGAGTACACCCGCTCCAGCGAGTACATGTTCAGCTACCACAACATGTACGCGCAGCTCGCGCGGCTGCAACTCGCCGCCGATCCGAAGTTTCCGAGCAAGGCGTTCACCGACCGGGTCGCGCAACTGCCCGCCACCTTCGACGAATCGGAACTGCGAGCCTTCATCGAATTCTTCGACAGCTTCGGGATCTACTACACGACCGAGGTGAGCCTGGGCGCGTCCCTCGGGTTCTGGGTCGCCACCGAGAAGCGCAGCCAGATGGCGAAGGCGGAGATCAGCGCGATGCTGAACGCCCAGTACAAGGGGCTTTTCAGCAGCGGCTCGATCTCGTCGAAGATCCGCGGCAGCAGCGAGTGGAAGGCGTACTCATCGAACTCGAGCGTCGGCATCCGGGCCATCGGCGCGGACCCGGCGAAGGGCGCCCGGGTCGCCGCGCTGGACCCGTGGAACCCGTCGCAGGCCAGTGTCGAGGCGTACAACGCCTGGGTCGACTCGATTGCCACCGACCCCGCCATCGTCGACTTCAAGTTGCGCGGGATCTGGGAACTGTGCGGGGACCGGCGCAGGGCCGTCCAGGAGGCATGGCAGGCGTACGGGCAGACCATGCGCCCCAAGCTGATGATCACGACCTCGACCACCCTCTACCCGCCGCCCGAGCCTCGGCCGCCGGCGATCACCATCGGCCACCTCCTCAAGCCCCCGAACCCGCCCGCGTACAACGCCGGCTACCAGCTGATCGTGCTGGACGGGCGCAAGGACATCACCACGGAAGGCGCGGTGCTGTTCGACCGGTACTACGGCGTCGACGCCAAGACCTGGTCGCATACCTACACCGCCATGTACCAGACGATGGCGGAGGACGTCACGGCCCAGGGCCTCCTCATGAACGGGAACATCCTGGTCCTGGCCGGCTACAACATGAACTGGGACGCCGTTCCGAGCCCGGAGTTCATCGACGTGCTCCGGGCGGCGGGATGCGGTGAGCAGCTCACCCACTGGCTCCAGACCGCCAACCCCGGCAGTGCCATCGGGTTCCCTGCCAACATCATGGCCGTCGGCATTCTCGGCCAAGGCATCGGGACCGCGATCGAGTTCATGGTGCGCGAGAACGAGATGAAGCCGATTCCGGCAGAACTCGGCGTCCTGTTCTTCCGCAACCCGGACGGCAGCGGTTACACGATGAGCACGGGCTGACGCGAAGAGGGGGCACGGTGGGCCCATCCCGCGCGCGGCCGAATTCTCGTCCCAGGCCGAGAATCCTTGTGCTGGCGCAGGGTGGGCCCACGGGTTTCGCCCGCGTGGCCACCGGCATCATGAACAGCCTGCACCACGAATTCGAGTTCCACCATTTCATGCTGAACCGCCGCGACCTGCGCGGCGAACGCCCGTGGGAACGGTACGCCAACCAGGTGCCCGGCGACCCAGATGGGCGCACCCAGATTCCTGCGCTATTGGCCAGCCTCCAACCGGACGCCGTCCTGTTCTTCCACGACTACTGGTTGTACTGTGCTCACTTTCCAGCTATCGAGCGGTGCAGGCCGAGGCCGAGAACGGTCGTGTACTGCCCGGTGGACGGACCGCTGTCACAGCCCGGGCTCCTTTCACCGCTGCGTTCCGCTGATCGGATCATCGCCTATTCACGGTTCGGTCGCGCGGAACTCCAGCGCGCCCTGTCGAGATCCGATATCGCGGTGATTCCCCACAGTATCGACACGGAGGCGTTCCGTCCGCTGGGTGACGTCGCCAAGGCCAGGCGGCTCCTCTACGGCCCCGATCTTGAGGACGCGTTCATCGTCCTCAACGGCAACCGGCACAGCGTCCGGAAACGGCTCGGGCTGACCATCGAGGGATTCGCGCTCTTCGCGGCCGGCAAACCCCGCAACGTGAAGCTCCATCTGCATTCCGGAATCCCGCCCCGGACCCTGGCCGACCACGACCGCTATCTCCGGCTCAGGCGGGACGGGCGGATACTGCACACCGATCCTCGAAGCCACGAGTTCCCGGACGTCAGCGATCGGCGGCTCAACGTCGTCTACAACGCCTGCGACGCCGGGGTGAACACGGCGTCCGCCGAAGGGTTCGGCCTCGTCTCCTTCGAGCACGCCGCGACCGGCGCGCCGCAGATCATCCCTGGCCATCCGGGTTGCCGGGAGCTGTGGCACGAGAAGGCGATGTTCGTACCGCCGGTCCAGGCCGACGACATTCCCGGCGACTACATCGCGCACAAGCTGGTGGCGCCCACCGCGGTCGCCGCCGCGCTCGAGGAACTGTACGCCGATCCGGCGGGACGGGCGAAGCGCGGAAGCCTAGACCAGACCCACGCCCGCCGCCGGGCACTGCACGTGAGCGAGACCGCCACCGCTTGGCGGCACGTCCTGCACGCACTCCTCGACCAGCGGCAATGATCCCTGGCGGGGTCGCAACAGGCGCCACGGCATCCAGCTATCCAGTGCAGGAGGGAGGCGGGAGCGACCGACATTGCCCCCAGCCGGCGGGTGGTGATCTTGATGCCTCGTGGAGGGCGCTCACGACAAGTCGTCTCATGTCCCGGCGACGTCGGCGGACGGCCACGGTCACCCGTCCTGCGACGGAGCCGTGTGCTGAGGCTGGACATCGACACGTGCGCCTGCCGGCCCGCGGGGGCGACCTGATCGTCCGCCACGGCAGGAAGGGCGGGTTCCGTGAAGTGCCCCTGCACCCGAGCCTTCGCGCCGTGCTGGAGGAGTGGCTAGGTGAACGGGCCGGCTGGAAGGGCGCCGACTCCAGCTGGGCTCTGTTCCTCAACCGCCGGGGCTCTCGCCTGTCATCGCGTTCCGCCCACGCCGTGCTGCGGGCCGTCGTCGCCGCCGCGGGGCTTCCTCTCGGCCGCGACGGCGGCGGCGACGGCGCCTTCACACCCCGCGTGCTGCGGCACACCGCCGGCCAGGCGATGGCGCGCCAGGGGACCGACACGGTCGTCGTCGCCGATCTCCTCGGCCTCTCTGTTGAAACCGCCCGTCGTCACCGTCCGCTCACAGAAGAGGATCGCCGGCGAGCGATCCAGCGGCTCACCGTGGAGGAATGACCTCGGGCGCCCGTCGCCGGTCGCAGGGGCGGGCATCGTCCTGCATCAGTCCGGGGTGAAGCGGTCTGGCGTGGTGAGCCAGCCGAGTCGTGCGGACAGGGTGCGTGCGCAGGTGACGATGGTGGTGACGTGGTCGGAGTCGTCGTCGGCGCGCCACAGGACCGACCAGGGGTAGTAGGACGCCGGTTCGGTGAGCGGACGCCACAGGGTGCCGGGCAGCGCGCTGACGCACGAGGACGGCACGCAGTACAGGCAGCGCCCCTGGGCGACCAGGTCGGCGGCGGCGCGGATGCTCTCGACGGTCCCCGCGTACACCGTCGGTGTGAAACCGGCGGCCCGGCACATTTCGATGGTGAACTGGTTGAACTCCGGGGCCTGGGCCTCTTCGGCGAGCAGCAGCGGTTCCCGGGCCAGGTCGCCGACCGGCACCGCGTCCAGTTCGGCGAAACGGTGTTCGCGCGGGAGCAGGACGCCGAGCGGGTCGTGCCGGAACACCTGCGAGGCGATGTGGGGCGGGGCGAGCGCGGCGCGGCCGATGCCGACGTCGAGGCGGCCGTCGGCGAGCAGCCGGTACTGCTCGGGCACGCCCGCCTCGATCTGATGGACGACCAGGCCGGGACGGTGCGCCTGCGCCTCCTGGAGGATCTGGGGCATCGAGTCGTAACTCGCGTCGATGATCCCCACGCGCAGGGCGGGCACGGCGCTGCCGGTGTTCCGGGCGATCGCGACGGCCCGGTCCACATGCGCCAGGATCTGCCGGGCCTCGACCAGGAACGCCGCGCCTGCGACGGTCAGCGCGACATGGTGCGTGCTGCGTTCCAGCAGCCGGACCCCCAGCTCACGCTCCAGCCGCTGGATCTGCTGGCTCAACGCCGACTGCACGATGTGCTCCTGCGCCGCCGCGCGGCCGAAGTGCAGTTCCTCGGCGACGGTCACGAAATAGCGCAGCTGGCGCAGCTCCACGACCGGCACCTCCCGCACGAGAGCATACGTACGCGGCCGATCGGCAGGAACCCTCCGCCGACCCGCGCGGGTGTTATGGGCGCTGGTGATGAGTTCCGCTCGCCTTGGCGGTTTCCGGTCGGCGCCGGCGGCGATTGACTGATTCGGCGATACCGGATCCAGGATCCACCGGGCCGGACGCGGAGATCGTCGGGGGCGGCGGAGAGGAACACCTGCAATGGGCACTGACCGCGACAGGCATCTCCAGATGGCATCCGTCTTCCCGCTCAGCCCGAACGGATCGGTGCCGCGTTGCAAGCACGTCGACGGGCTGGCGCCGGTGACCCCGCGGTCGGACCGCTGCCCGGGCTGCCAAGCGCTCGGTGCCACCTGGACAAGGCTGCAGGTCTGCCTGAGCTGCGGTTGGGTGGCGTGCTCCGACGACTCACCCCACCAGCACGGCCGAGCGCACTACCAGGAGACCGACCATCCCGTCGCCGGCGCCCTGGAGCCCGGTTCCTCGTGGAAATGGTGCTACGTCCACCGGCGCGAGGTTTGACCCGCTCAGCGGCTCGGCGCCGCCCGCACCTGCCCCGGTGGCGGGACGGGAAGATCGCTGGGCGCTGAAGAGTCCGTTCGGGAGTCGTACGGGTGAGCCGTGGACGACGGGGCGTACCGGCCTGCCGAGGCGGCTGGGCTCTGCCGGGCCGAAGCGTCGCGACCTGCCGTGTCATGGACTCCGAGGCCATCGTTCGTACTGGTCACAAAGACTCCCTTCGGGGGAGGCGCTCATGGGGGCACAGCTCAGGTCGTTCTGCAGGCGGGAGAGCGGCGAGCGTGTCGGCACGGTCTCGGGGCCGCGTGCCCGGCCGACCCGGGACGGCGCCGCAGGCGGCCAGCACGATCGCCCCTGTAGGACCGCGTGGACACGCTGGAGCGCCGTCCCGGACGGCCACGGACGGTTCGGCGGAGAAGCGGTGCCGTCGTATCCGTGGCGGCGTCGACGGACGCCGCACGTGAGTCCGGTGAGGCGTCGGTGACGTGATCGGCGATCAGGACGTCCTCCGATCCGGAGCGGGACGGCCGGTCCGGAGCGGGACGGCTGAGCCAGGGCCGTCCGCCGCGGTGAGGGACTGCTCACCGTGCATCGGACGGCCCCGGTGGATCAGCGCGGCCCCAGCAGTGACCGGCCACCGTCCAGCCAAGCCCGGTGATCTCTCCGGGGACACAGGCGATCGGCGAACGGCTCATCACGATGGCTGATCGGCGGCACGGCGACGCCGGCGAGCCCGCGCGTGGGCGGCGTGCGCATACACTGCGGGCGTCCGGCAATGACGGCACCGCGCTCGCGGTCGACCCGCACGCCGGTGACCCTGGCCGCCGGAGCGGCCCTCCTCAGCTGATCTTCGCAACCTTCCGGGCCGTGTACGACCGCACGCCCGGCAACGGCGACAGTGCCCCTGCCCGGTGGGCGGCCTGGACCTCCACCGGGCAACGATCGGAGACTCATGCCCGCCCGAAGCCATGCCGGAGGGGACACTTCATCCCCCCACCGCCCCTATGTCCTGACAGCCAATTGAACGGCGGCGGAACGCCGACCGGACCGACGCTGGGAATCACCGCGCGATCGGGCAAGGAGAACGAGCGCCGGCAGCCGATCCACCCGCTGCACCTCGACCGGCTCGACCCCGCCCTCCGCTCGCGCGTCTATCTCGAACGCGGATACGGCGAACGATTCGGTGTCCCGGACGAGCACCTGGCGCCGCTTGTCGCCGGGCTCCTCTCCCGCGACGAAATCATCGCCCGCTGCGACGTCGTCCTGATCCTCAAACCGCAACCCGATGACCTCAAGCAGATGCGCCCGGGCCAGACCCTGTGGGGGTGGCCGCACTGCGTCCAGGACCCGGAGATCACCCAGCTCGCCATCGACGGGCGGCTGACGCTCATCGCGTTCGAGGCGATGAACCACTGGACGCCCGACGGCGGATTCGCCCTGCACGTCTTCCACAAGAACAACGAACTCGCCGGGTACAGCTCGGTGCTGCACGCCCTCGCCCTGACCGGCGCCACCGGCGCCTACGGACGGCGGCGGCGCGCCGCCGTCATCAGCTTCGGCGCAACGGGACGGGGCGCGGTCACCGCCCTGAACGCGCACGGCGTCCACGATGTCGACATCCTGACGCAGCGGGGCGTGAGCGCGGTCGGCTCGCCGATCCACTCGGCCCGGATCGTCCACTTCGACCGCCACCCCGACGACCCGGCCCGCACCCGCGTCCTCACCGACGACGGCCTGGTCCCGGCCGCCGCCTTCCTCGCCCGGCACGACATCATCGTCAACTGCGTCCTCCAGGACCCCGGCAACCCCCTCATGTTCGCCACCACCGGCGACCTGCCGCTCTTCCCCTCCGGCACCCTGGTCGTCGACGTGTCCTGCGACGCGGGGATGGGTTTCGAGTGGGCCCGCCCGACCTCGTTCGACGACCCCATGTACACCGTCGGCGGCAACGTCCGCCACTACGGCGTGGACCACAGCCCGTCCTACCTCTGGGACTCGGCGACCTGGGAGATCAGCGAGGCGCTACTGCCACATCTGCCCACGGTCCTCGCGGCCCCCGCCGCCTCCGCCCCGAAGACCGACACGATCATCGAGCGCGCCGTGGAGATCCGCGACGGCGTCGTCCAGAACCCCGACATCCTCTCCTTCCAGCACCGCTCACCCACCTACCCGCACCCCCGGCTCTGACGACTGCCGGCCGACGCGGCGCCTCCCAGCGCTTCGGCGCCACGCATGGAACGGGTGGTCTCCGGCGGAGCCGCGGGATAGGTTCGCCATTGAGACTCCCTGTCTGCGCCGATGGGGCGATGATCCCCGCGTGGTGATCAAGGATGAGAACCGAGGTGCCCGGGTCTGGGCGCTGATCCACGGGGTCGCCGGAGCCGAGGCCGTGTCGGTGGCACATGTGTGCCGGGCCGCCGGCCTGTCGGCGGGCACGGACGGCGCGTCCCTGTCGGTGGTCACGAGGTCGGATCGGCGGACGCTGCTGCACGCGACCGACGAGACCGCTCGGCGGGTGGACGCCCTGCAGTTCCTGCTCGGCGAGGGTCCGTGCATGGACGCGTGGACGCAGGGTGGGCCCGTGCTGGCGGCCGATCTGGATTCGGGTGTGTCCCGGGCACGCTGGCCCTGGTTCGCGGCGTCGGCGCTCGAAGCGGGGGTAGGCGCGTTGTTCGCGTTCCCTTTGCAGGTCGGCGCGATCCGTCCGGGTGTTCTGGTCCTCTACCGGGCCGGGCCCGGGTCCTTGTCGGGGGAGCAGCTGGCCGACGCGCTGGTGTTCGCGCGTACCGCGTTGGCCGTCACGTTGGACAC
>NZ_SMJX01000134.1 GCF_004348535.1 Actinomadura sp. KC216
CGCCGGGACGGGGCAGCCGGAACCAGACGCCCTTGGTGCGGCTGTCGTAGGAGACGCCCCAGGAGGCGGCGAGGCGGGCGATCGACGGCAGCCCGCGCCCGCTGGAGGCGGTGACGCCGGGCATCTCGATGCCGCGGGTCGGGTGCCGGTCGCGGACCTCGATCCTGACGTCGCCCTCCTCCAGATGGCAGGAGACCTCGAAGGACGTGCCGGCGTAGGCGATGGCGTTGGTGGCGAGCTCGCTGGTGGCGAGGACCGCGTCGTCGGCCACCTCGTCCATGCCCCAGTCGGCGAGCACCTTGCGGACGAAGCGGCGCGCGTCCGCCACCGCCGCGGCGGCGGACGGGAAGGTCGCCGACGCCGTCTGCCGATCCAACTGCCGTCCTTCGTTCGAAGCATCACTACCCGGCCGGCCATCGTGACCGGGCCGGGCCATCGTGACCCGGCCAGGCCATGGTGTCAGACCGGCCATCGTGCCAGACCGGCCGGCCGCGCTGACGCGGGGGCCCTGCGCCGAGGGGCGGAGCGATGCGTCCGGCTCGGCATGCGACCCCATGCCACAACACGACAGACCGTAACACGAAGGCTACAAGGAAGGATGCACGGTCATTGCCGTCCGTTCACCGCGGCGTGAGGACCGTTCCAGTGCAGCGCGGCGACGTAGAGTACAGGGTGCGGCCAGGAGTAGGCCCAGGGAAGGAGTCCGTGCCATCCGGGCGTCCGGCGCCGTTTCCGGATGCCGACAATCGCGGGCCAGGAGGATGAAGAGCATGCCGCGTACCGCGTCTCGCGCCCGCCCCTACGGCGGGTACCGCGACACCGCACCGCGCTACAGCGACGCCGATCTCGAACCGCTCCTCAAGGCGCTCATCGCCGTCCGGGACGGGAAGGCGAGGTCCGAGCTGAACGTGCCGGGCGAGGGCGCCGTGGCGGAGGCCGCGGCGATCCTGGAGGAGATCCGGCAGAACGGCCACGAGCTGTCCTCGGGGCTGGCCCGCGTGCGGCGGGAGATCGGCCGGGAGGGGCAGCTGCGGGGGCGGCTCACGCCGGGGACGCTGCGGGGCACCTGGGCGGCCGCCGTCGAGGACGCCAACGCGATCATCGACAAGCTGACCGACCTGGCGACGGGGATGAGCCAGGTCGTGGAGGCCGTCGCGGCGGGCGACCTGAGCCAGCGGGTCGAGCTGCGGGTGCGCGGCAGGCCGATGCGCGGGGAGCTGCTGCGCATGGCGAAGTCCGTCAACGGCATGGTGGAGCTGCTCGACCAGTTCACCTGGGAGGTCACGCAGTTCGCCCGCGAGGTCGGCACCGAGGGCCGGCTCGGCGGCCAGGCCCCGGCGCGCGGGATGACGGGCCGCTGGCGCGATGTGACGGCGTCGGTGAACGTGATGGCGGCGCGGCTGACGTCCCAGGTCCGCGACATCGCGGAGGTGACCACGGCGGTCGCGAAGGGCGACCTGACCCGCAAGGTCACGGTGGAGGCGACCGGCGAGCTGCAGGAGCTGAAGCTCACCGTGAACACGATGGTCGACCAGCTGTCGGCGTTCGCCGACGAGGTGACCCGCGTCGCCCGCGAGGTCGGCACGGAGGGCCAGCTGGGCGGCCAGGCGAACGTGCCGGGCGTCAGCGGCGTCTGGAAGAACCTGACCGACAACGTCAACGCGATGGCGAACAACCTGACGTACCAAGTCCGCGGGATCGCGCAGGTCACCACGGCGGTCGCCGAGGGCGACCTGGCCAAGAAGATCACGGTCGACGCGCAGGGCGAGATCGCCCAGCTCAAGGACACCGTGAACACGATGGTCGACACGCTGTCGGCGTTCGCCGCGGAGGTCACCCGCGTCGCCCGCGAGGTCGGCACGGAGGGGCGGCTCGGCGGCCAGGCACGGGTGCCCGGCGTGAGCGGCGTCTGGAAGGACCTGACCAGCAACGTCAACGGGATGGCGTCCAACCTGACCTACCAGGTCCGCAACATCGCCCAGGTCACCACCGCGGTCGCGCAGGGCGACCTCGGCAAGAAGATCACGGTGGACGCGCAGGGCGAGATCCTGGAGCTGAAGGACACGGTGAACGCGATGGTCGACACGCTGTCGGCGTTCGCGTCCGAGGTCACCCGCGTCGCCCGGGAGGTCGGCACGGAGGGGCGGCTCGGCGGGCAGGCGATCGTGCCCGGCGCGGGCGGCGTCTGGCTCGACCTGACCGACAACGTCAACTCGATGGCCAACAACCTGACCAACCAGGTGCGCGGGATCGCGCAGGTCACCACGGCGGTGGCGCAGGGCGACCTGGGCCGCAAGATCGAGGTCGACGCGCAGGGCGAGATCCTGGAGCTCAAGACCACGCTGAACACGATGGTCGACACGCTCTCGGCGTTCGCGGACGAGGTCAGCCGCGTCGCCCGCGAGGTCGGCACGGAGGGGCGGCTCGGCGGGCAGGCACGGGTGCCCGGCGCGGGCGGCATGTGGAAGGACCTGACCGACAACGTCAACGGGATGGCGTCCAACCTGACCTACCAGGTCCGCAACATCGCGCAGGTCGCGACGGCGGTCGCGCACGGCGACCTGACCCGCCGCATCGACGTGAACGCGCAGGGCGAGATCCTGGAGCTGAAGACGACGCTGAACACGATGGTCGACACGCTGTCGTCGTTCGCGTCCGAGGTCACCCGCGTCGCCCGCGAGGTGGGCATCGAGGGGCGGCTCGGCGGGCAGGCCGAGGTCGAGGGAGTGTCCGGCACCTGGAAGCGGCTGACGGAGAGCGTCAACGAGCTTGCCGGCAACCTGACGACGCAGGTCCGCGCGATCGGCGAGGTGGCGAGCGCGGTCGCCACCGGCGACCTGACCCGGACGATCACCGTGGAGGCGCGCGGCGAGGTCGCCGAGCTGTCGGACAACGTCAACCTGATGGTCGCGACGCTGCGCGAGACGACCCGCGCGAACGAGGAGCAGGACTGGCTGAAGACCAACCTGGCACGGATCGGCGGGCTCATGCAGGGCCACCGTGACCTCCAGCAGGTCGCCGACCTGATCATGCGGGAGCTGACGCCGACGGCGAGCGCGCAGTACGGCGCGTTCTACCTCGCGGAGAACAGCGGCGAGGAGACGGAGCTGGCGCTGATCGCCGGGTACGGGACGCGGCGCGGCAGGGGCGGCCGCACCGGCGAGGCGAGCGGCGCCCGGTTCGCGCTGGGCGAGGGGCTCGTCGGGCAGGCGGCGCAGGAGCGCAGGCCGCTGCTGATCGCCGACGCGCCCGCCGACTACGTCAAGATCGGCTCGGGGCTCGGCGAGGCGTCCCCGGTCAACATCATCGTGCTGCCGATCGTGTTCGAGGACGAGGTGCTCGGCGCGATCGAGCTGGCCTCGTTCGGCCGCTTCACCGACGTCCACCTGGCGTTCTTCAGCCAGCTGATCGAGACGATCGGGGTGACGCTGAACGCGATCCGCGCCAACACCCGCACCGAGGCGCTGCTCGGCGAGTCGCAGCGGCTCGCGCAGGAGCTGCAGGAGCGCTCGGACGAGCTGCAGCGCCAGCAGGGCGAGCTGCGGCACTCCAACACCGAGCTGGAGGAGAAGGCGGCGCTGCTGGCCCAGCAGAACCGCGCGATCGAGATCCAGAACTTCCAGATCGAGCAGGCCAGGCGGACGCTGGAGGAGCGCGCCGAGCAGCTGGCGATCTCCTCGCGGTACAAGTCGGAGTTCCTGGCGAACATGTCGCACGAGCTCCGGACGCCGCTGAACAGCCTGCTCGTGCTCGCCAAGCTGCTGTCGGAGAACCAGGACGGCAACCTCACCGGCAAGCAGGTGGAGTTCGCGCAGACGATCCACGACTCCGGCACCGACCTGCTGGAGCTGATCAACGACATCCTTGACCTGGCGAAGGTCGAGGCCGGGAAGATGGAGGCGCATCCGCAGCGGATCGCGGTGTCGGCGCTCGTCGACTACGTCGAGGCGACGTTCCGGCCGCTGTCGGTCGACAAGGGGCTGCAGTTCGGCGTGGAGGTCGCGCCGGACGTCCCGTCCACGCTGAACACCGACGAGCAGCGGCTGCAGCAGGTGCTGCGGAACCTGCTGTCCAACGCGGTGAAGTTCACCGCCGAGGGCGAGGTGCGGCTGGTGATCGAGCGGGCCGGCGACATCGACTTCACGCTGCCCGCGCTGTGGAACACCCCGGACGTGATCGCCTTCCGGGTGATCGACACCGGCATCGGGGTCAGCGCGGACAAGCTGCAGGAGATCTTCGAGCCGTTCCAGCAGGCCGACGGGACGACCAGCCGCCGCTACGGCGGCACCGGCCTCGGCCTGTCGATCAGCCGGAACATCGCGCGGCTGCTCGGCGGCGAGATCCACGCGGAGAGCCGGCCGGGCCACGGCAGCGTGTTCACCCTCTACCTGCCCGCCCAGTACAGCGAGCGCGACGGGCGGCGCCGCTCGGCGATGCCGGACGAGGTCGCCGCCGCGCAGGAGGCCGCCCTCCCGGGCGGTGCCCCGAACGGCGGCCTGCCCGGCCTGCCCGGCGCCGCCGGATCCGTCCAGGCCGGGGAGAAGGGGCTGCCGGTGGAGCGGCCCGGCGGCGAGCGTCCCGGGGAGCAGGAGCCCGGGATGAACGGGCTGCTGGAGGAGCCGCCGGCGGACTTCCTCGACACCGTCCTGTCGGGCCGGAAGGTCCTGATCGTGGACGACGACGTCCGGAACGTGTTCGCGCTGACCAGCGTCCTTGAGGGCTACGGGATGGAGGTCCTGTACGCCGAGGACGGGCAGGCCGGGATCGACGTCCTGCACCGCAACCCCGACGTCGCGGTGGTCCTGATGGACGTGATGATGCCGGGCCTGGACGGCTACGCGACCACGGCGGCCATCCGGGAGATGCCGCAGTTCGCTGAGCTGCCCATTATCGTGATCACGGCGAAGGTGATGAAGGGCGACCGGGAGAAGAGCCTGGAGTCGGGCGCGTCGGACTATGTGCCGAAGCCCGTCGACGTGGACCATCTTCTTGACGTGATGAGGAACTGGCTGCAACCCTCCATCGTCCGCTGAGGAGAGGGAGAGGAGACGCCTGGCCAGCAGGGTCGTCGTGGCAGGCAGGGTCGTCGTGGCCGCGGGGCGCGGCCGTGGAGTGGCGGGGACCGGATCGGAGGGACGCGCGTGGACGACAAGGCGAAGATCCTGCTCGTGGACGACCGCGAGGAGAACCTGATCGCGCTGGAGGCCATCCTCAGCTCGCTCGATCAGGATCTCGTCCGGGCGCGGTCGGGTGAGGAGGCGCTGAAGGCGCTGCTCACCGACGAGTACGCGGTGATCTTGCTGGACGTCGTCATGCCGGGCATGGACGGGTTCGAGACGGCCCGCGACATCAAGCGCCGCAAGAAGACCCGCGACCTGCCGATCATCTTCCTCACCGCGGTGAACAGCGACCCCGACTACGCGTTCCGCGGCTACGCGGCGGGCGCGGTCGACTTCATCTCCAAGCCGTTCGACCCGTGGGTGCTGCGCGCGAAGGTGTCGGTGTTCGTGGAGCTGCACACCAAGAACAAGCAGCTCCGCGACCAGACGTCGCTGCTACGCGAGCAGGCCGCGCTGCTCCGCGAGCAGGCGACGCTCCTGAAGGCGCGCCCCGCGAAGGGCCCACGCGACGCGGACCGGCCGCACGACGCCGACCGGCCGCACGACGCGCCGCCGGGCCTGGTCGGCGACCGGCTGATGGCGGTGGAGGAGCAGGCCGAGATCGTCGGCAAGCGCGCCCCGGCGTCGCTGCGCGGCGAGTTCGAGGAGCTGGACCGCCGCCTCGCCGACCTCCGCCACGCCCTGAACGGCGACGACCCCGGCTCCTGACCGCCCGGCACATGCTCGACGACCTTGACCCGTCACCTCAGCCACGCGGCAACCCGAGCTAACCGCCAATAAGCACAGCGCGGGCGGCGGCGATGCGGGCGACGGTGCGGTCGCGGCCGAGGATCTCCAGGGACTCGAAGAGCGGCAGGCCGACGGTGCGGCCGGTGACGGCGACGCGGACGGGCGCCTGCGTCTTGCCGAGTTTGAGGCCGTGCTCGGCGCCGATGCGCTCCAGCCGGTCCTTCAGCTCGGCGGCGTTCCACGGCGCGTCCTGGTAGGCGGCCTCGGCGGCGGCGAGGATCGCGGCGGCGGGCTCCTTCATGGCCTTGTTCCAGGACGGCTCGTCGGACGGCGGCTCGTCCAGGAACGCGAAGTCGATCATCTGGACGATCTCCGACAGCAGCGCGATCCGGGTCTGCGCCAGCGGCGCCAGCTCGGCGAACACGGCGACGTCCACCTCGAACGGGGCCCCCTGCAGGAACGGGAGGCACTCGGCGATGAACTTCTCGGGCGGCAGCGCGCGGATGTACTCGCCGTTGAACGCGCGGAGCTTCTTCTCGTCGAAGAACGCGGGCGAGGTGTTGACGTCGTCGATGCGGAACTCGTCGACGATCACGTCCCAGGGGACGATCTCGCGGTCGCCGGACGGGGCCCAGCCGAGCAGCATCAGGTAGTTGCGCATGGCCTCGGCGAGGTAGCCCTCGTCCCGGTAGGCCTCCAGCGCGACCTTGTCGCGGCGCTTGGACAGCTTCTGCCGCTTCTCGTTCACGATGACGGGGACGTGCGCCCAGACGGGCGGCTCGCCGCCGAGCGCCTCCCAGAGGAGCTGCTGCTTGGGCGCGTTGGACAGGTGCTCCTCGCCGCGCACGACGTGGGTGATGCCCTGGCTCATGTCGTCGACGGCGTTGGCCAGCAGGAACGTGACGGACCCGTCGGCGCGGGCGATGACGAAGTCCTCCAGGACGGCGTTCTCGAAGACGGGCTTGCCGCGCAGCAGGTCGACGACGGTGGTCTGGCCCTCGTCGGGCGTGCGGAAGCGGAGGGCGCGTCCTGGGCCGGGCTCCAGGCCGCGGTCGCGGCAGAAGCCGTCGTAGCCCTTGTGCTGGTCGCCGGTGCGGGCGATGACGGCCTCGCGGGTGCAGTCGCAGTAGTAGGCGCGGCCCTGGTCCTTCAGCGTCTGGGCGGCCTCGGCGTGCTTGTCGGCGTTGGCCGACTGGAAGTAGGGGCCCTCGTACTGCCCGCCGTCCATCCCGAGCCAGGCCAGGGCGCGGATGATGCCCTCGGTCCATTCGGGGCTGTTGCGGGAGGCGTCGGTGTCCTCGATCCGCAGCACGAGCGTCCCGCCCGACTGCGCGGCCATCACCCAGTTGAACAGCGCCGAGCGGGCGCCGCCGACATGGAAGATGCCGGTCGGGGACGGGGCGAAGCGGACGCGGATCGCAGAGGTCGAAGACATGCCTCAAGCGTAGAGCGCGCGGGCCCCCGCTCGCGCCGGGACCCGCGCGCGCCCTCTCGGGGCCGTCACGGTTTCCAGTGCGGGTCGCGTCCGGTCAGGCCGATCAGGCGGTCGAGGAGCGGCGCGTCCTCGGGGACGGGGACCTCCTCGCCGAACAGCTTGTACTCCCGGGTCATCTCCGCCGTCCCGCGGGTCACCTCCCAGGCCGTCCGGACGGTCTCGGGCGGGAAGTCGGGGTCCTGGCCGGTGGCGGCGGCGAGGTCCCAGCCGTGCAGGACGCATTCGCCGAACAGGATCCCCGCGATGAACTCCGCGGGCATGCCGTCCTTGTTGCCGGTGAGGCTGGTGTTCCCCTCCCAGGCGGCGGGGTCCTGCCAGGCTTCGGCGGCCCTGCGCGCCTTCTCCTCGAACCGGTCGGCCCAGCCCGGCTCGGCGGTGAAGTCGTGGCCCTCGTCCGGGCCGTCCGGCGGCAGCTTGCGCGCGGCGGTCTCGCCCCGCCCGGTCCACAGGACGAGGTGGTTGATCAGGGCCCGGACGTCCCATTCCGGGCACGGGGTCGGCGCGTCCATCAGGTCGCCGGGGACCTGCCGGACGATCCGCACCGCGGCCATGGCGGCGGGAAGCATCTGGTTCCGGATGTCCACGATCTCTCCTTCGCATGCGTGTTCGATCGAGCGTGTTCCGCACGTTAGGCGGGGCGCGACGTCCCGTCTTGTAGGAACGCGACACGGCTAGCCTGAAGTGATGGCACGACTCCTCCCCCGGGACACGCGGGGCATCCTGCGGGCGCGGACGGGCCTGGAGCGGTTCCAGGTCGAGCGGATCGCGCCGCCTGACCCGCTCGCCCCGTTCGTCGAGTTCTTCTGGGTGCTGCACTGGGATCTGCGCGGGCGGGCTCCGCACCGGCAGAAGGTGCTCACGCGGCCGAACGTCCACATGACCTTCACGAACTACTGGACCGGCCGGAAGACCCGGGGCCGGATCGTCGGGGTCGTGCGGGACGAGTTCGTCGAGGAGATCGCCGGCGACGGGCGCGTGGTGGGGGTGGGGTTCCGGCCCGGCGGGTTCCGGCCGTTCGCGGGCGGGCCGGTGTCGGCGCTCACCGGGCGGATGGTCGGCGTGGACGAGGTGTTCGGCGCGGCGGGCCGGGCGCTCGCCGGCGAGGTCTTCGCGGCGGACGGCGCGGACGACGCCGTCGCGCGGCTGGCGGCGTTCCTCACCGGGCTGCGCCCGGAGGACGACCCGTCCATCGGGCGGGCCGCGGAGATCGTCGAGCGGATCGCGGCGCTGCCCGCCTTGGTGCGGGTGGACGAGCTCGCCGCCGACGTGGGGCTCAGCCCGCGCGGGCTGCAGCGGCTGTTCCACGAGTACGTGGGGATCGGCCCGAAGTGGGTGATCAGGCGGTACCGGATGCTGGAGGCGGCCGGGCGGGCCGAGGAGGGCGCGCCGGTGGACTGGGCGGGCCTGGCGGCCGAGCTCGGCTACACCGACCAGGCCCACTTCACCCGCGACTTCACCGCGGCCGTCGGGACGCCGCCCGCGCGCTACGCCCGCGAGGCCGGAGCCCGCGAGGCGGGGGCTGGCGGCGCGGCTGGCAAGATCGACGCATGACGGACTTCCCCCTCGACCCGTTCGACGACCTCACGGCGTTCCGCGCGCTCGCCGTCGGGCGGCTCGGTTCGTTCGCGCACACGACCGTCCCGGACGCGCCCGGGTTGCGGCGCGCCGGGGTGGTGCTGTGCGTCGTGGAGCACGGCGGCCGTCCCTCGGTCATCCTGATCAGGCGCGCGTACCGGGGGCGGAACGCCGGGCAGTGGGGGCTGCCCGGCGGGCGGCTGGAGGGCGGCGAGACGCCCGAGGAGGCGGCGCTGCGGGAGCTGCGCGAGGAGATCGGCCTGGCGGCGGGGCCGGGCGACGTCCTCGGCAGGCTCGACGACTTCCCCGCCACGTCCGGTTTCGCGATCACCCCGATCGTGGTGGCGCTGGACGACCCGGGCCCGCTCGCGCCGAGCCCGGACGAGGTCCACTCCGTCCACCACACGAGCCTGCGGAGGCTCGCCGACGACGACACGCCGCGGTGGGTGCCGCAGCCGGACGGCGGGCATCTGCTGCAGATGTGGCTGGCGCCGGACTGGCGCGTCCACGCCCCGACGGGCGCGATGCTGTGGCAGTTCCGCGAGGTGGTGCTGCTCGGACGGCCCGCCAGGGTCGCCGGGTTCGTCCAGCCCGACTGGACCCGCACCTGAGCGCGGCCGGGTCAGCCGCCCGGCCTCACCTCGATGACGTGGTACCCGAACGGCTGGACCGGCCCCGTCAGTGAGACGCCGGCGAACCCGGCGGCGTCCAGCAGCTCGCGGAACTCGGCCTCGGTGCGCTCGCGCCCGCCGGTGCAGACGAGCATGTTGAGGTCGTTGCGGACGATGCCCTGCGTCTCCGGCGTGACGATCTCGGGCATGACCTGCTCCAGCAGGAGGAGCCTGGCGTCCGGGCGCATCGCGGCGCGGCAGTTCCGCAGGATCGCGGTGGCCTTCCCGTCCTCCCAGTCGTGGATGACGCTCTTGAGGACGTAGGCGTCCGCGCCGCCCGGCACCTTCTCGAAGAAGTCGCCCTCGACGATCTCCACCCGCTCCGCGACCTCGGCGAGCGTGCCGGGCGCGGCGGCGAGCCCTGCGGGCCGGTCGAACAGCATCCCGCGCAGCCCCGGATGGGCGCGGACGATCGCGGCGATCAGCGTGCCGTCGCCGCCGCCGAGGTCGGCGACCGTGCCGTAGCGGCCGAAGTCGTGCGCCTCGATGATCCCCGGCGCGACGGCCCTGGTGTGCTCGGACATCGCGGCGTTGAACGTCTTCGACAGCTCCGCGTTGGCGTCCGACTCGAAGAACTCGAACGGCGTCATGCCGGTCGCGCGCTCCCAGGCGTACTCCCCCGTGCGCAGCGTCTGGGTCATGTCGCCCCACGTCCGCCACACGGCCGGGCCGCAGAACAGCATGATCAGCGAGCGGATCGAGTCGGGGGCGTCGGAGCGGAGCCGCTGCCCTTCGGAGGTGAGCGCGAACAGGTCGCGCTCCTTCTGCTCGACGACGCCCAGCCCGGTCAGCCCGCGCAGCAGCCGGAGGAGGGACGGCGCGTGCGCACCGGTCTCCCCGGCCAGCTCCGCGCTCGTCCTCGGGCCGCCGGCGAAGGCGTCGGCCAGCCGCAGCTCGGCGGCGGCGTGCAGCATCTGCGCCGGCATGTATCCGAAGGCCAGATCCAGCAACGGCGATCTCGTCTGCGCTCTCGACATGGGTCGCTCCCCCTTCGTGTGACCTGCCTCGACGCTACGGACCGCGCGATGCGACGTATTGGACGAATGGCACCTCCGCGCCGGTGATCTCCTCGCGCCTGCCGATCTTCGCCCACGCCGTTACCTGATCGTGTCGTCCGCTAACCGAACGGTCACATCCGGTTTATCGAACTGTTCGAGACTGGCGCCTCCTGCTCCCGACCAGCGAAGAAGGGGCCTTCCGTGAGACGCACGGGGATCGCCGTCACCGCCATCGCTACCGCCACGGCCACCATCACGCTCACCATCAGCACCGCCGGCGCCGCAGGCGCCGCACCGCCACCGCCACCCGGGGCCGACGCGGCCAAGCGGAACCTCGCCGGGCTCACCGTCCGCGCCGAAGGCTCCGATTCCGGTTACGACCGCAAGAAGTTCCCGCACTGGATCGAGCGGGGCGGCAACTGCAACACCCGCGAGGCCGTCCTCAAGCGCGACGGGGAGAACGTCAGGACGGGCTCGGACTGCTACCCGACGTCCGGCACGTGGACCAGCCCCTACGACGGCGCCACCTGGACGAAGGCGTCCGACCTCGACATCGACCACATGGTCGCGCTCGCGGAGGCGTGGCGGTCGGGCGCCTCGTCCTGGACGACGTCGCGCCGCCAGGCGTTCGCCAACGACATGGGCAGCTCGCAGCTCTGGACGGTCACCGACAACGTCAACCAGGCCAAGGGCGACAAGGACCCGGCCGAGTGGACGCCGCCGCGCGCCGCGTTCCACTGCATGTACGCCAGGTCGTGGATCGACGTGAAGCACCGGTACGGCCTCACGGTCGACCCGGCGGAGAAGTCCGCGCTCGGGCGCCTGCTCGGCCGCTGCTGACCGTCCCCGGCTCCGGCGTGCACGCTCCGGCGGGGCCCGGCCTCCTCCACGGCCCGGGCCTCGCCGGTCCCGCCGGACCCGCCGATCCCGCCGCTCCCGCCGCTCCGCCTGCTCCGCCTGGTCCGCCTGGTCCGCCCGGTCCGCCCGGTCCGCCCGACGATCCGGGAGGCGGCGCGGTCAGCGGGTGAGGGCGCGGAGCCAGGCCGCGGCGGTCGCGATGTGCTCGTCGGTCAGGCCCGTCATCGGGTCGATCTCCACGAGCAGATGCTCGGCGACGTCCGGCTCGCCGGCGATGCACTCGGTGGCGTCGGGCTCGTCCTCGAACCAGACGAACGGGCGGCCCTCCGTCCATTCCGCCACATGCCGGGCCTTCCACGCGCCGAGCGTCCCGGCCTCGTCCATGCCGGGGAACTGCGGGATCGGGACGAACGGCAGCTCCGGCAGCCCGACCCGCGGCGAGATCCACACGTTGGCGTTGTCGCACCAGTAGCTCGCCCAGGCCAGCTCCGCGCCGGTGGACTCGGCCAGGTCGAGCAGCGACGGGCCGTGCGCGGGGTTGAGCCACAGCTTGAACGTCATGCCGTTCGGTGAGCAGCGCTGCCGCTTGTAGCCGCGGTGCGGCCTCTCGAATGGGTTGAGCACCCCGTCCACGTCGAGCAGAACCACCGGCGACCCCATACCCGTGACCGTACGACATCGGGAGGCCGCCCGTCGAAGGTCATTTTCCTTCGGCGGGCCTCGTGGCCCGGCCGGGCCGGGCACGCCGAGTAATAGGTCGTGGCTGCGCGGGCATCGTGCGGTCATGTGCCGACTGTTCGGGATGACCACCGGCGGCCCGCGGGCGCACGCCACGTTCTGGCTGATCGACGCCGCGGACAGCCTGCGCTCCCAGTCCCGCCGGATGCCCGACGGGACGGGCCTCGGCTGGTTCTCGCTCGGCGAGGAGCCCGTCCGCGACCGCGCGCCGATCGCCGCGTACGAGGACGCCGACTTCAACTCCGAGGCGCGGACGGTCGTGTCGCACACGTTCATCTCCCATGTCCGGTACGCCTCGACCGGGGTGCCCGACGTCCACAACTCGCACCCGTTCGTCATGGACGACCGGCTGTTCGCCCACAATGGCGTGGTGAAGGGCCTGGACGTCCTCGACTCGTGGCTCACCGACGTCGACCGCGCGCAGATCCGCGGGCAGACCGACTCCGAGCTGGTGTTCGCCTACATCACGGCGGAGATCCGGCGGCAGGGCGACACCACGTCCGGGCTGATCGCGGCCGTCCGGCGGATCGCCGCCGAGCTGCCCGTCTTCGCGCTGAACGTCCTGCTGGCGGAGTCGCGGCGGATGTGGGCGCTGCGCTACCCCGCCACCCACCGGTTGTGGGTGCTGCGGCACGAGCTGACCGAGCCCGGGGAGGGCCGGCGGCTGGACGCGGGCCGCGAGCCCGGACGGCTGAAGGTCGCCGCGCACCGGGAGCCCTGCGCCGCTTCCGTCCTCGCCAGCGAGCGCCTGGACGACGATCCCGGCTGGCGGCTCCTCGCGCCCGGCGAGCTGCTCGTCGTCGACGGGCCGGACACGTCCTCCATGCAACCGTTCGACGAACCGGCGCACGTCCTGACCGCGGACGACCTGTCGGCCGCCGAATCCACCTCCCAAACCTGATCGACTCCGGCGTCCGGCACGTAGAGTGGACGGCCGAGACTGGGGGTCCCGGATGAAGACCGAACTCACGCTGATGGCCGTGCACGCCCACCCCGACGACGAGGTGCTGGGCACCGGCGGGCTGCTCGCGCGCTGCGCCGCCGAGGGCATCCGGACGGTGCTGGTGACCTGCACCAACGGCGAGCAGGGCGACGACTCCGGCGGGGTCAAGCCGGGCGAGCCCGGGCACGACGCGGACGGGGTGGCGCGGCGGCGGCTCGCCGAGCTCCGCGAGTCCGCCGGGCTGCTCGACATCGGCCACCTGGAGCTGCTCGGCTACCGCGACTCCGGCATGGCCGGCTGGTCGACCAACGACGACCCGGCGGCGTTCGCGAACATCCCGCTGGAGGAGTCCGCCGGGCGGCTGGCCGAGCTGATGGAGCGCTACCGCCCGCAGGTCGTCGTGACCTACGACGAGGACGGCGGCTACGGCCACCCGGACCACATCCAGGCGCACCGCATCGCGCTCGCCGCCGCCGAGAAGACCGGCATTCCCGACAAGCTCTACTACACCGCCATCCCGCGCTCGGGCATCCGCCGCATGTTCGAGGCCATCAAGGAGGCGGGCATCGAGATCGACTTCGAGCCGTCCGACGACTTCGGCACCCCCGACGAGCTGATCACCACCACGCTGGACGTGTCCGCGCACGTGAAGGCCAAGACCAAGGCCCTCCAGGCGCACGCGAGCCAGGGCGAGAACATCTTCCTGCTGCGGCTGCCGGAGGAGATGCAGCGGATGGTGTTCTCGTTCGAGGCGTTCGTCCGGCACTACTGCCGCGTCCAGGCCCCGGACAAGGAGGACGACCTCTTCGCCGGCCTCAGGTGACCTTTCTCGCTTGAGCCCTGTAGTGGTCCAGGACGTCCTGGCGCAGCAGGTATCCGAAGCCCGCGCGCTCCAGGCGCAGCGCCAGGCCCGCCTTGTCGGCGCCGAGCGCGGCGGCGGTGGCGCTCAGCCGCCAGTCGTGCTCGGCCAGCCGCTTGAGCAGGTATCCGCGCCTGACCTGCGCCTCCGAGAGCCGGAACGTCTTCAGGTAGGCGATCCGGCCGTCCTCGCCGGTGATCGTCTCGCCGATGTGGTTCTCGCGGCGCAGCGCGAACGACGGCAGGAACCGCGCCAGCTCGAAGCCGTGCAGGTGCTGCACGACCTGGCGGGACCCGTCCGGGTCGAAGAGCCGCCCCGCCATCACCTCGTCGTGGAACTCGGCCCATTCGGCCTGGCGGAGTTCCGCCGCGAGCCGGAGATCGTCCAGTGACGTGATCTCGGTGTCGTCGATGGGGGTGGACAGGTCACCGGCCGGCATGCCCAGCAGGCCGTGCAGGTAGATCAGCTCACCGAAGAGGTCCTCGACCAGCGTCGGGTGCAGGGCCCGGTAGTCGTCCGGGTGCGGGACGGCGAACGCGCACGCCAGCGTGTCGCCGACGTAGACGAGCACGCCGCACTGTCCCGGATGGATCTCGAAGATCCTGAGTGCGTCCTCGATCCCACGCACGTCCTGCCCGAGGTAGGTCTCCTCGCAGCGCGGTGACAGCCCGTGCGCGACCGCCCTGCGTGACCACTCCTCCCAGGCGATCTCCGGGCCGCCGAAGTGCAGCGCCAGATAGCCCTCCACGGCCAGGTGCAGGGGAAGGAACCGGAGCCGGTCCCTGCCCGCCTTCCGCGCCATCCGCCGCGTGAACCGGATGAACATGCGCGGCGGCGCGGCCTCGGTGTCGCGTTCGAGGAGGCGCGTCCCGTAGGAGGCGGCGGGCGTCTGGTCGCCGTCGCTCCACGTCGCCACGAACGCGTGCGGGACGAACGAGACGTACACGGCACCGTCGCCGGTGTCCACGATCGACACCGGCTCCCCATGGACCTTCCGGTGCAGCCGCAGGTGGGGGACGGGCTCGTCGCGGACGAGCGGGACCAGCCGCACCGACCCCCACACCTGCGCCGACCTGGTCTCCAGTCCGAGCATCATGCGCGATCTCCCAGGAAGCGGGCCGTCCGGTCGTCCAGGTGGGCCCGCAGTTTCGGCAGGCCGACGCGTCCCTCGGCGAACCGGGCCAGCTCGACCAGCGTCGGCAGGTCTTCGGCGTCCCTGATGCCGGCGGTCGGCACGGTCGGCGCGAGCCGCCGCACGTCGAAGTCGTCGGCGTCGTACACCGGGTTCAGGTGGACGGTCATCACGCGCTGCCCGGGGGCCAGCCGGTGCCCGGGGTCGAGGCGCGTCCGCCAGATACGCAGGACGTCCGCGGCGAGGCCGGGCGGCGCGTTGTCCCAGCCGTCGGAGACGATGAGGAGCCGCTCGGGCCCGGTCTCCAACGCGTCGATGATCCGCGTCCCCAGCGGCGTGGGCCCGGACGGGTACGTCAGCAGCTCGTCGGTGCGCCCGGACGTCCACAGCGGCGTGTACTCCTTCGCCAGCGCCTCCAGCAGGTAGTGCGACGCGAGCGCGACCGCCAGCGGTCGCCGCCGCTTCTGCCCGGACCCCAGCGCGGAGTAGCTGTCGTCCAGCACCGCCGTGACCCTCCCCCACGAGCCGCGGGCCGCGCCGGCCACCCGGCGGGCCGCCGTACGCAGCGCCTCCGTCAGCTCGGCGCGCCGCGCGGACCGCTCGTCCAGCGTCAGCGACAGCACGTAGGAGGCGAGCCGCGTCAGCGGCATCTCGCGCATGTCCCGCAGGCCGGTGCGGACGGCCTCCACCTTGGCGGCGCTCGTCTGCAGGCGCAGCCGCTCCAGCCGCGTCATCCGGGGCTCGATGCGCTCAAGGAACGTCTCCCGCGGAATCCTGTGCAGCGCGGCGAATCCCTCCGCCACCGTGTAAGGCAGTTCGTAAATGGCGGCCTGCGAATAGTGCGCGCGCCGCCACTGCTCATATATCGGCGTCGAGTACGCGGTCACGGAGAACGGCGCGAAAAGGAAACTCCCCTGCTCCCCGCGGAGCCGCAGATGCGCATGGCGCGCCGCGACCTTCACGAGGCTCCGGTACTTGACGGAGTCGAACGCCGGGTCGCGCCGCGCGGCCATCCAGTCGCGGATGATGGCGCGCGTCCGCCGGTTGTTCACCCCGCGCCGCCTCAGTTCACGGAAGACGCGGTAGACGCGCTGCTGCGGCATCGATTCCAGCCGCCGCGCGATCAGCCGCCCTTCCGCCCTGCGGCGCTCGACATCGACGTCGCCGGCATGCACGAGCAGGTTCACGACGATGAGCGCCGCATTGTGGTCGTTGATGTCCAGCGCCAGAACGGCCGCGTACATCTCGCGGTAGTTCGCCAGCATGTACTCGTGCAGGAATTCCAGGCTGAGCCGCTGGTCACCGGGATCGTGGTGGAACTCCCGCTGCCCGGTCGAGGTGATCGCCGCGTTGACGAACATCAGCACGTCCTCGCACGCGATCAGCTCCGCGAACGTCTCGGTCATGCGTTTCCGAGCCTGATCGGGGGACGAGGGCGCCGGCCGGGGAAGGAGGGCGCGAGCAGCGAATCATCGCTTCAAATGCGGGTTCCGGAAGTCGCACCGGAGTCCCGCGGCCGGCACCCGCACGTTAACACCGGCGGGTCGGCGGCGGCCTCCGAATATCCGCCGCCCGCCGGGCGCCGGCCCGGCCGCCGGTTCACCGGACGTTCGACGAATTCGTCCGGGCCAGGTCGGTGCCCGGGTCGATGATCCAGTGGTTGGTCCGGACGATCCGCCCGGCGAAGACGACGTCCTGCTCGGCGAGGAACGTGAAGCCGAGCGAGCGGCAGATCCCGTTGGACGGCGCGTTCGTCGTCGCGGGGAAGGCGTGGACGAGCCCCCATCGGTCCTCGTAGCGCGCCCTCTCCAGCAGCATCCGGACGGCGCGCTTGCCCACGCCCCGCCCCTGGAACTCCGGCATGACCATCCAGCCGATCTCGGAGAACACCGTGCCGTCCACGTCGTGGTGCCAGAGCGTCACCGTGCCGGCCACCGGCCCGCCCCCCGTGCCCGGGCCGCCCGCGCCGGGGACGATCATCTTGATCAGGGCCGTGCCGGACGCCGCGTCCTCGACGTCCCGGCGCACCTTCTCCTCGATGCCCTCGCGGGGCAGCGGGCCGCCGAGCTCGGCCATCATGACCGGGTCGCAGCGCATCCGGACGTAGGCGTCGACGTCCCCGAGCTCGACGTCGCGCAGATGCACCTCCGGATCCACGCCTGCAATTCTCTCAAACTCGGGCGCCGCGTTCGGGGAAACGCGTGCCGCGGTCAGGGGCGGTACGTGCCGAAGTACCACTCGTTGCCGTCCGGGTCGCGGGCCGCGTAGTCGCGGGAGCCGTAGTCCTGGTCGGTGAGCTCGCGGAAGATGTCGGCGCCCGCGGCCTTGGCGCGGTCGTGGTGGGCGTCCGGGTCGTCGACGGCGACGTAGATCGCCGACGTGCCGGGCTCGCCGTTGCCGAACATGAACAGGCCGGTGTCGTACCGCATCTCGGCGTGGACGATCTTCCCGTCGTCGTCGCGGTACACGTTCGCGGCCTCGAAGCCGAACGCCTTCTCCAGCCACTCCATCGACGCGGCGGGATCGGCGCAGTTGATCATCGGGTAGAAGGTCCTGCGGATCTCCAAGGTCATGGCGTCCTCCCTGGTCGTCGCCTGTATGCCCAGTCTGCGCGGCGCGAGCCCGGCCGTCTTGGACGAATGTGACCTCGGCTCCCGGGCCGCGCCGGGACCGGCTGTTACTCTCCGCTAGTCGTCTCGTCCGTGTGCCGGAAAGGGACCCGCACCGTGCAGCCTGAGCAGATCGACCGCGCGCTCGTGGACTTCGACGTCCTGGCCCGCTGGATGGACGGCCGCGGCCTGCCGGGCGGCCCGTTCGAGGACGTCCGGCCGCTGGCCGGGGGCACGCAGAACACGCTGATCCGGTTCCGCCGGGCGGGCCGCGACTACGTGCTCCGGCGCGGCCCGAGCCATCTGCGGGCGCGGACGAACGACGTCCTGCGCCGGGAGGCCCGCGTCCTGGCCGCGCTCGACGGGACCGGTGTCCCCGCGCCTCGCCTCATCGCCGCCTGCCCGGACGAGTCCGTGATGGGCGGCGCGGTGTTCTACCTCATGACCCCGGTGGACGGCTTCAATCCCACGGTCACGCTGCCGGAGCCTCATGCGGACGACGCGTCCGTCCGGCACGAGATGGGCTTGAACGCGGCCCGCGCCCTGGCGGCCCTGGGCGCGGTCGACCACGAGGCCGCCGGGCTGGGCGACTTCGGCAGGCCGGCGGGGTTCCTGGAGCGGCAGGTGAGCCGCTGGCTGTCCGAGCTCGACTCCTACGGCAAACTGGACGGCTACCCCGGCCCCGACATCCCCGGCGTGGACGGCGTCGCCCGCTGGCTGGAGGAGCGCCGCCCGCTCCGGTGGCGGCCGGGGATCCTGCACGGCGACTACCACCTGGCGAACCTGATGTACTCCTTCGGCGGTCCGGAGGTCGCCGCGATCGTCGACTGGGAGATGTGCACGATCGGCGACCCGCTGCTGGACCTCGGCTGGCTGCTGGCGACCTGGCCCGGCCCGTCCGACGACGACGGCGCGTCCGATGGCGGCGCGTCGCTGGCCGGTCCGCTGGGCGAGGCGGGCGGGCTGCCCTCGGCGGACGAGCTCGTCGCCGCCTACGCGGAGCGTCCGGACGCCGTCGCCGGGCGCGATCTGTCGTCCATCACCTGGTACGCGGTGCTCGCGTGCTTCAAGCTCGGCATCGTCCTGGAGGGGA
Source organism: Actinomadura sp. KC216 (assembly GCF_004348535.1). GTDB lineage: Bacteria > Actinomycetota > Actinomycetes > Streptosporangiales > Streptosporangiaceae > Spirillospora. Next base: position 18,821 of record NZ_SMJX01000134.1, read on the forward strand.
CGAACGCCCGCGCGCACGCCGGCAAGGCGCCCAGGGAGACGGGCGACCTGCTGCATTCGATCACCCTCGCCCTGTTCCGCCGCGCCCAGCGGTTCATCGACTCCTAGGGCCCCGCGGCTCGCGGTCCGCCGGGACGCGGGTTGCGAATCCACGCTCCGCGACGCAGCCTGGTAAGTAACCGGCGAGAACGGGGCAGTCGGTGACGCCCTTACGCCGCACGGACGGCGAATCGAGCCACTCGCCCCGTTCCGCCGGTCATGAGCCGTCCCGCCGGTCAACGCGCCGCCCGGCCCCGGGCGCCGGGAGGCCCATGTCGGATTCCTGCCAGCGCAAAGGCGGGCGCACGGGGCATGCTCACCGCATGGACAGGAACTTCCGCTTCGGCGTCGTCGGCGAGTCGATCCGCTCCGGCGCCGAGCTGGCCGGCACGGCGCGGCGTGCCGAGGACCTCGGCTACGACGTGCTGGTCCTGCGCGACCACTTCGTCACCGAGCCGTTCGGCGACCAGCTCGCGCCGATGGTGGCGCTGGCGTCGGCCGCGTCCGTCACGAGCACGCTCCGGCTCGGCACGATGGTCCTCGCGAACGACTACCGGCACCCGGTGCTGCTCGCCAAGGAGGCCGCGACCCTCGACCACCTGTCGGGCGGACGGTTCGAGCTCGGCGTCGGCGCGGGCTGGATGCGCGAGGAGTACGAGGCCGCGGGAATGCCGTTCGACCAGGCGGGCACCCGGGTCGGGCGCCTGGAGGAGTCGCTGCAGATCCTCCGCAGCCTCCTCTCGGGCCAGAAGACCACGTTCACGGGCGAGCACTACCGTGTCGAGGGCCTGACCGTGTTCCCGCCGCCCCCACGGCGGCCGCCGCTCGTCGTCGGGGCCGGGAGCGGCCGCATGCTCGGCATCGCCGGGCGGTACGCCGACACCGCCGGCATCCTGCCCCGCGCCCTCCCCGACGGGACGATCTCCGACGAGATCACCGAGCGGCTCCCGGAGACCATCGCCCGCAAGGTCGACCGGGTCCGGGAGGCGGCGGAGGCCGCGGGCGGGCGGGACGTCGAGCTGAGCATGATGGTCACGCCGACCTTCGGCCCCGATCCGCGGGCCGCCGCCGCGAAGATCGCCGTCATGCGGGGCTGGGGCACGTCGTCGGCCGAGCTCGTCCTGGACATGCCGTCCCAGTTCGTCGGGCCGCCCGAGCACGTCGCCGAGCAGATGCTCGCCCGCCGGGACCGCTACGGCTTCACCTACTACCAGGTGCCGGACGCGGCGATGGAGGAGTTCGCGCCCGTCATCCCGCTCCTCACCGGGTGACCGTCCCGGGCGCCGGCGCCGCGAGGAGCGCGACCGGCGCCCCGCCGGGGCGGCGCGGGGCGACGGCCGTCTGCACGCGCGCCGGGCGGTCGCCCGGACACCGCGATACGGCGAGCATGTGACCGCGTACCCGCCGTCACAAGGGCCGCGTTCCAATGAGTGAAAACGGCGTCTTGTCGGTTCGCGCCGAGGTGGCGCACGCTGCCTCCCATGACCGAATCGCCGTCCAATGACGCACCTCAGCGGGTCGCCCTCGTCACCGGCGCGGCCGGCGGGCTCGGGCGGGAGTTCGCCGTCGCCCTCGCCCGCCGCGGGCACCGGGTCGCGGGCCTCGACCTCGCCGACATGTCCGGCACTGCGGACCTGATCGGCGAGGCCTTCCATCCCGTCCGCGCGGACGTGACCGACCCGGTCGAGGTCGAGGCCGCGGTCGAGGAGACCGCCGCCCGCTTCGGCGGCCTGCAGATCGTGGTCAACAACGCCGGGATCTACCCGCCGCTGGAGTTCGAGAAGACGACGCTGGACGACTGGCGGCGGATCATGCGGGTCAACCTGGATGGACCGTTCCTGGTGTCCCAGGCCGCGCTGCCGCACCTCAAGGCCGCCGGGTGGGGACGGATCGTGAACATCGTCTCGGCGGTGGTGTTCCTCGGGCCGCCCGACCTCGTCGCCTACACCACGTCCAAGTCCGGTCTCGTCGGGTTCACGCGGGCGCTCGCCAGCGCGACGGGCGCGTACGGGATCACGGTGAACGCGATCGCGCCGGGCCTCACCCGCACCGACATGGCGGCCCGCACGACCGGCGCGGACGGCGGCTTCGAGCGGGTCCGCGACAAGCAGATCATCCCGCACGTCGAGGAGCCGGCGGACCTGGTCTCTACGCTGCTGTACGTGTG
>NZ_SMJX01000135.1 GCF_004348535.1 Actinomadura sp. KC216
CACCGACCCGGTCCCCGCCACCGCCGCCGCCCCCGGAAAGGCATGACGGAACCTCCAAGGTGCTGTGAACTCGATCAACATCAACTTTACGTATTGATGGTTATGACTTTGACTCTGCGTTAGGCTCGCGTCACTGGGCGCCTCGGAAGGGGCGTGGAGGCGGCGGTGAGAGAGGGCGGGGTCGGTCGGATGGGGCACGGCTCTCGGTGTGAAGGGTGTCATGAAGGGGCCGCTCCGTTCGGGTCTCTCGGGGAACTGGACGGGCTGGCGGACCTCGAGGACGCGGCGCTGGCGGCGGTGTCCGCCGATGACGTGCGGGAGTACCTGCGGCTCAGCCCGCCCGAGCTGGTCCGGGCCGTGCTGGACGTCGTGCGGCTCGGGGGCGGGAAGAAGACGACTCCGGCGGCGGCCGGCCTGGTCCTGCGCACGATGCGGCACGGGGAACCCCGGCGGCGGCACGATCTGCGGTACCTCATCGACCGCGTGTACGTGCACGCGTTCCGGAACGTCGACGGCCTGGACGCCGACGACTGCGTGAAGCTGCTCGGCGCGTCCACGGCCGAGGCCGTGCTGAAGCGGGCGCCGGGGCTGCGGGTCCTGCTGAACTGGGACGCTCCCGAGACGCTCGCGCGGTGGGGGCTGGTGCGCGCCGTCCGGGACGATCGCCCGCTCGCGGCGGTGGCGCTCGGCCTGCTGGCCGCCGAGCCCGAGGAGCGGGCGCCCGGGGCGCGCGCCATGTGGGAGGCGGTCAGGGAACGCCATCCGGAGCTTCCCGCCCGGCCCGCGGGCCTGTTAGAAGTCAGGGAACTCGCCGGGCGGGGGCCGGGGGAGGGGCCGCCCGCGCCCGAGCGGCTCGCCGCCGAGCTGGAGGAGCTGCGCGGACGCTTCCAGGACGCGGCCGGAGCGAGCGACCGCATCGCCGGGCGGTTGCGCGCCGGGCACCGTCCCGAGGACGCGGATCTGGCGCTCGTCCAGCGGGCCGTGGCCGGCTTCGACGGGGTGCGGACGCGGATCGAGGCCCTGCTCCCGGGAGAGCGTCCCGCCGAGCTGGCCGCGCTCGCGGGGGCCGTCCAGGCGGCGGTGGAGGCAGGCCGGAGGGACGGCCGCGTCCGCGCGCTGCGCCGCGTCGAGGGCCCGGAGGTCGTGGCGGGGCTGCTGGCGGAGGTCCGCCGAGCCGCCGGCGAGGCGGTCGAGTCGGGCGAGGGCGACGGGCTGGCCGTCCTCGCCGAGCTCATCGAGGCCCGCCTGGAGGAGCCGCCGCTGCGCGCCCCGGAGCTGGCCGAGCGGGCGCGCGCGGAACTGCCGGGGGCGTGGCACCTCCTCGTCGACATGGCGCTGCTCGGGCAACTCGCGATCCCCGGCGAGGAGGAGCCCGGGGATGCTCCGGAGCCTGAAGCGGTGAAGGTGCCCGCTCCCCGGGAGGCACCGCCGGAGGAGACCGTGCCGGACGAGACCGGCGGTGACGAGCCTCCGCCCCCGCCGTCGGACGAGTCCGAGCTGTCCGAACTTGACGCGTTCATCGAGCAGGCCGTCCCCGAAAAGACCGAGCCCCCGCCGGCTCGGGTGGCCCAGGAGCCCGGCCGTGAAGAGACGGCCGAGGCGGAGGAACCCGTCCAGGAGGCTCCGGAGCATGACGAGGGCGGCCGGGTGCCCGGGGTGGCCGAGGCGGAGGCCGCCGCGCTGCGGGCGGGGCGGTTCGGGCTCGCCGGGTGGTTGCGGCGGGCGGCGGGCCGCCCGGACGCGGAGGTGGACGCGCGGTGGTGCGCGGCGCTCGCGGCCGAGATGGCGGTGTTCGCCGGGCCGCTGTCCGCCGAGTTCGCGGCCGCGTCCCGGGACCTGGACGCCAAGGCGCTCGCCGACGATCCGGCGGGCGGGGTGCTGGCGTGGGCCGCCGCGATCCGCGCCGGGCTGGTGTTCCCGGAGGCGACGCGGCTGGTCGACGCCCTGAACGTCGTCGTGTCCGGCCATCCCGTCCTGAAGGAGTGCGGTGAGGCGTTCGCGCAGGCGGCGCGCGCCGGGGTGTACCTGAGCCCAGGCATGGACGGCTGGATCCGCGGTGCGGCGGGGCTCGCTGAGGCCCGGCGCGAGGCGTCCAGGGAGGCGGCGCGGCTGCTGGAGGAGGCGCCGCACCGCACGATCAAGCTGGCCCGCGCCACCGAGGTGTGGAAGGCGCTGCTGCTCAACGACGGCGCGGTCCGGCGGCTGCTGGAACCGGCGGCGGACGACGACCCGGCGCGGGTGGACGCGGCGATAGCCCGGATCGTCCGGCTGCGCGCCGGGACGGAGATCGACCGCCTGATCGACGAGACCGACAACCGGGTCAACGGCCCCAAGAAGGGCAGGCCGATCATCGCGGGCGCGCGGGCGAAGCTGCACGCCCTGATCGGCGACGCGCTCGACACCGCCTGGCGGTGGGCGACGGCCGTCAAGGAGGCCACCGGGAGCAGGGAGAACGCGGACGCCGCGGCCGGGAGCCGTGACTGGCGGGTCGGGCCGCTGCGGCAGCTCCGCGACACCGTCAGCGGCCGGCGCCGCGAGGCCGACGCCGCGCTCGCCGAGATGGCCGGCGGCGCGGGGGAGGCGGCCGCGGAGGCGGCGCGGTCGCTGCTCGGCGCCGCGTTCGCGCTGCTGGACGGGGCGAGGCTGGCCGAGACCGAGCCGCCCGCCGCCCGCGTCCTCAACGGCGATCTGCTGCCCGCCGCCGAGATCCCGCTCGACCCGCACACGCTGCGGCCGCGCGGCCCGGTCCGGCCGGAGGCGCTCGCGGCCGTCGCGCTCGCCGGGCCGCCCGACTGGGCCGCGGTGTTCGAGGCGCGGGCCGCGCGGCTCGACCACGAGGGCACGCGGGCGGTGGTGGACGTCCTGCGGACGCTCGATCCCGAGGTCGCCGCGCGGCTCGGGGCCCGCCGCGACGACCTGGTCCGGGACGCCCGCGCCGCCCGCGACGAACGGGTCGAGCGCGTCCGCGACCTGATCGCCAAGTCCCGGCGGGACGGGCTCCTCACCGAGGGCCAGGAGCGGGAGGCCGAGGAGACGGTCCGGCTCCGCACCGCCGACCGCCACGACTTCGACCGGATCGGCCGCGACCTCGACGCGCTCCTCGCCCGCATCGAGGAGTGGTGCGCGGCGAGCGCCGCGGCCGAGCGCGCCGCGCTCGCCGCCCGGGCCGGGGACTTCCGCGCGGCGGACGTCCGCCGCGTCGAGCGGCACATCGACGACGGCGACCTCACGACCGCCCGCGAGTTCCTCGCGCAGCTGAAGGCGGGCAAGCAGCTTCCGGAGAAGGTGGAGGACACCGATTTCGCCCGGTTCTATCCCGCGTTCCCCGAGGCGTTCCACCGCCGGTCGCTGCTGACGGGCAAGCGCGCCCGCAAGCAGGAGACCAGCGGCTACATCGACGAGCTCAAGGACGCCCTGATCGCCGGGCGCGGCGTCGCCGACCCGGAGCTGGACGCGCTGCTGACCGGCGCCGGCATCGACATCGCGTCGATGCGGGAGGCGAACCGGCGGGTCGCGGGGGAGGGGCTGCGCAAGTGGCTGAACCTGCGCGAGGGCCGGACGAAGACCGCCGGGAACATGCGCTCGCTGATCGGCGCGATCCTGAAGATGGTCGGGCTGGAGGGCACGCAGGGCGACACCGACACCGGCCCGGACCGGATGTGGATCGCGCTGGACGACGTCCGGCACGTCGGGTCGGTGGACGGGGCGCTGCTGCCCGCGTTCGGGTCGCAGAAGAGCCCGTCGGGGCGGCGGCTGCGGCTGCTGCTGCTGTGGGGGCGGCCCGGCGGCGAGCAGCTCATCGACCTGCTGTCCGGGCAGCCGGAGGGCGAGACCGTGCTCGTGCTGTACTTCGGCGTCCTGTCGGCCGGAGACCGCGAGCGCCTGGGCCGTGCCGCGCGGGGGCGTCCGGCGCCGGTCGCCGGGGTCCTCGACGACGCGGCGGTGGCGTACCTGGCGTGCCGCCCGCAGGACTGGACGGTCACGGTCGCGCTGATGGCGCCGTTCACCGCGACCGACCCCTACACCCCGGCGGGCGACGTCCCGGAGGAGATGTTCTACGGGCGGTCCGAGCAGATCCGCAAGGTCACCGACCGGATGGGCCCCTCGTTCGTGTTCGGCGGGCGGCAGCTCGGCAAGTCGGCGCTGCTGCGCAAGGCCGAGCGGGATCTGGAGAACGACCCGAACCGCACGGTGATCCTGCTGAACGTCCAGACGGTCGGGAAGGTGCGGTCGATCTCGCTGTGGCCCAAGCTCGGCGACCGGCTCGCGAAGGCCGGCGTGATCCGGCCGGGGCAGGCGCGGCGCGAGCAGGTGATCGAGGCGGTGCGGGCGTGGGCGGACGCCGATGTGAACCGGCAGCTGCTGATCCTGCTGGACGAGGCCGACGGCTTCCTCAACATGGACGCCGACCGTGGCCGCTTCGAGGACGTCACCGCGCTGCGCACCCTCATGGAGGACACCGGCCGCCGCGTGAAGGTGGTGTGGGCGGGCCTGCACCAGACCGCCCGCTTCCACGGCCTGCCGAACCAGCCGCTGGCCCAGCTCGGCGACCCCGTCGCGATCGGCCCGCTGGAGCCGCAGGACGCCTTCGACCTGCTGGTGCGGCCCCTGGCCACGCTCGGGTTCGTGTTCCCCGAGACGCTCGCCGCCCGCGTGATCGCCGAGGCGAACAACGCCCCCGCGCTCGTCCAGCTGTTCGCGGCGAAGCTCCTGGCGCGGCTGCGGGAGAGCCCGCGCAGGCTCCCGTATGAGATCACCCGCGAGGACGTGGCGGAGGTGTGGCGCGACCACCGCCTCGTCCGCGGGTTCCAGCGCTGGTTCGAGCTGACGCTCAACCTCGACAAGCGCTACACCGTCATCGCCTACACCGTCGCGCTGCACGCGCTCGGCGACGGCGCCGACGAGACCCTCACCGTCAAGCAGCTCCGCGAGGAGTGCCGGTACTGGTGGGCGAAGGGCTTCGAGGACTGCGGCGGCGACGACTTCCGCAGCCTGCTCGCCGAATGCGTCAACCTCGGCGTCCTCGGCGTGGACGAGGGCCGCTACCGGCTGCGGACCCCGCACATCCTGCGGCTGCTCGGCGGTGTCCGCGAGGTCGAGAACGCGCTGGAGAACGCGGGCGACTTCGAGGACCCCGACCATTTCGACGCGCACTCCTACCGGATGCCGCACCGCGACGGCCCCGAGCGCGCGCCGCTCAGCATCGGGCAGATCACCGGGCTGCTGCGGCCGGGACGGCTCGTCCACGTGGTGGCCGGGTCGGCGGCGCTGCACGCCGAGCGGGTCGTCGCGGCGCTGCGGGCGATGCCGTCCGACCGGCCCGATCTGGAGATCCGGTCCGTCCGGGCGGGGGAGGGGACGTTCGGCGCCGCGGTGCTGCGCGCCCGCCGCCACCCCGGTCACGACGTGATCGTCGTCGACGTGCACGCGGCGCGCGACCGCGGCCAGTTCGAGCGGCGGTTCGCCGAGGCGCGGGCGGCCGTCGCCGACACCTCCGGCGAGGGGACCCTGGCCGTCGTGCTGGTGGCGGGCCCGGCGTCGGCGGCGGCCTGGCTCCACTGCACCGAAGCCGCGGAGGTGGAGCTGGTGCCGCTGCGGCGCTTCGACCCGCCCGCGATCCGCCAGTGGATGCTGGAGGACGCGCTCGGCTACCCCGACGACGCCGGGCAGCGCGACCTCGTCCGCCGCACCGGCGGCTGGCCGGTGCTCGTCGGCCGCGTCGTCACCGGCCTCGCCGGACCGGGCCGCGACCGCGACCAGGTGCTGGAGGGCGTCCTGCGGCACGTCCGCGACAAGCCCGGCATCCTCCTGGACGACGCGGGCGTCCGCGCCGACCCGTGCCTGGCCGCCGCGTGGCGGACGCTCGTCGCCGAGGACGCCCGGGAGACCGCCGAGGACCTCGCCGCCCTCCTCACCCTCTTCGGCGAAGAGGGCACACCCGGCCTGAGACCACCCGACCTCCGCGGACACGGCTACGCCGGAACCCATGACCTGGTCAAGGCGCTGCGCGTGCTCGGCACCCTCGACTCCACCGGCGGCGCGCTGGCCTGCGAGCCCGTCCTCGCCGCCGCGACCCGATGGGAGCAGGGCGCATGACCGCCGCACCCCCGGCCCCGATGCAGGACGCGGTCGCGCCGGTGCTGCGCGCGGTGGCGCTCGCGGTGCTCGAACGGCCGTCCGCCGGCCGGCTCCCGTCCGACCCGGACGTGCTCGTCAAGGAGCACACCCCGATGCTCCTGTCGGCGCTCGCGAGGTTCCCCGCACTGCGCCGCCGCGCCGAAGCCCACCTCACCGGGGCGGGGGACGACACGCGCGCGCTCGCCGCCGTCCTGCTGAACCCCGACGACGGGATCGTCCGGGCCGGGCTCGGGTGGATCGCGCCCGGCCCCGACCGGACGGCCGAACGCGCGCACCGCGACGCCGAGCGCGCCGCCCGCAAGATCGACCGCCTGAAGGCGCGGCTCAGGACGGCCAAGGGACGGCTCGACTACGCGCAGCGGGACGCGCGGGAGGCGGCCCGGCTGCTCGCCGGAACCCGCGAGGCGCTCGCCGAGCAGGAGGAGCGCGCGGACGGCCTGACCCGCCGCCTCGCGATCGAGCACCGCAGGTGGCGGGACCCGCGGGCGCTCGCCGCCGCCCTCCTCGGCGTCCTCGAACGGGCGGGCGCGGCCCGCGGCGAGCATGTGACGGCCGCCGCCCGCGCCGCCGGGACGAGCCCCGAGGAGGTCCTGTCCGTCCTGCGCGCCGTCGTGGACCCGGTGCCGCCGCCCGCCGCCGTCACCGCCGAGCCGGGGCTGCGGGTCGTCCCGCTCGGCGGCGACGACCACATCGGCGGGTCCTGCCTGCTGGTCGAGGCGGGCGGCACCCGCGTCCTGGTCGACGCCGGGCTCCGGCCCGGTGACCGCGCCGCGCCGCCCCGCGACATCGCGCGGGCGCTCGACGGCCCGCTGGACGCGGTGATCGTCACCCACGCCCACAACGACCACTGCGGCTACGTCCCGGCCCTCGCCGCCGGGCGCCCCGGGCTCCGCGTCCTCGCGACGCCGGAGACCGCGGTGCTCATGCCGGTGATGTGGGCCGACACCGCCAAGGTGATGGCGGCCCGGGAACGCGGACGGGCGCGGTGGGGCGGCAGCGGCGGCGTCCTCTACGGGCCGCGCGACGTCGACGCCGCGGCCCGGCGCTGCGAGGAGCTGCCGTTCGGCGTGCCGCGCCGGGTCGGCGCGCTGACCGTGGAGCTGTTCCCTGCCGGGCACATCCTCGGCGCCGCCGGGGTCGTGGTCCGGGCCGGTGACCGGCGCGTCGCCGTCACGGGCGACATCTCCGGGTTCCGGCAGGAGACCGTCGGCGGCTGCGCCGTCCCGGAGTCCGCGCGCGGCGCCGACCTGCTCGTCATGGAGTCGACCTGCTGCGCCGAGGACCACGACGCCCGCGACCTGCGCGTGGACGGGCTCGTCCGGGCCGTCGCCGGGATCTGCGGGGGCGGCGGCCGGGTGCTGATCCCCGCGTTCGCGCTCGGCCGCGCTCAGGAGATCGCGCTGATCCTGCGGCGGCACCTGCCCGAGGTGCCCGTCCGGATCGACGGGATGGCCGCCGACCTCTCCGCCGTGTATGAGTCGCTGGACCCGGCGCTGCGGGTGTTCGAGGGCGCCGCCGCGGTCGCCGACCGTCCCGCCGAGCTGGACGCGTTCCGGACCGGCGTCGTGATCTCCACGTCCGGGATGCTGACCGGCGGGCCCGCCGTCGAGTGGGCGCGGCGGATCCTCCCCGAGCCGGGCGGCGCGGTGATCCTGTCCGGCTACCAGGACGAGGAGTCCCCCGGCCGCGCGCTGCTCGACGCCGCGGGCAGGGGCGGCGGCTTCACCTTCCGCGATCACGACGCCGAGGTCACCGTCCCGGTCCGCGCCCGCGTGGACACCGTGCGCCTGTCGGCCCACGCCGACCGCCGGGGCCTGCTCGGCATCGCCGACGAGATCGCGGCCCGGGAGATCATGCTCGTGCACGGGATTCCCGGACGCCAGCACACCTTCGCCGAGACCCTCCGCGTCCGCGGCCACCGGACGGCCGGCACCCGCGCCTGGCACGCGGCCGCGCCCGCGTGAACGGGGCACGGGAAAGGCACGCGCGCGGACGCCCGAAATCCGCGGGGTGACCCGAAATCTATTCGATCTTCGATTTCGCCTGGAGGCGCTGGGATACCCACCACTATCTGCTAAAGGGGAGGTCGTCACACCGAGGCCGTCGGGAACGGTCTCGTGAGCGCAAAGGAGCAGGTGAGCGCCCTGGTGTCGGTGGTGCTCCCCGGCGGCGGGGGAGCCAGGGCAGATCGGTCCAAACCAGGTTTCAACGGCGAATAATGCCTAAAACTTATTGATCAGATCGTCGATTCGGAGAATGGCGGCGCGGGTATTATGCCCGCGACACAATTCGATACGTCGCCCCGGAGTGCAGATGCGCCTCTCCCGCCACTGTCTCGTCGCTTTCGGCGCGGTGACCTTCGCCGCCGGTTCCATCGCCTGGCCCGCGTCCGCCTCGGCGGCCGCGACGAACTACGTCGCGCTCGGTGATTCCTACTCGTCCGGCACCGGTGCCGGCAGCTACGACCCCGACAGCGGAGCGTGCAAGCGCAGCGCCAACGCCTACGCGAAACTGTGGGCGGCGGCGAACAACGCGTCGCTCAAGTTCGCCGCGTGCTCCGGCGCGACGACCACGACCGTCATCAGCGGCCAGCTCGGCTCGCTCAGCTCGTCCACCACGCTCGTCACCATCACGGTCGGCGGCAACGACGCCGGGTTCTCCGACGTCATGCAGACCTGCGTGCTGAAGTCGGACTCGACCTGCCAGAGCAGGGTGGCGCAGGCCGAGACCTACATGAAGGACACGCTGCCCGGACGCCTCGACTCGGTGTACTCGAAGATCCGCGCCAAGTCGCCGTCCGCCCGCGTCGTCGTGCTCGGCTACCCCCGCCTCTACAAGATCGTCAACGTGTGCGTGGGGCTGAGCAACACCAAGCGCACCGCGCTCAACCGCGCCGCCGACACGCTCGACGGCGTGGTCGCCAAGGCCGCGGGCCGCGCCGGATTCACCTGGTCGGACGTCCGGGACGAGTTCAACGGCCACGAGCTGTGCTCCGGCGACGACTGGCTCAACGCCGTGACGATCCCGATCGAGTCGTCCTACCACCCGACCGCGCGCGGCCACCGCCTCGGCTACCTGCCCGCCCTGACCGGGTCCGCCCGCGCCGCCGTCGAGCAGGACGCCTGACCCCGCGCGCCTATTAGTGATCTACAACGTAAAGGCGCTCACCTGCGGAGCGTTCTGCAGGTGAGCAGGCCGACCGGGACGGGCGCCCAGAACGTGATGGCGCGGAACAGCAGCACGGCCTGCAGCGCCGGTCCGGCGGCGATGCCGAGGGAGGCGAGCGCGGCCACGAGCGCGGCCTCCGTGGAGCCGACGCCGCCGGGCGAGGGGACCGCCGAGCCCGCCGCGGCGCCCACCAGGTAGGCGGCGACGAGCGCGAGGGCGTCGCCGGGGCCCGCACCCGTCCCGGGCACGGCGAGGACGCTGAGCGCGAACGCCAGGCCGAGCACGAGCGTGGTCGCGGCGGACGCGGCGAGGGTGACCGCCAGGTCGCGGGGGCGGCGGCACAGGTCGGCGAACCCGGCGACGGCCCGCCCGACGGCGGCGGAGCGGGCGGCGCGGCGTCCCCACAGCGCGGCGGCGGGCAGGAGGACGCCCACGGCGATGAGCAGCGGGACGGGCGGGACGAGCCCGGCGGCCTGGGCGGCGTGGTGGCCGAGGGCGTCCATGACGCGCCCGTCGCCGCCGCCGAGGCCGAGGACCGCGCCGAGCAGCAGCAGGTCGGCGGGGACGCCCGCGACCTGCAGCACCGCGACGGCGATCGCCGCCCGCGACAGCGGCAGCCCCTGGCATACGAGGTAGCGGGTGTTGACGGCGACGGCGCCGAGCCCGCCGGGCGTGACGCGGTTGGCGGCCGCGGCGGTGAACTGCGTCAGGGTCGTCTCGTAGAGCGGGATGGGCCGTCCGGACGCGCCGCGCAGCGCGACCGCCGAGCAGACGTAGTGCAGCACGGACAGCAGGACGAGCGCGGGCAGGAACTCCCACCGCATCTGCGCCGGTGCCGAGACGGCATCGGCGAGGCCGGACGGGTGCGGCACCGCGCCGGTCAGCAGCGCCGTGAGCGCGGCGGCGATCAGCAGGATTCCGAGGACGGTCCAGCGGGACCCGCGGACCCGTCGGACCAGGGAGGGCGTCGCGGCGGCCCCGCCTCCGGCCCGCTCGCGAGGGCCGGGGAGTTCGGCGGGCGCCGCGCGTTCAGCGCCGGCGGCGATCGTCTCCACACCTCAGTGATCGGCTATTTGGTTGAAGAGTATGCGACCGCGGGGCTTGCGCGATGCGAACGGTGGGGGGACGTTCGCGTCCCCCCGGAGCCTGACATCCGGCAGGAAGATTTCTTGTCGGGCACGCCTCTTTGGTCCACGCAATATATTCTTTTCACACTATGATTAGGCTTGGCTACAGGACGTGACGGTCGGATGGCCGGAGATTGGATGGGACCGGGGGAGAGTGACCACCATGAGCAGCGCTCACCAGCGGCTGGGCGAACGCATCAGGGACTTCCGGGTCAGCCGGGCCGCGCGGCGGCCGTGGCCGGCCAAGGCGCCGGGCGGCCGCGCGATCGTGCTGACCTGTAGCGACTATCTCGCGATCGCCGAGCATCCGGCGATCGCCGACGCCATGATCGCCAGCCTCCGGTCGGCGGAGGGCGCGGCGGCGATGCCGGGGCCGTGCCTGCCCGACGACCACCCGCAGATCCTTCTCGGCGCCGAGTTCGCCCGGCACATGGGTGCCCGCGCCGGGGTGCTGTGCCCGTCGGGCTGGGCGGCCAACACCGGGCTGCTGCAGGTGGTCGCCGGTCCGGACGTCCCCGTCTACCTGGACGTCCTGGCGCACATGTCGCTGTGGGAGGGCGCGCGCGCCGCGGGCGCCGAGCTGGCGTACTTCCGCCACAACGACCTCGCGCACCTGCGCCGCCGGATCGAGGTGGGCGGCTCCGGGGTGATCGTCGCCGACGCCGTCTACAGCACCGACGGGACGGTGGCCCCGCTGCACGGCCTGGTCGAGATCGCCGAGGAGTTCGGCTGCCTCCTGGTCGTGGACGAGTCGCACGCGCTCGGCACGCACGGCAGGCGCGGGGAGGGCCTCGTCGCCGCGCTCGGCCTGACCGGGCGCGTCGACTTCCGCACCGCGAGCCTGGCGAAGGCGCTGCCCGGGCGCGCCGGGCTGATCGCCTGCGACCGTCCCGGCTTCGCGGACTACTTCACCCACACCGCGCTCCCGGCCGTGTTCAGCTCGACGCTGCTGCCGCACGACATCGCGGGCCTCGCGGCGGCGCTGAAGGTCGTCCGGGAGGAGAACCGCCGCCGCGACCGGCTGCACGCCGTCACCCGCCGCCTCCGGGACGGGCTCACCGACCTCGGCCACCGGCTCGTCGAGTCGGACACGCCGATCATCGCGCTGGAGAAGGACTCGGAGGCCGAGGCGACGCTCCTGCGGGACGCGCTCGTCACCCGCGGGATCTACACCGCGGCCCTGTTCCCGCCGGCGGCGTCGGTGGGGCGCACCCTGGTGCGCCTGTCCGCGCACGCGGGGCTGAGCGACGGCGACGCCCGCCGGATCCTCTCGGTGTTCGCGCAGCTCCGCGACCCGGTGGAGGCCCCGTCCCGCACGGGCCGGGCCGGCCGCTCCCGCCACAACGCGGGCCGCTCCTGACGGCGCGGGGTCAGGCGGCGGGCTGGTAGCGGTCGTCGCGGGTCTGGGCGCCGATGTAGCGGAGCATGCTGCGCAGGGCCCAGTGGTTGATGCCGGTGGGCATCATGCGGTAGCCGTGCCGGTGCGCCATCGCGAGGGCGCCGAACCGGGCCTGGTCGAGGACGCTCCAGGGGATGTCGAAGCGGTCGCGGACGATCGCGGGCAGGCAGCCGAAGGTGATGAGCCGCAGCGGGCGCTCGATGACGAGGCGTCCGGCGCGGTCGAGGCGGGGGCCGCCGACGGGCAGGAGCGTGACCGTGTCGGACCCGTGCTTGGCGATCTCCAGTGCGCGTGCGGCGGCGGGGGTGAGTTCGAGCCGCTCGGCGCAGACGTGCCAGAACTTGGACTGGAACGCGGCGTAGTCGGCGGGCACGGGGCGCATGCTGACGCCGTAGCGGGAGTACCAGGTGACGGTCTCGGCGTACATCCGCTCGTGGTCCTCGGCGGTGAGGGTGCCGGGGTGGAAGGTCTCGGCGGCCTTGAATATCTCCCAGGTGAAGGTGGCGTGCGCCCACCAGAACGTCTCGGGTTCGAGGGCGTGGTAGCGGCGGGCGTGCTCGTCCACGCCGCCGATGGTGCGGTGCAGGTCGCGGATGCTGCGGGCGCGGGGTCCGCCGTCCGGGGCGAGGATCGTCGCCCATATCTGCGGGACGGACCGGTGGATCCGGTCGAACGGCGCGTCGAAGAACGCGGAGTGCTCGCCGACGCCCGCGCCGATGGCGGGGTGCATGAGCTGCATGAGCCCGGCGGCGGCGCCGGGCAGCAGCGAGCGCAGGTCGGCGGCGTGCCGCCAGAGGAGCGTGCCGGGCCCGAGCGGTGCGCGGGCGGCGCCACGGGGAGCGTTCGGATCGGCGCTGCCGACCGCCGGGTGCGGTGAGGGGGCGGGCATCGCACCTCCCGGGAAGTGACCACTTACACCCAGCCTAGCCGCGATGAGACAAGAGTCAACATTTGTCGCACGGCTCGGTGAGCCACCCGGCATTTCTTGGAGGGGACCTCAACCCCGGTTACGGGTCGTGCGGCCGGAGGCGCCCAGCGCCGGAGGCCGCACGACACGGCGGCCCAGGCGACCGGAGCGACGCCCCACACGCCCGCACAGGCACGAAAGACCGTTACGGCGGCGTGAGGATCGCCTGCGCCGTGACGGGGGTTCCAGGGGGTCGTCCCCCTGGGCTAGCCAGCCATCTCCTCGGCCAATGCGGTGGTGAAGGCGTCGACGTCGGTCTCGGTGGTGTCGAAGGAGCACACCCAGCGGACCTCTCCGGTCCGGTCGTCCCAGGTGTAGAAGGGGAACCGTTTGCGCAGCCGCTCCGCGGCGCCCTTCGGGATCATCGCGAACACCGCGTTGGATTCCACGGCCTGCGTGATCTCGACGCCGGGGACGGTGCGGGCGGCGGCCTCCAGGCGGCGGGCCATGGCGTTGGCGTGGGTGGCGTTGCGCAGCCACAGGTCGCCGTCCAGCAGCGCGGCGAGCTGCGCGGACACGTACCGCATCTTGGACGCCAGCTGCATGCTCGACTTGCGCAGGTAGGCGACGCCGCGCACCGCGTCGGGGTTCAGGACGACGATCGCCTCGCCGAGCAGCAGCCCGTTCTTGGTGCCGCCGAACGACAGGACGTCCACGCCCGCGTCGGTGGTGAGCGCGCGCAGCGGCACGCCGAGCGAGGCGGCGGCGTTGGCGATCCGCGCGCCGTCCATGTGCACGGACATGCCGCGCTCGCGGGCGGCGGCGGCGACCGCCGCGGTCTCCTCCGGGGTGTAGACGGTGCCGAGCTCGGTGCTCTGGGTGATCGACACGACGGCGGGCTGCCGCCGCTGGATGTTGCCGAACCCGGTGGCGTGCGCCTCGATCAGCTCGGGCGTCAGCTTGCCGTCGGGGGTCGGGACCGTGACGAGCTTCAGGCCCGCGATCTTCTCGGACGCGCCACACTCGTCGGTGTTGATGTGCGCGGACTCCGGGCAGACGACCGAGCTCCACCGCTCCGACATGGCCTGCAGCGACACGACGTTCGCGCCGGTCCCGTTGAACATCGGGAACACCTCGGCGCGCGGGCCGAAGTGCCGGCGGACGATCTCGCGGAGCCGGGCGGTGACGGCGTCGTCGCCGTAGGCGGGCTGGTGCCCGTCGTTGACGGTGGCCAGCGCCGCGAGGATGTCGGGGTGGACGCTCGCCTGGTTGTCGCTCGCGAACCCCCGCGCGGCGGTGGTTCGGGGGGTGCCGGTGGTGCTGTCGTTCGGCGGCTGGGTCATGTGATCATTGTCCAGGACGTCCGGGCGCGAGGCCCGGCCCGGGCCGGGTCACGCGGGACGGTCGGTGATGTTCTGCACCGGTGCGGGAGTGCCCTCGGTCGGAGGGTCGGCGGCGCGGAGGGGGATGCGGGAGCGCATGGCGTCCAGGTCGTCGCCGAGCCGGGCCATGCTGGACTGCAGGTCGCGCCACAGCCCGGACCGCTGCTCCAGCTGCGCGATCTTGGTGCGCAGGTCGCCGATGCGGCGCTCGGCGGAATCCAGCCGGGCGCCGTTGCCCGCGGTGTCGCGGCCGGTGCGGATCAGGCTGGTGGCGACGGCGGCCAGGTCGCGCTCGGTGTCGTCCATCCGCTCGTCGATGCGCGGCAGCAGCCGGTCGTTGAGCTGGCCGACCAGCGAGTCGAGGTCGGCGCGGACCCGGCGCAGCTCGGCGTCCTGGTCGCGGACGGTGTCTTCGAGTATCTTGAGGCGTTCGGTGAGGGCGGGAAGGAGCCGCCCGAGTTCCGCCGACCGTTCCAGATCCCGCCCGAGTCTGACGAGAAGGCCCACGCCCTCGCGCAGCTGTCGCTCCGCCTCGGCGGCGGCGCGGCGGACGAGACCCGGGATCACGGTCATGGCGCTCCCTCCAGGGGGCGGGTTCGGATGGAATCTCCCTAAACTCTAGGCGAACCGCCCATGAACATTTTGTGGACCGCGGCGTTTATTTCGGCGCCCCGGCGGGTTTTCGATCAGCCTCGGTCCGGGTCCGCTCGGCGGGTGTCGGCGCCCCGCAGGTGCACAGGCCGCGGCTGACGATGAGCAGGGCCCGTTCGGCGGTGTAGTCCGCCCGGTCGAGGGCCGGCCGGACACGGTGACAGGTCAGGCAGAGCATGCGTTCTTCGTCCTCCCGTGAAGCCCGGGGGGCCACCCGGTCTCCGTACGGCCGTCCGGGAGACGCCCCCCCGCGTCCCCCGGACGACGGCGGCCGCACGTGAGCCGCCACATCACGCGGCCCCGGCTCCGCGCCCGGCGCGCGCTCCCCCCGGACGCGCGCGCCGGACAGCGGAACCTCTGGAACAGCCCCTTCGGCTTCCAGCGCCGATTACAGTAAGCGCTCCCACGTTGCATGCACGTTGCGATCACTCTGTCACTCACCGTGCCGGAGTTGAGCGCGAGAGAATCTCAGGAGAACGGTTGCGCCGCCTCGCGGATGGGCCGATCCTCAGACACGCCAGGTTCTCTCCGGGGGAAAGGACTGCTGGTATGCAGAATGTGTTGGCCGTCCGGCCGGCGATCTCCGAGTCGTGGCGCCGGTCCGAGAGCGCCGGCGTCGACGCGGGCGTGCGGGAGGCGCCGCTGGTGTTCGACCGCGACGTCGTCGCCGACGCCCGGCAGGCGCATCCGCTCGACCCGCATCTGCCGATGCTGGAGGGCCTGCTGCGCAACGTCGCCGACGAGACCGAGCACCTGATGGTGATCACCGACGACGCCGGGCACGTGCTGTGGACGCAGGGCCCGCCCGGGGTGCGCCGCGACGCCGACCGGATCGGGCTGACCGAGGGGTTCCGCTGGTCGGAGGACAGCGTCGGCACCAACGGGATCGGCCTGGCCCTCGCCACCGGGCGGCCCGAGTTCGTGTACGCGGCCGAGCACGTCGCGCACGTCCTGCACCGCTGGTCGTGCGCCGCCGCCCCGATCACCGACCCCGACTCGGAACAGGTGGTCGGCTGCATCGACGTGAGCGCGACCGTGGAGACGCTGCATCCGGCGACCGTCGCGCTCGTCGGCGCGGCGGCCCGGCTGGCCGAGTCGCGGCTGGAGAACGAGATGCGGCAGCGGGACGAGCTGCTCCGCGAGCGGCTCCTGCCGCACCTGCGGGGGCTGCGCGAGCCCGGTGTCCTGGTCACCGCGACCGGCCGGATCATCGGCGCCGGTCCCGGCGAGCCGGGCCTGGCCGGATGGCGCGGGCGGCGCGTGCCCGTACCCGAGTCCGGCGGGACGGTCGCGCTGCCCGACGGCCGCGCCGCGGTCGCCGAACCGCTCGGCGAGGCGTTCCTGCTGCGCCCGCCCGCCGTCCGCGCGCGGCGCCGCCAGGGCGCGCCGCCCGCGGGAGCCCGGTCGCCGGGACGCGCCCCCGCCGCGTCCGGTGCCCTCTCCGGTTCCCCGCCCGCCGCCGGTGAGGGGCCGCTGCTGGCGCTGTCGTTCCTCGGCGACGGCCGCCCGCACGCCCGCCTCGACGGCGGGCCGCTGACGCTGTCGCTGCGGCACGCCGAGATCCTCGCGCTGCTCGCCCTGCACCCGCGCGGCCTGACCGGTGACCGGCTGGCGTTCTACCTCTACGGCGACGACGGCAGCCCCGCGACCGTCCGGCCGGAGATCCACCGGCTCCGCCAGCAGTTCGGCGACATCGTCCGCGCGCGGCCCTACCGGCTCGACTGCGCGGTCGAGGCCGACTTCCTCACCGTCCGGCGGCTGCTGGACGACGGCGACGTCGCCGGGGCCGTGCGGCTCTACACCGGCGAGCTGCTGCCCGGCTCGGACGCGCCCGCCATCAGCGCCGAACGCGACGAGCTGGCCGTGCGGCTCCGGCGGCAGGCGCTCGACCGGGGCGGCGCCGACGCGCTGTGGACCTACGCGCAGACCGAGCCCGGCCGCTGCGACCTGGAGGCCCTGGAGCGGCTCAGCGCCGTCCTGCCGCCCGGGGACTCGCGGCTCGCGGCCGTCGCGTCCCGCAGCGACCGCCTCCTCAACGACGACCTCTAGCGGCCCCCTGGGCGGCGGGTCAGGGGGAGACGCCCGCGTTGATGAGGTGCTCGCGGTCGTTGTAGGTGACGGCGCGCAGCCCGGAGGAGCCGTCGTGCCGCCACCGGGTCACCGACGCGTTCGCGATCGGCGTCTTCTCGATCTCCAGGACCTCCCGCTCCGACAGGCCCTCCACCAGGTAGCGGGTCATCACCACGATCGCGTCGTGCGCGACGACCAGCACCCGCCCGCCGGGCGCCTCGGCCTCCAGGTCGCGGTAGAAGCTGCGTAGCCGCAGCGCGAGATCGGCCCACGACTCGCCGCCGGGCGGCCGGTAGTAGAACTTCCCGAGGCGGCGCAGCCGGTCGGCCTCGGCGGGGAAGCGGCGGCGGACGCCGAGCTCGGTGAGTCCCTCCAGCACGCCCTGCTCGCGGTCGCGGATCCGCTCGTCCACCCGAACGCGCAGGCCGTCCGGGTCCTGCGGCGCCGCGTAGGTCGTCTGCGCGAGGGCGATCTTCGCGGTGTCGAGGGTGCGCAGGTAGGGCGACGCGACGACCAGCGTTGGGCGCTCGTCCTCGGGGAGCGCGGCGAGCCAGCGGCCGAGCGTCGCCGCCTGCGCGCGGCCGGTGTCCGACAGCGGCACGTCGGCGTCCCGCTCCGGGATCCCGGCCTCCTCGGCGTCGGTGCCGAGCAACTCCCGGTACGCGACGTTGCCGGTGCTCTCACCATGCCGGGTCAGGGTCAGCCACTGCAGCGCGTTCACCCCCGCCATGCTGCCACGCCGCCGGAGTGCCCCCTACCGATTCCGGGTGCTCTACAGCCGGTAGTACTCTTTTGCCCGTGACGGACGTGCTGACCATCGCGATCATCGTGGTGGCGCTGCTGGTCGCCGCGTACTCCGTGGTGACGGCGCTGCGCAACCGGGCGATGGACGCCGCTCATCTCGTCGCGCTCGGCGTCCTGGAGGTGCTGCTGATCGCGCAGGCGGTCACCGGGTTCGTGAAGCTCTCCGGGGACGAGGGCCCGGACGCGTCCGTGACGTTCGTCGGCTACCTGCTCGGCATCCTGCTGATCCCGCTCGCGGGCGCGGGCTGGGGCCTGCTGGAGCGCACCCGCTGGGGCTCGGCGGTGATCGTCGTCGCCGGGGTGGCCGTCGCGGTCATGGTCGTCCGGCTCGACCAGCTGTGGAGCGGACGTGGCTGACGGCCAGGCCCACGACGGCGCCCGCGCCGACGACGGCGCCCGCGCCGACGACGCCGCCGTCACCGGCGACGCCGCCGTTGCGGACGGCCGGGCCCGTGCGGACGACGGCGCCCGCGCCGGCGCCGAGATCCGCACGGGCGGTGCGGGCCGTCCCGGCGCCGGCTCCAGCACCGGCGGCGGGCCGGGACGGCTTCTGGTCGCCGTCTACGCGGTCTTCGCGCTCGCGGCCGGCGCGCGGGCGGGCGTGCAGATCGCCACCCGGTTCTCCGACGCGCCGGTCGCGTACGCGCTGTCGGCGTTCGCCGCCGCCGTCTACGTTCTGGCGACGGTCGCGCTGGCGCGGGGCGGGCGGACGTCGTTCAAGGTCGCCGTCGCCGCGTGCTCCGTCGAGCTGGCCGGGGTGCTGGTGGTGGGCGCGCTCAGCGTCGCCGACTCCGCGGCGTTCCCCGACGAGACCGTCTGGTCCGGGTTCGGGCGCGGCTACGGGTTCGTGCCGCTGGTGCTGCCGGTCGCGGGCCTGCTGTGGTTGCGCCGCACCGCCCGCCAGGGTGGCGGGCCCGTAGCGGGCGGTGGGCGCCCTGTGGGCGGCGGCGAGTGAGCCCTCCGGCCACAGGTGTCGGGTGACCATCACGGTCAGGCGGCCGTGATGCCGGCCGCGGGCGGGGTGAGCCGGCCGCCGATCGGCAGCGCGCGGACGGCGGCCCTGGCGATCGCCTCGATCTCGTCGGGGGAGTAGTCGGCGGACGGGTTGCGGCTCATCCAGCGGACCAGCCGCAGCGGCGGCGCGAACACGATGCCGTCCGCGGTGAACGGCGTCCGGACGAGGTGGCCGCCGTGCACGGCCAGCACCGGTGTCACCTTCACGGGCACCTCCGCGACCCGTGAGATCAGCTCGGCGGCGGCGTCGGCCCGCGCGGTCAGCCCGCCCACCAGCTTCGACTGGGTCCGGCCGTCGATGAACAGCCGGCCGCCGTGGTGGGACACCTCCGCGTCGGGATGCCAGGCCTCGTTGTGCACCAGCCACACGCCGCCCGGCCCGACCACGAGCTCGTCGGCCGGCCCGTGCTCGGGGACGACCCGCCCGTACAGCACCCGGTACCCGCGCCTCTCCAGCGTGTGGCGCAGCACCCGGTTCATCTGCTCCTCGCCGCGCAGCCCGCGCCGCCACACGCTGGACGCGTGATGCACTCGCCAATGCACGAACGTGTCCGCGGCCGCGATCAGCAACGCCATCACGATTCCGAATACCGCGTTGACCAGCAGCCCGCACAGGAGCAGCGCCGCGACCGCCAGAATTGCGCGGGTCCGCAATCTACCCTTTCGGCCGCGCTGCCACAGCTCTTCGTATACCGCCTGAGGTGAACCGCCGGTGAACGCCGCCCTGTCCCTCAGATAGATCGAGCTGCCGATCATGACGAGACCTCCCAGCACCCTGCTATGACGTCCTCATTATGTGGATACCCGCCCTATTGCCGCTACAGTTCACACGGTGACGTAAATCAAACGCGGAAGCAACTTCCAGCCTTGAAAGCATTGCCTACCTGGACTTTTAGCGGGGTTGTGCGGTCGAATCCCGGGAAAACATCAGATGGCCCCATGTGAATGGCTGAAAGGCTCGGTGCAACTATCACCGCAACGCACAGAGCCTTTTTCGTTCCGGTGGCATTCTTCGCATGGGCGATTACGCAACGGCACGGTCCGGCGCCGGGAGTGACCGCCCGGCGTGACCGCCCGGGGAGCCCGCCTGGGGAGGGGGCGTCCGGGAGGGCAGACTGGGGCGGTGCACATCGACGCCGCCGAGAGCCTTCCCGCCGGCCGCGCCGTCCCCGCCCTCCGCGCCGCTCTGGACGGTCACGGCGCGGCGGTGCTGGCGGCCCCGCCCGGCACCGGGAAGACCACCCTCGTCCCGCTCGCGCTCGCCGGGCTCGCGCTCGGCGGCGCCGCGCCCGCCGCCGGGAAGGTCCTGGTCCTGGAGCCGCGGCGGCTCGCGGCGCGGGCCGCCGCCCGCCGCATGGCCTGGCTCCTCGGCGAGCGCGTCGGCGAGCGGGTCGGCGTCACCGTCCGCGGCGAGACGCGTCCCGGCAGCGCGGTGGATGTCGTCACGACCGGCGTCGTCCTGCAGCGCCTCCAGTCGGAGCCGGACCTCGACGGCGTCGGCACCGTGATTCTGGACGAATGCCACGAGCGGCATCTGGACGCCGACACAGCGCTGGCGTTCCTCCTCGACGTCCGCGCGACGCTCCGGCCCGACCTGCGCCTGGTCGCCGCGTCCGCGACCGCCGACACCGGCCCGTGGGCGCGCCTCCTGGGCGACGCCCCGGTCGTGGAGACCGATGCCGCGCTGCATCCGGTGGAGACGGTGTGGGCGCCGCCGCCGCGTCCCGTCCCGCCGCCGCATGGTATGCGCGTCGACCCGGCGTTCCTCGCGCACGTCGCCGCCACGGCCCGCCGTGCCCTGGCCGAGCGCGGCGGCGACGTCCTGTGCTTCCTGCCCGGCGCCGGCGAGATCGCCCGCGTCGCCGGGCTGCTCGGCGACGTGCCCGCCGATGTCGTGCAGGTCCACGGGCAGGCGCCGCGGGAGGTGCAGGACGCGGTGCTGGCCCCGGTGTCCCGGCGGCGGATCGTGCTCGCCACGTCGGTCGCCGAGTCGAGCCTCACCGTCCCCGGCGTCCGGACGGTCGTGGACTCCGGCCTCGCCCGCGAACCCCGCACCGACCACGCCCGCGGGCTCGGCGCGCTCACCACCGTCCGGGCGTCGCGCGCCACCGCCGCCCAGCGCGCGGGCCGCGCCGGGCGGGAGGCGCCCGGCGCGGTCTACCGCTGCTGGACGCGGGGCGAGCACGACCGGCTGCCCGCCCGGCCCCGTCCCGAGATCGAGCTGGCCGACCTCACCGGCTTCGCGCTCCAGGCCGCCTGCTGGGGCGACCCCGGCGCGTCCGGCCTCGCCCTGCCC
>NZ_SMJX01000136.1 GCF_004348535.1 Actinomadura sp. KC216
GGCTGGAGGACGGTCCGTTGAGCGGAGCTCGTCCGTTGAATGGCGGTGGGCGGGGGCTGGAGGACGGTCCGGCGATCAGTCCGGATCCCCGTACGGCAGTTCCGCGACGACCGACCACCCGGATCCCTCGCGCGGGCCCGCCTCCAGGCGGCCGTCGAGCATCGTCACGCGCTCGCGCATCCCGACCAGGCCGTGCCCGCCGCCCTGCGACTCCGCGGGCGTGCTGCGCGGGCCGTCGTCGATCACCGACACCCGCAGCGCCTCCGTCCCGTACTTGATCTCGATGTGGACCCGCGCGCCCGGCGCGTACCGGGACGCGTTGCTCAGCGACTCCTGGACGATCCGGTACGCCGACAGGTCGACGCCCGCGTGCAGCGGCCGCGGCATCCCGACCACGACGCTCGCCACCGACAGCCCGGAGCGGCGGGCCGCGGAGACCAGGTCGTCCAGCCGGTCGAGGCCGGGCTGTGGGGCCCGCTCGGCGCCCTCGTCGTCGGAGCGCAGCAGCCCCACGACCCGGCGGGTCTCGGTCAGCGCCTCGCGCGCCGCGTCCCGCACCACCCCGAACGTCTGCTTGGCCGCGTCCGGCAGGTCGGGGATCTTGTAGGGGGCGGCCTCCGCCTGCATCGCGATCACCGACATGTGGTGCGCGACCACGTCGTGCAGCTCGCGGGCGATGCGGGCGCGCTCCTCCAGCACCGCCTGCCGGGCGAGGTCCTCGCGGTGCTGCTCCTCGCGACGGCGCAGCTCCTCCACCGCCGAGTGCCGGCCGCCGACCGCGTCCCCGAACGTCAGCGCGAGCGCCACGATCCCGGCGAGGATCATCCCGAACCAGCTGGGCATCCCCAACAGCACGGCGGGCAGCAGCACCCCGCCGATCGTGACCGTGCCGACGCCCACGGTGGTCTGCCGGTCGGCGCCGACGCCGACGAAGAACAGGATGACGATCAGCGCCAGGATCGCGGTGACGGGCCACGGCATGAACCCCGTCCCGTGCCGCACGAAGACCGTCAGCAGCAGCCCGATCGCCGCGATCCGCCACGCGGCCAGCGGGAACCGCGCCGCGACGATCAGCGGCGCCGCCTGCAGCACCCCGAGCGGCCAGGCGAGCCCCGCCGGGACGTGGTAGTCCACGATCGCGATCGCGATCGATCCGGCGGTGAAGCCGATCGTCAACGCGAGCAGGATCGCCAGGATCGGAACGCGCAGTGCGAGGCGCCCGGGCAGCAGCGTGACGCTAGGGTCGTCGCGGCCGGGCATGACGGCGGCGCGGACGCCCGCGGCCAGCCGGATCCTCGCCCCGTGCTCGGCGTGGTCTGGTTCGTTCATTTGCGTCGAGCCTAGATCCACCGCCGCCGGACCGGCCTGACCCGGCGGGGGGAGATGCGACCCGCACCCTGGGTATCAGCCCGCCCCCGGGGCCGGTCCTCGAATACTCGGTCGATTCCGGGCATCGGGGCCCGGTGCCGGTGATCTTGCGATGATCGTCGGGGCGGCGGAGACTGCGGGGATGAGCGACCTGAACCATCCGATCTTCGCCCGGTTCTATCCGCGCTTCGACGCCCAGTGCGCCAAGGCGGGCGGCGACGCGCACCGCGCCGAGCTGCTCGCGGGGGCGTCCGGCCGCGTCCTGGAAGTGGGCGCCGGATACGGCGCCAACTTCGCGCACTACCCGCCCGGGGTCACCGAGGTCGTCGCCGTCGAGCCCGAGCCGCGGCTGCGCGCCAGGGCCACCCGCGCCGCCGCCGTCGCGCCCGTCTCCGTCACCGTGCGGCCCGGGCTCGCCGAGGACCTCGACGTCGACGACGGGTCCTTCGACGTGGCGGTGGCGTCCCTCGTGCTGTGCTCGGTGCGCGACCCCGCCCGCGCGCTCGCCGAGCTGAAGCGCGTCCTCAAGCCCGGCGGCGAGCTGCGCTACTACGAGCACGTCCGGGGCAAGACGCCGGGCAAGGTGCGGTTCCAGCGCTACGCCGACCTGGTGTGGCCGTTCTTCGCCGCCGGCTGCCACGTGACCCGCCCGACGGAGGAGTGGATCGCCCGGTCCGGGTTCACCGTCCGGCGGGAGCGGCACTTCGAGTTCCCCGAGCCCGCCCGGGTCAATCCGGCGTCGCCGCACGTCATCGGGGTCGCCGTCCGCGACTAAGGTCCGTTTCGCGGGGAAGATCAGCCCGCATGACCACACCGGGCAGCGGACCGCGACCCGCGGACGACGGGCGGCCGGAGGCGCCGTCCCACTCGACCGCCACCGCCGTGCTCCTCGCCGGCGCCGCCGCGCTCGGCGGCTTCCTCTTCGGCTACGACTCCTCGGTGATCAACGGGGCCGTCGACGCCATCCAGGACCGGTTCGACCTGAGCGGCTTCGCGGTCGGCTTCGTCGTCTCGGCCGCGCTGCTCGGCTGCGCCGTCGGCGCCTGGTTCGCCGGGCCGATCAGCGACCGGATCGGGCGGGTCCGGGTGATGATCATCGCCTCGGCGCTGTTCGTGATCAGCGCGATCGGGTCGGCGCTGGCGGTCAACCCGGTGGACCTGACGTTCTGGCGGGTGGTCGGCGGTCTCGCGGTCGGCGCGGCCTCCGTCATCGCGCCCGCCTACATCGCCGAGATCGCGCCCGCCGAGCTGCGCGGGCGGCTCGGCTCGCTCCAGCAGATGGCGATCGTGCTCGGCATCTTCACGGCCCTCGTCGTCGACTACGTCATCGCCCAGGTGTCCGACGGCGGTGCGGGCGGGGAGTTCCCGTGGGGCGGCAGCGCCTGGCGGTGGATGTTCGCCAGCGCCGTCGTCCCGTCCGTCATCTGGGGCGTCATCGCCACCACGATCCCCGAGTCGCCGCGCTACCTCGTCAAGAAGCACCAGACCGCCCGGGCGCGGCGGGTCCTCGCCCGGGTTCTCGGCCGGACGGACGTGGACGGCAAGATCGGCGAGATCGAGCGGTCGATCGCCAGCGACCGGCCCGTCCACCTGCGCGACCTGCGCGGCACCCGGCTCGGGCTGCAGCCGATCGTCTGGGTCGGCATCCTGCTGTCGGTGTTCCAGCAGTTCGTCGGCATCAACGTGATCTTCTACTACTCGTCGTCGCTGTGGCAGGCCGTCGGGTTCTCCGAGAGCGACGCGATGCTCACCTCGGTGATCAACTCGCTGGTCAACGTCATGTTCACGCTGGTCGCGATCGCGCTCGTGGACCGGATCGGGCGGCGCCCGCTGCTGCTCGGCGGCGCCACCGGCATGGCGATCAGCCTCGGCCTGCTGACGATCTGCTTCGCCACCGCCCCCGTCGTGGACGGCGAGCCGCGCCTCGGCGACTTCGCCGGGCCCGTCGCGCTGGTCGCCGCCAACGTCTTCGTCGCCTCGTTCGCCGCGACGTGGGGCCCGGTGGTCTGGGTGATGCTCGGGGAGATGTTCACCAACTTCATCCGGGCGTCCGCGCTCGCCGTCGCCGCGGCGGCGCAGTGGCTCGCCAACTGGGTGATCACCATGACGTTCCCCGGGCTCTCCGGGATCTCGCTCGGGCTGGCGTACGGGATCTACACGGCGGCCTCCCTCCTGGCGCTGCTGTTCGTGATGCGCCTCGTCCCCGAGACCAAGGGCCGCGAGCTGGAGGACATGGACAAGCTCGCCACCCCCGGAGCCCGCCCCTGACCCGCTTTACCGCCGTGCGTCCGGTTCGTCCCATCGGCTAGCCTGGACGCATGCCGCACGTTTTCGAGACGACGACGCCGGGTCACTCCCGGCGCGACGGCGGCATGTCCTGACATTGCACGCGGTGGGGCCCCGGGAGCGATCCCGGGGCCCGTCGCTTTTCAGGACCGCTCACCGGGACCGCCTCGGCGCCCTCCATCACCGAGAGGAGCACCAGAGATGAAGGCGGATGCGTCCCGGGCCCACCCCGAGTCGATACCATCGGAACCCGCTGATCCCGGCCCATCACCACGAGGAGAATCCGTGTCCGAGCTGCGCATCACCCTCGACGGCGGCGAGCGGGCGGTGCCGGCGGGCACCACCGCGGGCCAGGCGCTGGACGCCGACGGCCGCACCGTGATCGCGGCCCGGGTCAACGGCGAGCTGCGCGACCTCGCGGCCGGGCTGCGCGACGGCGACGCGGTCGAGCCCGTCGAGATCGGGTCCGCCGACGGCCGGGCGATCATGCGGCACTCCGCCGCGCACGTCATGGCGCAGGCCGTCCAGGAGCTGTTCCCCGAGGCGAAGCTCGGCATCGGGCCGCCCGTCGAGAACGGCTTCTACTACGACTTCGACGTCGCCGAGCCGTTCACCCCCGACGACCTCAAGCGCGTCGAGAAGCGGATGCGCGAGATCGTCAAGCAGGGGCAGCGGTTCTCCCGCCGCGCCGTCTCCGACGACGACGCCCGCGCCGAGCTGGCCGGCGAGCCCTACAAGCTGGAGCTCATCGGCCTGAAGGGCTCCGGCGGCGCCGAGGAGGCCGCCGAGGGCGCGAGCGTCGAGGTCGGCGGCGGCGAGCTGACCATCTACGACAACCTCGACGCCAAGTCCGGCGAGCTGCGCTGGAAGGACCTGTGCCGCGGCCCGCACCTGCCGTCCACCCGCGTCATCCCCGCGTTCAAGCTGATGCGGACCGGCGGCGCCTACTGGCGCGGCAGCGAGAAGAACCCGCAGCTCCAGCGGATCTACGGCACCGCGTGGGAGTCCAGGGAGAAGCAGGACGAGTACCTGAGGTTTCTGGAGGAGGCCGAGAAGCGCGACCACCGCAGGCTCGGCGCCGAGCTCGACCTGTTCTCGTTCCCGAACGAGATCGGCAGCGGCCTCGCCGTCTTCCACCCGAAGGGCGGCGTCGTCCGCCGCGTCATGGAGGACTACTCCCGCAGGCGGCACGAGGAGAGCGGGTACGAGTTCGTCAACACCCCGCACATCACCAAGGGCGACCTTTTCGACACCTCCGGGCACCTCGGCTGGTACAAGGACGACATGTTCCCGCCGATGGAGGTCGACGGCGGCGACTACTACCTCAAGCCGATGAACTGCCCCATGCACAACCTGATCTTCAGGGCGCGCGGGCGCTCCTACCGGGAGCTGCCGCTGCGGCTGTTCGAGTTCGGCTCGGTGTACCGGTTCGAGAAGTCCGGCGTCGTGCACGGCCTCACCCGCGTGCGCGGCATGACCCAGGACGACGCGCACATCTACTGCACCCGCGAGCAGATGGTCGACGAGATCAAGAAGCTGCTCACCTTCGTGCTCGACCTGCTCCGCGACTACGGGCTGAACGAGTTCTACCTGGAGCTGTCCACCAAGGACGACTCGGAGAAGTTCATCGGCTCCGACGCCGAGTGGGCGGAGGCCACCGCCGCGCTGCGCGAGTCGGCCGAGGAGTCCGGCCTCGACCTGGTCGACGACCCGGGCGGCGCCGCGTTCTACGGCCCGAAGATCTCCGTCCAGGCCAAGGACGCCATCGGCCGCACCTGGCAGCTGTCCACCATCCAGGTCGACTTCAACCAGCCCAAGCGGTTCGGGCTGGAGTACCAGGCCGCGGACGGCACCCGGCAGCAGCCCGTCATGATCCACCGGGCGCTGTTCGGGTCGATCGAGCGGTTCTTCGGCGTGCTGCTGGAGCACTACGCGGGCGCGATGCCGCCGTGGCTGGCGCCGGTGCAGGCCGTCGGCATCCCGATCGGCGACGCGCACGTCCCGCACCTGGAGAAGGTCGCCGCCGCGCTGCGCGAGCGCGGGATCCGGGTCGAGGTGGACGCCTCGTCCGACCGGATGCAGAAGAAGATCCGCAACGCGCAGAAGCAGAAGATCCCGTACATGCTGCTGGCGGGCGACGACGACGTGGCCAAGGACGCCGTGTCGTTCCGGTACCGCAACGGCGAGCAGAAGAACGGGGTCCCGATCGCCGAGGCGGCCGACGAGATCGTCAAGGCGGTCGAGGCCCGCGTGCAGATCTGACGGGCGGCTGGAGGGCCCGGGTGTGAACGGACGGTGGAGGAAGGGCGGGCGGCGCCCGGCGCGGCGCCCCCGGCGGGCGTGGCAGGCCCGGCGGCCCCGGTCGCCCTGGGTCCGGATCGGCGGCTACGGCGGCGCCGTGCTGCTGGCCGCCGCCGCCCTCGCGGTGCTCTTCATGCCGCTGATGAACGACCGGAAGGACGCCGGGGCCGCCGGTGCGGTCGGCTCGGCGGGCCCGTCCGCCGCGCCGACCGGCGGACGGCAGGGCGCCCCCGGCGGCGCCGGTCCCGCGTCCCCCGAGCGGTCCGCCCCGCGGCAGGACGGCCGCGGTGACCCGTACCCCGGCGGGACGGGCGGCGGGCCCGAGATCCCCCAGCAGAACGGCCCGGCCGAGGTGTCGTGGTGCCCGCGCGGGACGGCGTACTACCGCGCCGTCCAGGACGGGGTCGACGTCGTGATCAGCGTCTCCTCCAGCGGGGCGCTCCGCGCCGAGATGTCCCTGGACGGCGGGCGCTCGGCTTCGCAGCAGGCCGCCGTCAAGCGCGGCGGGCCGCACACGTTCCACTTCCGGGGCGTCCCGCCGGGGCTCGTCCAGCGCGTCAAGGTCACCACAGTGTCGGTCGGCGTCGCCATGCAGACGTGCTACGCCCGCGTGGCGGCCTGATCGGCGGGCAGGCGGACGTCCTCCACCGACACGTTCACCGCGGCGATCCGCATCGCCAGCATGAGGCCCGCGACCCGCGCCACGTTCGCCTTCACCAGCCGGGCCACGTCCTTGATGACGGTGCCGTACTCGACCGCGATGGCGACGTCGAGCGCGACCTCGTCCGCGTGCTCGTCGAGGTCGACGCGCACCCCCGCCCGCGCCGTGTCCGACCTCTGAGCGTCCGGGCCGGGGGAGCGGGGAACGAGGGCGGCGACCCCGCCGACCTCCAGCGCGGCCAGCTCCGCGATCTTCCCGATGACCCCGTTCTCGATCGTGATGCGGCCGTCCACCGCAGTGGTGATGTCGCCCGGGGTGCCCTGCAGCGTCATCGGCAGCACGTTCGCGCCCGATGTCACCGCCGACGTCGGCGCGGGAAGCGGGCCCCGCGGCGGCGGCACCGACCCGCGCCGCGCGGCGGGACCGGGGAAGTAGGGCCCGGCACCGGGCTCCGGTCCCGGCTCGCCACTTCCGCTGAAGCCCTTGTCGAGCCCGGTCATGATCGCTCCCTGGGGGTCGGTGGAGTGACCATGGTGGCGGAGCGACCCGCGGGACGTCACGTACGGATGTGATCACGGGCGCGTCCCTCGCCCGCGGCCGCAAGGGATCCCGGCTACAGCATCGCGGGCGACTCTCCGTATGCTGCTGGTCAGGCCGTGAGCAAAAGGAGACCGCCGCCTTGAGCGCAGAGAACCAGCCTGGGCCCCGCTTCGAGGAGGAGAGGGGCGGCGCGGGCGAGCCCGACCGATTCCAGCGGCTGTGGACCCCGCACCGGATGGCCTACATCAAGGGCGAGGGCAAGCCGACCGGGGCGGGCTCGGGCGACGGCTGCCCGTTCTGCGACATCCCGGAGATGCCCGACGAGGACGGCCTCATCGTCGCCCGCGGCGCGTCGGTCTTCACGGTGCTGAACCTCTACCCGTACAACTCCGGGCACCTCATGGTCGTCCCGTACCGGCACGTCGCCGACTACGCCGACCTCGACGAGCCGGAGTACACGGAGCTGGCGGTGTTCACCCGGCACGCGCTGAGCGCGCTGCGCAAGGCCAGCGGCGCGCAGGGCTTCAACGTCGGCATGAACCTCGGGCTCGTCGCGGGCGCGGGGATCGCGGCGCACCTGCACCAGCACGTCGTCCCGCGCTGGGGCGGCGACACCAACTTCATGCCGGTCGTCGGGCACACCAAGGTGCTGCCGCAGCTCCTGCGCGACACCCGGCAGTTGCTCGCCGACGCCTGGCCCGCCTCATGAGCCCGCTCAGGCGGCGTGACCGTCCGGTGCTGGTGTACGACGGCGACTGCGGCTTCTGCACGTCCTCGGTGCGGTTCCTGGAGCGGTACGTGCCCGTCCGGGCGGAGATCGTCCCGTTCCAGCTCGCCGACCTCGACGGGCTCGGCACGACGGTCGAGCGCGCCGAGCACGAGGTCCTGTGGGTCGACCGGCTCGGCCGGGTCAGCGGCGGCGCCGACGCCGTCGGGCGGCTGCTGACCGACGCGGGCGGCGGCTGGCGCGCGCTCGGCGTCGTCATGCGGACCGTGCCGGTGAGCTGGGCCGCGCACGCCGTCTACCGGCTCGTCGCGGCCAACCGGCACCACATGCCCGGCGGGACGGCGGCGTGCAGCTTGCCCGCTGAACAGCGTCCCGGCGCCCGCCCGCCGGGGCTCAGCGGATGACCGGCCGCGGCGCGGGCGGCGTGGACGCCGCCATCAGCTCGGAGACCGTGACGAACTCGAACCCCTTCGCGCGCAGCCCGCGGATCATGGGGACGAGGTTCCGCAGCGCCACCAGCCGGTCGGGCTTGCCGGTGTCGTGCGCGAGGACGATCGTGCCGGGCGTGGTGTTCTCGACGATGTAGTCGACCAGCTTCGGCGGGTCGTGCTGGTAGGTCTTCTCCAGCATCTTGATCGACCAGATGGTGACGTCGTAGCCGAGCTCCCCGGCGGCGCTCAGCGTCGCGCCGCCCAGCCGCCCGAACGGGGGCCGCAGGTGCCGGGGCTCCCTGCCGGTGATCGTCGCGATCGCCGCGTGCGCCCGGTGGATCTGCCGGCAGACGTCCCGATGGGGGAGCCGGGCCAGGTCGACGTGCCCCCAGGTGTGGTTGCCGGCCTCGTGGCGGTCCATCCGCCCGTGCACCAGCCGCGCGTTGCGGACCAGCCGCTCGCCCACCATGAAGAACGTCGCCTTGACGCGCTCGGCGTCGAGGACGTCGTGGACCATCGGGGTCCAGTTCGGCATGGGCCCGTCGTCGAACGTCAGCGCCACCAGCTTCTGCGAGGTGTCGACCGACCAGGTCACGTCGACGTGCCCGTGGGTGGCCTCCGGCCGCCACGGCGCGGCGTCCGGGACGGCCATCGCCGGGGCCTCGCCGTCCGCCCGCGGCGCGGCCGCGCTGATCCCGCTGCCGAGCGCGAGCCCGCTCGCCGCGAACCCCAGCCCCTTGATGACCTTGCGGCGCGTCGGCCGGGCCGCCGACTCGCCATCCCCCGGTTTTCTCATGGCGGAACGAGCGTCCCACGGCCGGACTCGGCCCGGCCTCACCCTTCGGGCCGAACCTTGATCAGCCTTGGGGATGATGCTCCGGTACGAGGAATCCTCGTACCGGAGCATCCCATCGGGGCATCGGACGGTCAGCCGTCCTTGGACTCCTCCGCGACCTTCTCCGCCAGATGCGACGGCAGCGGCTCGTAGCGCAGGAACGTCCGGCTGAACGTGCCGGTGCCCTGCGACATCGACCGCAGGTCGATCGCGTACCGGACGATCTCCAGCTGCGGCACCTCCGCCTTGATCATCGTGCGGCCGCCGGGCACCGCCTGCGAGCCGAGCACCCGGCCGCGCCGCGACGACAGATCGGACATGATCGGGCCCACGTACTCGTCGGCGACGAGCACGTCCACCTCGTCCACCGGCTCCAGCAGCAGGATCGGCACCTGGCCCGCCGCGTCCTTGAGCCCGAGCGCCCCGGCGGCCTGGAACGCCATGTCCGAGGAGTCGACCGAGTGGGCCTTGCCGTCGTGCAGGGTGACCTTGATGTCCACCAGCGGATACCCCGCGGACACGCCGCGCGCCATCTGCTGCCGGACGCCCTTCTCGACCGACGGGATGAACTGCCGGGGGATCACCCCGCCGACGATCTTGTCGACGAACTCGAAGCCGCCGCCGGACGGCAGCGGCTCCACCTCGATGTGGCAGATGCCGTACTGGCCGTGCCCGCCGCTCTGCTTGACGTGCCGGCCGAGGCCCTTGGCGGACCCGCCGAACGTCTCACGCAGCGGGACGCGCAGCTCGACCCGCTCGACCTCGACGCCGTACCGGGTCTTGAGCCGGTCGATCAGCACGTCGGCGTGCGCCTCGCCCATGCACCACAGCACGAGCTGCCGCGTCTCGGAGTTGTTCTCCAGCCGCAGCGTGGGATCCTCGGCGACGAGCCGGCCGAGCGCCTGGCTGAGCTTGTCCTCGTCGGCCTTGGACTTCGCCCGGATCGCCACCGGGAGCAGCGGGTCGGGCATCGTCCAGGGGGCCATGACCATCGGGGAGCCGGGGTCGGACAGGGTGTCGCCGGACTCGGCGCGGGTGAGCTTCGCGACCGCGCAGATGTCGCCCGCGATGCAGGACGACACCGTGCGCTGCGCCTTGCCGAGCGGGGACGTCAGCGCGCCGACGCGCTCGTCGACGTCGTGGTCCTCGTGGCCGCGGTCCTCCATGCCGTGCCCGGAGACGTGCACGGTCGTGTCGGGACGCAGCGTCCCGGAGAACACCCGGACCAGCGAGATCCGCCCGACGTACGGGTCGGACGTGGTCTTGATCACCTCGGCGATCAGCGGCCCGTCCGGGTCGCAGGACACCTCCTGCGCCGGCCCGCCCTTCACCGGGGTCACGGGCGGGATGCCGTGTTCGAGGGGGGACGGGAACGCCTGCGTGATGATCTCCAGCAGCTCCAGCATGCCGACGACCGGACCCGGATGGTCGCCGTGCGGCACCGACGTCGCGAGGACGGGGTAGAAGCTGCCGCGCGCCACCGCGGTCTCCAGGTCGCCGATGAGCGCCTTGACGTCGAGGTCCTCACCGGAGAGGTACCGGTCCATGAGGGACTCGTCCTCGCTCTCCTGGATGATCCCCTCGATCAGCGACGCGCGCTGCTCGGCGATCTGGTCCAGGTACTCCGGGTCGGGGTCGCATTCGGTGCGCTTCCCGGTGGAGTAGTCGAGGCACCGCTGCGTCAGGAGCCCGATGAGGCCCTTCAGCGAGTCCCCCTCGTTGATGGGGAAGTACAGCGGCGCGACGCCCTCGCCGAAAACGTCCTGGCAGGTCATGACGACGTCGTCGAAGTCGCCGCGCTGCTGGTCGACCTTGGTGACGACGACCGCGCGGGGCATCCCGACGGCGGCGCACTCCTCCCACAGCATCCGGCTGAGGCCGTCGATGCCGTCCACCGCCGAGATCACGAACAGCGCCGCGTCGGCGGCGCGCAGCCCGGCCCGCAGGTCGCCGACGAAGTCGGCGTAACCGGGGGTGTCGATGAGATTGATCTTGATGCCGCCGTGCTCGAACGGGGCGAGCGCGAGGTTCACCGAGCGCTGCTGGCGCACCTCGACCTCGTCGAAGTCGCTGACGGTGGTGCCGTCCTCGACCTTCCCCGCCCGCTGCAGCGTGCCGGTGGCGGCGAGCAGCGCCTCCACCAGCGTCGTCTTGCCGGCCCCGGAATGGCCGACCAGCGCGACATTGCGCACCTTGTCGCACCCGCCGGCCTCCGGTGCCCTGCCGGGGGCTCCCGGGTGGCCTCCTTTGTCCGCCATGACTACCTCCTCGGAGGGGTCCGCGCGTGTCGCACACGTGCGGGGCCCGCGTACGGTTGGGGCCCGGCCCCCGCGCGGGGCCCGGCCCTGACGTCCGAGTGCGGCGTCCGACCTCGTCCAACGTGCGTGACCGACGTCACACCCGTATCACCACCTTTTCCCGTGGCGAGCGGGACCACAAGGGGTGAAGGACAATCAACCGTGATCTGTCCGCGGCGCGGAGGCCGCAAACCCTGGCGCGGGCACCGGTAAGCGCCGGTCGCACTACGATTGGCGCCCCGAGACCAGCAGAACGGACGGCGATGCTCAACAAGATCAGGCCCGGACTGGAACGCGTCCTCACACCCGTCGGCCACGCGGTCGCGCGGGTCGGGCCGTCGCCGAACGCGATCACCGTCGTGGGGACGCTCGGCGTCGCCGCGGGCGCGCTCGTGCTGTTCCCGCGGGGCGAGTTCTTCTGGGGCACGATGGTCATCACCGCGTTCGTGCTGTTCGACATGCTGGACGGCGCCGTCGCCCGCGTCACCGGCAAGATCTCCAAGTTCGGCGCGTTCCTCGACTCCACCATGGACCGGGTCGCCGACGCCGCGATCTTCTCCGGCCTGATGATCGGGCTGTACCGCGACGATCAGGAGCTCCTCGCCGGGGTCGCGCTGTACTGCCTGGTCGCCGGGGTCGTGGTGTCCTACGCCAAGGCCCGCGCCGAAGGGCTCGGC
The DNA here is from genome assembly GCF_004348535.1 of Actinomadura sp. KC216. GTDB lineage: Bacteria > Actinomycetota > Actinomycetes > Streptosporangiales > Streptosporangiaceae > Spirillospora. The sequence continues at coordinate 12,124 of NZ_SMJX01000136.1, forward strand.
TACACCTGCAACGTCGGCATCGCGGAGCGCGCCGAGCGCCTCATCGTCGCGCTGGTCGCCGCCGGGTTCGACGGGCTGGGCGTCCCGTTCATCCTCGCGGTCGCGCTGTGGGCGCTGGCCGCGCTGAGCACGATCACGATCGGGCAGCGGTTCGCGACGGTCTACGCCCAGGCCAGGGACGCCGCCGCGGCCGACGGCACGGCCGAGGACGGTGCTCGGGCGAGAGAGTCCGCGCCGGAGCCGAGACCGTGAACGCCGCCCGCCCGCGGGAGCGCGCCGCGGACCTGCGGGACGAGGTCACCGACGCCGCCTACGCGTTCGGCTGGACGGTCGTCCGGAAGATGCCCGAGGGCGCCGCCCGGCTCGCGTTCACCGCGCTCGCCGACCGCACCTGGCACCGCTGCGGCGCGGGCGTGCGGCAGCTGGAGAAGAACCTGTGCCGCGTCCTCGGCAAGGACGCCGTCGACGACGAGGTCCGCGTCCTCAGCAAGAAGGTGCTGCGGTCCTACTTCCGCTACTGGCTGGAGGTGTTCCGGCTCCCCGAGTACGACCGGGCGCGGATCCTCGGCCGGATGCGCATCACCGGCGAGAAGAAGATATTCACCAACCTCGACTCCGGCCGCGGCGTCATCCTCGCCCTGCCGCACATGGGCAACTACGAGCACGCGGGCGCATGGCTCGTGCACCGCGGGTATCCCTTCACCACGGTCGCCGAGCGGCTCAGGCCCGAGTCGCTGTTCGACCGGTTCGTCGAGTTCCGGGAGGGTCTCGGCATGGAGGTGCTCGCGCACCGGGGCGCGTCGGCGTACGGGCGCATGGCCCAGCGGCTCCGCGCGGGCAGGCCGGTGTGCCTCGTCGTCGACCGCGACCTGACCGAGAGCGGCATCGACGTCGAGTTCTTCGGCGCCACCGCCCGGATGCCCGCGGTTCCGGCGGCGCTCGCCCTCCAGACCGGCGCCGCCCTCATACCCGTGACACTCTGGTACGAGGGGGAGTACTGGGCGGCGCGCGTCCACGAGGAGATCCGGGTACCGGACGAGGGCGGCAGGCAGGAGAAGATCCAGGCCATGACCCAGGAACTCGCGAGGGTCTTCGAGGCGGGCATCGCCGCCCACCCCGAAGACTGGCACATGCTGCAGAAGGTCTGGGTGGAGGACTTGGCGGACGGGTCTGGCACAGGATGAAGGTCGGCATCGTCTGCCCGTACACGTGGAATGTGCCGGGCGGCGTCCAGCAGCACATCGGCGACCTCGCCGAGGCGATGATCGCGCTCGGCCACGAGGTATCGGTGATCACGCCCGCGGACGACGACGCGCGCCTGCCGCCCTACGTCGTGTCGGCCGGGCGCGCCGTGCCCGTCCCCTACAACGGCTCGGTGGCCCGGCTGGCGTTCGGGTTCCTGTCGGCGGGACGCGTCCGGCGCTGGATCAACGAGGGCGGCTTCGACGTCCTGCACGTCCACGAGCCCGCGGCGCCGTCGCTGGGCCTGCTCGCCTGCTGGGCGGCCGACGGCCCGATCGTCGGCACCTTCCACGCCTCGTTCGTCAAGTCGCGGGCGCTGTCGGCCATGTCGCCGATCCTGGCCACCGCCCTGGAGAAGATCACCGGCCGGATCGCCGTGTCCGAGGCCGCCCGGACCAGCCTCGTCGACCATCTCGGCGGCGACGCCGTGCTGATCCCGAACGGCGTCGCGACCGAACGGTACGCCATGGCGGAGCCGCTGCCCGGCTGGCCCGGCCGCGTCCCGCCCGCCGGCGCCGCGCCGCGCGATCGGGGCGACGGCGGCGCGCTCGGCTTCCTCGGCCGGATGGACGAGCCCCGCAAGGGCCTGGACGTCCTCCTGCGCGCCTTCGAGATCCTCGGGCGGCGGCGCCCCGGCCTGCGGCTCCTGCTCGCCGGGCCCGGCGACGCCGGCGACGTGGCGTCCCGCGTGTCGCCCGAGCTGCGCGACCGGGTCGTCATCCTCGGCATGGTCAGCGAGGCGGACAAGGTCCGCGCCTACCACTCGGTCGACGTGTTCGTCGCGCCGAACCTCGGCGGCGAGAGCTTCGGCATCGTCCTCGTGGAGGCCATGTCGGCGGGCGCGCCCATCCTCGCCAGTGACATCGAGGCGTTCGACCGGGTCCTGCTCGGCGGGCGCGCCGGGGCGCTGTTCCCGGCCGGTGACCACGAGGCCCTCGCGGCCGCCGCCGGGGAGCTCCTGGACGACCCGGCCCGGCGCAAGCAGCTGTCGGCGGAGGCGCGCGCCGCCGTGCGCGCCTACGACTGGTCGTCCGTCGCCCGCGACGTGCTCAGGGTCTACGAGACCGTCACCGACGCGGGCATGGGCGTCGTCGAGTCCGGCCTCGGCGCGTAGGAGAGCGCGGATGTCCTACGACTGGATCATCGACGTCCTGTTCTGGGTCGCGGTCGCGTTCCTGGTCGCGGTGTACGTGTCGTGGCGCGCCACCCGCCTCGACCGGCTGCACGTCCGCGTCGAGACCGCCCGCGCCGCGCTGGACGCCGCGCTGGTCAGGCGCGCCGCCGCCGCGCTGGAGCTGGCCGCGTCCCGGCTGCTCGACCCGGCCGCCAGCCTCGTCCTCGCGACCGCCGCGCACGAGGCGCGCACCGCCGACGCCGACAACCGCGAGTTCGCCGAGAGCGACCTGTCCCGGGCGCTGCGCGCCGTCGTCGACCAGCCCGAGTTCGTCGGCACCCTCACCGCCCGCGGCAAGGGGGAGGGCGAGGCCGTGCTGGACGAGCTGTCCTCGTCCGCCGCGAAGGTCGCCTATGCGCGCCGCTTCTACAACGACGCCGTCGCCCAGGCCCGGATCGCGCGCCGCAAGCCCCTCATCCGGGTCCTGCCGCTCGCGGGCCGCGCCCCGCTCCCGGACTTCTTCGAGATCGACGACGACCCGCCCGGCATCTGAGCCCTGCGTTTGATCGGCCCGGCCTCATGGAACCGTACCGCTGCCGGGGGGCGGGCCCATCCGGCCGTGTTCGCTACCCTCTGGGAACCGTCCAAGGGAGGGGCATATCGTGCGATCCGTTTGGGGCACCGGCGGCCGGCGCCGGACCGCGGCGTGGCTCGGCGTCCTCACCGCCGCGGCCGTCCTGCCGGCCTGCTCTGACTCCGGCGACCCCACGTCGGCGCCCCCGCCGCGCGCGACCGGCGAGCCGGGGGAGACCGGAACCCCCGAGCCCGCGACGCACCCGTTCACCGGCGGCACGAAGGGCGTGACCAACCCCGTCCTCGCCGTCAAGATCGAGAACACCCGGCCCGCGTTCCCGCAGAGCGGGGTGACGGCCGCCGACATCGTCTACGTCGAGCAGGTCGAGGGCGGCGAGACCCGGCTGATGGCGGTGTACTCCTCCAGGCTGCCGAAGCGGGTCGGGCCCGTCCGCAGCGCCCGGATCTCCGACCTGCACATCCTCCCGCAGTTCGGCCGGCCCGCCTTCGCCTTCTCCGGCGTCCAGAGCAAGATGAAGAAGTACGTCCGCAAGTCGCCCGCCTACGAGGTCTCCCAGGAGAAGGCGGGCGGCGCCTACTACCGGTTCGGCGGCAAGCCCGCCCCGTACAACCTGTACGCCTACCCGAAGGCCCTGCTCAAGCGGGCCCCGAAGGCCACGCCGCCGCAGGACGTCGGGTTCCGCTTCGGGCCCGCGCCCGCCACCGGCGGCAAGGCGGTCAAGTCGTTCACCGCGAAGTGGCCGTCGGCGCGGATGGGGTTCACCTGGTCGGCCAAGCACAAGCGGTGGCTCGCGAGCTGGGGCGGGAGCCCCAGCCGCGCCGCCGAGGGCGGGCGGCTCGGCGGGCAGACGGTCGTCGTCCAGTACGCCAGGACCACCCGGTCGAAGTTCCACGACTTCCTCGGCAGCTACACGCCGCTGATCGACACCACCGGCACGGGGCGGGCGCTCGTCCTGCGCGACGGGAAGGCGTACAAGGCCACGTGGTCCCGGACGGCCGAGGACAAGGGCACCACGTTCACCACCGCGACCGGCGAGCCGATGAACTTCGCGCCCGGGCAGGTCTGGGTGGTGCTCGTCAACGCCGGCAAGCCCTACATCCCGTAAGGACCCCTACAGCCCGTAAGCGAACCCGCGGGAGCGGCTGACACTCTGCCGGGTCCGGGAGCCCTACGAGCAGCGAATATCATGGAGGCGACTTATCGCCCGTCATGTGAGGAATGCCCGTGTCCACTTCCACTCCCGTCCCTGACAACACCGCGCCCGAGACCGGGACCGCCCGCGTCAAGCGCGGCATGGCGGAGATGCTCAAGGGCGGCGTGATCATGGACGTCGTCACGCCCGAGCAGGCGAAGATCGCCGAAGACGCGGGCGCGGTCGCCGTCATGGCCCTGGAGCGGGTGCCCGCCGACATCCGCGCGGAGGGCGGCATCTCCCGGATGAGCGACCCCGACATGATCGACGGGATCATCTCCGCGGTGTCCATCCCCGTGATGGCCAAGGCCCGCATCGGCCACTTCGTCGAGGCGCAGGTGCTGCAGGCGCTCGGCGTCGACTACGTCGACGAGTCCGAGGTGCTCACGCCCGCCGACTACGACAACCACATCGACAAGTGGGCGTTCACCGTCCCGTTCGTCTGCGGCGCCACCAGCCTCGGCGAGGCGCTGCGCCGCATCACCGAGGGCGCGGCGATGATCCGCTCCAAGGGCGAGGCCGGCACCGGCGACGTCTCCAACGCCACCACCCACATGCGCAAGATCCGGCAGGAGATCCGCCGCCTGCAGAACCTGCCCGAGGACGAGCTGTTCGTCGCCGCCAAGGACCTCCAGGCCCCCTACGAGCTGGTCAAGGAGGTCGCGGAGGCCGGGAAGCTGCCCGTCGTGCTGTTCACCGCGGGCGGCATCGCCACCCCCGCCGACGCGGCCATGATGATGCAGCTCGGCGCCGAGGGCGTCTTCGTCGGCTCCGGGATCTTCAAGTCCGGCAACCCGGCGCAGCGCGCGGAGGCGATCGTGAAGGCCACCACCTTCCACGACGACCCGGGCGTCATCGCCAAGGTGTCGCGCGGGCTCGGCGAGGCCATGGTCGGCATCAGCGCCGCCTCCCTCGGCGAGGACCAGAAGTTCGCCGGACGCGGCTGGTAAACGGGCGCCCCCACTCCACAGCGCGCCCTTACAGGGTTTACGCTGGCGGCGCGGCCGGTGAGGGAGAGATCCCTGGGCGGTGCCCGGCCGCGGGAGGGGAGAGCATGGCTTGGTCGGTCGCGCTGGCGTGCGCGAGCGCGGGTGAGCCCGCCGAGGTGTTCCGGCCGGGCCTCGTACCCGATCCGGACGCCGCCGCGGAGATCGCGCGCGGGCTCTACCCGGCGGACACCCTCATGGAGACCGGCGACACCGTCCTCGACTTCGCGCTCTGGCCGTACGAGGACGAGCTGTTCGTCGGCGCGTTCGAGCGGGCGCTGCTGCTATGCGACCGGCGGCTGTTCTGCCTGGACGACGACGCCCGCCGGATCGCCGACACCGCCGCCGCCGCGCTGCCCGGCTCGCGCTGCGGGGTGCTGGTCCTGCACACCGTCATCCGCGGCTGCTGGTTCCGCTGGTATGAGGCGGGCCGGCTGCTGCGCGACGTCTTCGTCACCGCCGAGGACGGCGTCGTCGTCGACCAGGGCGAGCGGCTCCCCGCGGAGCGGCCGTTCTGGCGGGCCATCGACGCGGGCGCGCCGGACGTGCCGCTGCCGTTCGACCCCGAGGAGTTCGGGCTCGCGCTCGCCGAGGCGCACATGTTCGGCCGCGGCATCGCCGACCGCGGCACGGACGGCTTCCTGCCGCTGGAGCTCCCGCTCCGCCGCTTCAAACACGCCTAAAGGCCGCCCGCTCCGCCCCGGTCCCGGCGCCCCCGCGCGCTGGGAACGCTGGGAAGACGCGCCGGGCCGGGCGGCGTTGTACGGAACGTCCAAAGTCGGTCGACCCCCCGGAAGGTTCCACGTGACTGCTGTGCCGACGATCGGTGTCCTCGCCCTGCAGGGCGACGTGCGCGAGCACGCGCACGCGCTGGAGGCGGCGGGGGCGCGCGCCCTCGCCGTGCGCCGCCGCGAGGAGCTGGAGCAGGTGGACGGGCTCGTCCTGCCCGGCGGGGAGTCCACCACGATGTGGCGGCTGGCGCGCTCGTTCGACCTGCTGGAACCGCTGCGCAAGCGGATCGAGGCCGGGATGCCCGCCTACGGCTCCTGCGCCGGGATGATCATGCTGGCGGACCGGATCCGGGACGGCGTCGACGGCCAGGAGACCGTCGGCGGGATCGACATGACCGTGCGCCGCAACGCCTTCGGCAGGCAGGTCGACTCGTTCGAGTCCGACGTCGAGCTGACCGGTATGGGGGGCACGCCGTACCACGCCGTTTTCATCCGCGCTCCGTGGGTGGAGTCCGTCGGGGACGCCGTCGAGGTGCTCGGACGCACGGCGCCTGTGCCGGAAGGGGGCCCGGACGCCGGTAGGATCGTCGCCGTCCGCCAGGGGCGGCTCATGGCGACCGCGTTCCACCCGGAGCTGACAGGCGATTTCCGCGTGCACCACTACTTCGCCGATCTGGTGCGCCGGACGACAGAGGAGGAATGACAGAATGTCCGGCCATTCCAAATGGGCGACGACCAAGCACAAGAAGGCGGCCCTCGACGCCAAGCGGGGCAAGCTCTTCGCCAAGCTCATCAAGAACATCGAGGTCGCGGCCCGGACGGGCGGCGGTGACCCCGACGCCAACCCGACCCTCTACGACGCCATCTACAAGGCGAAGAAGAACTCGGTCCCCAACGACAACATCGAGCGCGCCCGCAAGCGCGGCGCCGGTGAAGAGGCCGGCGGCGCCGACTGGCAGAACATCACCTACGAGGGCTACGCGCCCGGCGGCGTCGCGATCCTCATCGAGTGCCTGACCGACAACCGCAACCGGGCCGCCTCCGAGGTCCGCGTCGCGCTCACCCGCAACGGCGGCTCCCTCGCCGACCCGGGCTCGGTCTCCTACATGTTCAACCGCAAGGGCGTCGTGATCGTCCCCCAGTCCGGCACCAGCGAGGACGACGTGATGATGGCCGTCCTGGACGCGGGCGCCGAGGAGGTCAACGACCTCGACGGCGAGAACTTCGAGGTCGTCAGCGAGGCCGCCGACCTGGTCGCGGTCCGCACCGCCCTGGTCGACGCCGGGATCGACTACGAGTCGGCCGAGAGCAAGTTCCTGCCGAGCGTCACCGTCCCCCTCGACGAGGACAACGCCAAGAAGGTCTTCCGCCTCCTCGACGCCCTTGAGGATTCGGACGACGTCCAGGACGTCTACGCCAACTTCGACGTCAGCGACGAGGTCCTCGCCACACTCGACTAGCCGCCCGGAGCCGGGCCGCGTGGCATACGGTCTGGATCATGGAGATCCGTGCCCTGCGGGCGGCCGAGGCGCCCGCCGTCCGCGACATCCTGTCCCGCGCCTTCGGGCCGATGACGGACGAGACGTGGGAACGGCGCAACACCTCGTTCCTGCCGGCGGTGGAGGCCGGGCGGGTGTTCGCCGCGTTCGACGGCGGCGAGGTCGTGGCCACCGGCACCCTGTACGACATGACCCAGTGGTGGCACGGGCGGGCCGTGTCCATGGCGGGCGTGAGCGGGATCACCGTCGCGCCGGAGGAGCGCGGCCGGGGGCTCGGCCGCCGTTTGATGGCCGACCTCCTGGAGCACTGCGTCCGGTTCGGCCACCCGCTGGCGATGCTGTATCCGGCGACCACGGCCCTCTACCGGTCGCTGGGCTGGGAGCACGCCGGCGCGCAGCACCACATCGAGATCGACACCGAGGCGCTGCGCCGCGTCGCGGCGGAGCGGGTCCCCGTCCGCAGGGCGAGCCCGGACGACGCCGCCGAGGTCGCCGCCGTCATCGGGCGGGCCCACCGGGCGTCCCTGGACTGCGGCCCCGTCGGGACGCCCGAGACCTTCTGGCGCAGGACGCTCGAGAACCGCGACGAGTACTGCTACCTGGCCGAGGACGGGTTCCTCGCCTACCGGTGGTCCGACAGCGGCAACGGGATGGAGGTCACCAGGCTCGTGGCGTCGTCGGAGCGGACGCTGCGGGCGCTGTGGGCCATCGTCGGCTCCGGCTCGTCGACCGCCGAGACGGTCCGCGCGTGCCTCGCGCCGTTCGACCCGGCGCTGTGGCTGCTCCAGGAGCGGGAGTGGGAGACGGTCACCCGCAGCCAGTGGATGCTGCGGCTGGTGGACGCGCCCGCCGCGATCGAGGCGCGCGGCTTCCCACCCGGCGTGAGCGCCGCGGTCATGCTCCTCGTCGACGACCCGCGGCTTCCCGCGAACGCCGGGCACTGGCGGCTGGAGATCAAGGACGGGGAGGGCCGGCTGGAGCGCTCGCCCGAGCCGCGCGGCGGCGACGCGGAGGCCGTCCGGGTCGGCGCGCGGGGCCTCGCGGCCCTCTACGCCGGCGTCCCGGTCGCCACGTTGCGCCGCACCGGGCTGCTGGCGGGCGGGGACGCGGGCGCGCTGTCCGCCGCGTTCGCCGCCGCCCCGTTCAGCCTCGACTTCTTCTGACTTCCGGGACACGCTCTACGCGCGGGAGACGGTGTCGGGCCGGCTTGATAGCGTGATCGGCCGAACAGGTGATCGAAGGAGTGGCCGTGCGGGTGATGGGGGTGGACCCCGGGCTCACCCGGTGCGGGGTGGGGG
>NZ_SMJX01000137.1 GCF_004348535.1 Actinomadura sp. KC216
TCGACGGCGCGACCCACGTCCCGCTCCCCGAGCTGCCCCACCGCCTGAGCGAGGTACCGCCCGGAACCGTGTGGGCGCACTGCGGTTCCGGCTACCGCGCCGCCGCCGCGAGCAGCCTGCTCCAGCGAGCCGGACGCCGGGCGGTGCTCATCGACGACGCCTTCGACCACGCCGCCGCCTCCGGCCTGCCCCTCACCGATCACTGAACCCCGCACAGGAGACTTGATGACGACCCCACCCCTTCCTGCCATCCTGGACGCCGCCACCCTGCGGCGGCTCCTGGACACCGGTGACGCGCCCCGCCTGATCGACGTGCGCACCCCCGGCGAATTCGAGACCACCCACATCCCCGGCTCCCACAACGTCCCGCTGGGGCTGCTGCGCGAGCACCGCGCCGAACTGCGCGCCCATCTCGACGAACCGGCGGTGCTCATATGCCATTCCGGACAGCGCGCCGCCCAAGCCGCGCAGGCGCTGGCGGCCGCGGATCCGCCCAACCTGCGCGTCCTGCACGGCGGTATCTCCGCCTGGCAGGCCGCCGGCGGGACCGTCGCGACCGGGCGTCCGCGCTGGGCCTGGAACGCCAGGTCCGCCTGGTCGCCGGTTCGCTTGTGCTGGGCTCCGTACTGGCCAGCACCGTCGTCGAGCCGGCCAAATGGCTCGCCGCGCTCGGCGCCGGGCTCACCGTCGCGGCGCTGACCAACACCTGCGCCATGGGAATCGCTCTGGCCAAGCTGCCCTACAACCGCGGGCGTAAGCCCGACATCCGCACCATCTTGACCGCACTGGCAGACGAACCTCGGTAGCGGAGCGGGGACATGCTGACCACGCTCGCCCTCGGCGCCGTCATCGGCGTTCTGCTCGGGCTCCTGGGCGGCGGTGGCTCCATCCTGGCCGTGCCCGCCCTCGTGTACGGGGCCGGGCTGCCGCTGGCCTCGGCGATCCCGGCGTCCCTGCTCGTCGTGGGGATCTCCGCCGCCACCGCCGTCCTGCCGCGCATTCGCGCCGGGCAGGTGCGCTGGCGGATCGCCGCGGTCTTCGGCGGCGCGGGCGCCGCGGCCGCGTTCGGCGGTGCCGCGCTGAACCGCCTCCTGCCCGGCCAGGCCGTCCTGCTCGGCTTCGCCGCCCTCATGGTCGCGGCCGGGTGGCGGATGCTGGCGCAGTCCGGACGGCTGGAGGGCGGGGTGTGCGCGCTGCCCGGCGGCGGCGTCGACTGGCGCAGCTGCCTGCCCAGCTCCCTCGGCGCGGGCGCGGCCGTGGGCGTGCTGACCGGCCTGTTCGGAGTCGGCGGCGGGTTCCTCATCATCCCGGCGCTGGTGGTGGGTCTCGGCCTGCCCATGACCACCGCCGTCGGCACCTCGCTGGTCATCGTGATCGTCAACTCCGCCGCCGGATTCGGCGCCCACGCCGGAGACGCGTCGCTGGACCACAGCGTCATCGCCGCGTTCACCGCCGCCGCCGTCACGGGATCGCTGGCCGCCGCCCGGCTGACCCGTTACCTGGACGCCGACCGGCTCCGCCGCTGGTTCGCCTACCTGGTGCTCGGTATCGCGGCCTTCGTCGCCGCCCAGGCCGCCCTCAACCCGGCCGCTTCGGGCTGACCCGGTCGCCCGGGCGGCGGATCGGACCGAAGGTCCCAACCGGTGAGGACACTGCTATCCCTCGCCACTGGTTCCGCTCTCCAGGATGGAGACGATGGAGAACAGCGAGAAGCAGATGCCGCCGAGACCGACCAGGACGCGGGCGGCGACGAGCACGGCGGGGTCGGCCGACTCGAAGAGGAACGCCGAGAGGAACAGGCAGAGCAGGGCCGTGCCGACGGGGATCAGCGGAACCCGGTTCGCCAGGGGAGCGTTCCGCCGCCAGACGAGGGCGAGCAGGAGCACCTTGCTGAGGATGCTCCAGCAGATGAGTCCCAGCCCGATCAGTACGAATGCCGCGGCCAGTTGGGAGGACCGGGTGTGCAGGGAGATGACGAGCAGGGCCCACACGATGCCGATGGCGCCCAGGGCGGCGGCCAGCCCGGGCCAGAGGACGCGCTCGCGTGGGGTGTAGGTGTTCTGGATCTGGCGCAGAAGGCTGGCGACCAGGCCGATGAGGCAGGTGCAGACGAGCGCCAGTCCGCTCATCACGTGTCCGGCGGTGAAGCGTCCCGCTGCGGCTCCGCCGCCTCCACCGGCCAGGAGAGTGAAGGCCCACGCCCAGGTGGCCAGGGCGGCGAGGGCGGGGAGCGTCGTCAGGATTCGCGCGGTACGCGGGCGGAACGGTGCCGGTGACCGCGGTGGTGCCCCCTCGGGACGTGCGGAATTCTCGCTGATCAGAAGGAAGCGGGTGGAGACCGTCGCCACGCACGAGACGCACAGGCAGACCATACCGATACCGAAGATCACGTGCCCGGCGATGAAATCGGGCGGTGATCGGGGGGTCCTGGCGAGCAGGTAGAGCCCGTAACCCGTGGCTACGCAGCTGACCGCGAAACCGAACACCGGATAGAGCAGCCGGTCCAGCGCGGTGTAACGGCCGATGAGCTGCCTGATGATCGTCGCCGCGGTGGCGAACAGACAGAGACAGATGGCCGCGAGGAATATCAGCACCAGACCCGCGACACGCGCGCTCGGCCCAGATGCGTGTGCGAGTACATATGCGCCCAGCCCGGTTGATACGGCGCCCATGAGCACGGGTATGACCCGGAACAGGACGCTGATCTTGTAGTTCATCCGGCCCCCTGGGAGACGGTCTTCAGAAACGCTTCCCGCGCCGTTCCGAATTGCGGTTCCGGTTCTCGCGCCACGTCGGGCCTCCGGCCGGTCATGTGATTACGAGGCAGAGGAGGACCGTGACGGTGATCGATACGGCGCCGAGCAGCGGCAGCCAGCTCCGGACGGCGGATTCCCCCGATTCTGGGACGGCTCCGCCCGCCGTGAGACCCCTGCCGGGTGGCCGCGCGCGGAGAACGGCGACTCGTATACTTTCGGCCACCAGGCCCGCCAGGCATACCGCCGCGGCCAGAGCGAGGCAGCCCGACCAGTCGCCGATGCTGAGCCGGTAGAGGATCTGCACGCTCATCAGGGCGGACGCGCACAACCAGACCAGCGGCAGCGGGCGGCGCATCGGTCAGTCCTTCCCGGCTCCGGCACCACCCGAGGTGAGGTGGGCACCGGCGTGCTCGGTGCCGATATGCGGGTGGTGCAGGTCGAACGCGGGACGCTCCGAGCGGATCTTCGGAATGGCGTTGAAGTTGTGCCGGGGCGGCGGGCAGGACGTCGTCCATTCCAGGGAGTTTCCGCTGCCCCACGGGTCGTCTGACACCACTCGCTTTCCGCTTCTCCATGTCACGTAGATGTTGAGAAGGAACGGCAGGGTCGAGGCACCGAGGACGAAGGAGAAGATGGAGGAGACCCGGTTCAGTGGCTCGAATACTTCGGCGTAGTCGGCATAGCGCCGGGGCATGCCCCAGGCTCCGAGCCAGTGCTGCACGAGGAAAGTGCCGTGGAAACCGATGAACAGCAGCCAGAAATGAATCTTCGCCAGCCGCTCGTTGAGCTTTTTTCCGGTGAACTTCGGCCACCAGAAGAAGAAACCGGCGTACATGCTGAACGCCACGGTTCCGAAGACCACGTAGTGAAAGTGCGCGACGACGAAGTAGGTGTCGGAGACCTGGAAGTCCATCGGCGGGGACGCCAGAATGACACCGGTCAACCCGCCGAAGAGGAAGGTCACCAGGAAGCCCACGGCGAAAAGCATCGGCGCTTCGAAAGTGAGCTGGCCGCGCCACATGGTCCCGACCCAGTTGAAGAACTTCACTCCGGTCGGAACCGCGATGAGAAACGACATGAAGGAGAAGAACGGCAGCAGCACCTGGCCGGTGACGAACATGTGGTGCGCCCACACGGTGATCGACAGTCCGGCGATCGCGATCGTGGCGAAGACCAGCCCGACATAGCCGAACAGCGGTTTGCGGCTGAATACGGGAATGATCTCGCTGATGATGCCGAAGAACGGCAGCGCGATGATGTAGACCTCCGGGTGGCCGAAGAACCAGAACAGGTGCTGCCACAGCAGCGCGCCGCCGTTCGCGGAGTCGAAGATGTGCGCGCCGAGTTTCCGGTCCGCCTCCAGCGCCGCCAGCGCGCCCGCGAGCACGGGGAACGCGATCAGGATCAGGATGGATGTGAGCAGGACGTTCCAGGTGAACAGCGACATCCGGAACATCGTCATGCCGGGCGCGCGCATGCACAAGATGGTGGTGATGAAATTGACGGCGCCGAGAATCGTGCCTACGCCGGACAGCAACAGTCCCATCACCCACAGGTCACCTCCGACGCCAGGCGACCGGACGGCATCGGACAGCGGGGTATAGGCGGTCCAGCCGAAACTGGCCGCCCCGTCCGGCGTGATGAACGCGCTGACGGTGATGAGACCGCCGAGCAGGTAGAGCCAGTACGCGATCATGTTCATCCGCGGAAACGCGACATCCGGCGCACCGAGTTGCAGCGGCATGATGGCATTGGCGAATCCGGCGAACAGCGGCGTCGCGAAGAGCAGCAGCATGATCGTGCCGTGGATGGTGAACGTCTGGTTGAACTGCTCGTTGCTCATCAGATCGAGGCCGGGCCGGAGCACCTCGGCGCGCAGCGCCAGCGCGAGCAGCCCGCCGAGCATGAAGAAACAGAACGAGGTGATCAGGTACAGGTACCCGATCACCTTGTGGTCGGTGGACGAGAGCCAGGACGCGATGATGCGTCCCTTCGACGTCCTGGGCCGAACCGCCTCCGGCGCCACCGACCGCTGTTCGAGTGCGCTCACCAGTCGCTCCGGACGATCGCCTGAATACAGGCCGTGAGGTCATGAACGACGCACTCCTCAGCCGAGAAGTTCACCATCCACTGATCATCGCCACCACCATTGAAACACCAACACCGACCAGCGCCAAAGCGATGCAAACTTCAACACTTCATTTGGCATCGTTCCCGCCGAGGTCATCATGAAGCAAGGGGTATGTCAAGTTCGCAGAACAGCGTTTCGCCGCCCGGGTGTGGGCGAGCATAGTCGGCGAGAATGCGCCACCCCGTCGAATGAATCCCGTTCGCACGTGGGCGGAGGGAATCGGCGACCGGAGGGTCTGGAATGTCCACAGGCTTGAACACGGGCGATTCCGCTTGGCTGATGACCAGCACCGCCATGGTGCTGCTGATGACTCCCGGCCTGGCGTTCTTCTACGGCGGAATGGTCCGTGCCAAAAACCTCCTCACGATGCTCTACATGAGCTTCATCTGCATCAGCCTGATCACCGTCGTGTGGTTCCTCTATGGCTTTGGCATCGCCTTCGGACCGGACGCCGGCGGGCTCGGGCTGATCGGCTGGGGCGACTGGCGGCTCGGCAACGTCGGCCCTGACGCCCTGCAGGGCGTGATCCCGAAACAGCTCTACGCCTGCTTCCAGCTCACCTTCGCCATCATCACCGTCGCCCTGATCAGCGGCTCCATCGCGGGCCGCGCCCGCTTCGGCCCCTGGATGCTGTTCGCCGTCCTGTGGACCACCATCGTGTACCTGCCCATCGCGCACTGGGTCTTCGCCTCGACCGGCTGGCTGAACAAGTGGGGCGTCATGGACTTCGCGGGCGGCCTGGTGGTGGAGCTGAACTCCGGCATCTCCGGTCTCGCCCTCGCCCTGGTGCTGGGGCCGGGGGTGGCGTTCCGGCGCGGCGAGGGGCCGCGCCCTGGCAACATCCCGTTCGTGCTGCTCGGGCTCGGCCTGCTGTGGTTCGGCTGGTTCGGGTTCAACGCCGGGTCCGCCCTGAACGACGGCGCGCTCGCCACCCGGGCGTTCGTGTCCACCATGATCGCCGGGTGCGCCGGCATGCTGACCTGGCGGCTGATCGAATGGCTGCGCTTCCGGCACCTGACCCGTCTCGGCTCGGCCTCGGGCGCACTGGCCGGGCTCGTCGCGATCACGCCGTCCTGCGCCTTCGTCAGCGTCGAGGGCGCCTTCGCCATCGGCGTCATCGCCGCCGCGGTGTGCACCTACGCCGTGGAACTCAAACTGGTCGCCGGGTACGACGACACCCTCGACGTCACCGGCATCCACGGTGCCGGAGGCATCGTCGGCGTCCTGTCGCTGGGCTTCTTCGCCACAGGCTGGGACCAGGGCTCCCCCGGTCTGTTCTACGGCGGATCGGCCGCCGTCCTGGGCAAACAGGCCGTCGCCGTCTTGGCGGTCGGCGCCTACGCCTTCACCGCCACCTACCTCATCGGCACCCTCGTCGACCGCCTCACCCGCATGCGCATGACGGACGAGGAACAGGCTGTGGGGACGGACGCCAACTTTGCCGAGGGCTGACCCGCGCCCAACTCCAGAGGGTCGGCGATGAGAGTTCCCGAATCCCGTGACCAGGGACCGCTGCCGCCATTGCTCGTCCTTCTCACGGCCATGGCAGGACTGGTCGACTCCGTCAGTTTTCTAGTACTCGGAAATGTCTTCGTCGCGAACATGACGGGAAACATCATTTTTCTCGGCATGGGCTTTGGCGGCAGTCAGGGGGTGGCGGGAAAGATCCTTTTGACCGCCCTGTCGACCACGTGCTTCTGCGTCGGAGCCGCTGTCGGCGGGCACTTGGTCTTCAAGGGGATCGCGCACCGCGGCCGTCTGCTGAGTGCGGCCACCTCGACGCAGGCGTGCGCTCTCATCGCCACCGCTCTCATCGTCCCCGGGCTCGGTCAGGTCCACGCCTCAGACCGCCGGATGGCCATCGCCATTCTCGCCGTGTCGATGGGCTGGCAGTACGCGATCGTCCGCCGGCTCGAAGTGCCTGACTACCGGACGGTCGTGGTCACCACGACGCTCACCGCACTGGTCGCCGACCGCGGCCAGGCCAGGGAGCGCGTCGTGCGCCGAAGCCTGTCGATCGCGGCCTTGCTGCTCGGCGCGGCGGTCGGCGCCCTGCTCGTCCGGAAGGTCTCGGTGGCGGCACCTCTGTGGTGCGCGGCCGTGGTGTTGGCCGTGGTCGCGGCGGTCTCCTTCGTCACCGCGCATCAGCCGAACGCCGACAAGTGGCGCTGACCGCCCGCCAGCACACCGGCCAATTGCGGCTTATGGAAGCTCCAGCAGTTGATTGAGATCTCCGCAGCCGCCATGCAGATGCCGTTCAGTGCTTTTCGCGCCGCAGCGAGAGAGGACCACAATGCGCTTGCCTGAAGATTGATCAGCGTTTGACACGCTCAGTCCCATAGTTCGGTGAGTGACAGGGGACCATCCATTGATGTGGGTGCCGGGCTGACTTGACATTCCGCCAGGCGAGTCGGGCGGTTGGAGGGATCAATGACGCGACGAGGTCGGCGGTTCGGAGTCTTCGAGCCGCCCGGCATCCTCGATGCCGCCTCCCGGGCGGTGCCCACCCCGTTCGTCCGGACCTTGAACGGCATGAAGGCATGAACGAGTCATCCGCACACCGCTTGCCTCACCTGCACCGGCGGGAGCGCGCCGAGGCCGCCGCGCTCCACCCGCACGAGGGCAGGCCGCCGCCGCCCGCGCTGAAGCCCCGCGTCCTCGCGGAGATCGCGGCCGGTGGCGCGATCGGGGCGGTGGCGAGGTATCTGCTCAGCGAGGCGATCCCCGCGTCCAAGACGGGGTTCGCCTGGAACACCTTCACCGTCAACATCCTCGGCTGCCTCGCCATGGGCCTGCTGACGAGTTACCTGCTCAGCGGCAGGCCGCACCCGCTGGCCCGGCCGTTCGCGGTGACCGGCTACCTCGGCGGCTTCACCACGTTCTCGCACCTCATCGACGGTGTCTACAGCATCGGCGATGCCGGGGACCCGGCCCTCGCGATCGGCTACGCGGCCGCGAGCGTCGTCGTCGGCTGGATCGCGGTCGCCGTCGGGCTGGCACTCGGGCACAAGATCCCGCACCACCCGGACACGAACTCCGGACGGGGGGCGGGAGCGGCATGATCACCCTGGTGGCGACCGTGCTGGTCCTCGTGGGCGGCGCCGTGGGCGCGGTGCTCCGATACGTCCTGGACGGCTACGTCAAGTCGCTCGCCGGCAAGTCCTTTCCCTGGGGCACGCTCAGCGTCAACATCGCCGGCGCCGCGCTCCTCGGCGCCCTGCACGGCGCCGGAACCGGCACCAACGTCGAAGCGCTGATGGGCACCGGCCTGTGCGGCGCGCTGACCACGTTCAGCACCTTCGAACTCGACACCGTCCACCTGATCCAGGACCGCGCCTACGGCCGGGCCGCCGTCAACGCGATCGGCAGCATCGCCCTGGGCTTCGCCGCATTCCTCGCCCTGCACGCCCTCGCCGCTCACTTCTCCTGATCCGGCACTGCCCTGCCGTTGGAACCGGATCCCTAGACGCGGGCAAGACCAGGAAGCTGACCGGCAGGGGCCGGTGTCCACGAGTCGAGGATGCGGGTCAGTCCCGGAACCCACTCGATCACTTGGCGGGCTACGGCATCGGTATGCCACAGGAACGCCAGGTGGCGGACGGCGTGCGCGGCCACCTGCTCGATACGCGGCCCGTCCGGCGACGGGCTCGCCGGACCGGCGCCGCGGGCCAGCGTCCGGACGGTCAGCGGGACGGCCCTGAGATCGGGCCGCGGGTCGGGGCAGCAGGCGTAGGTGAGCAGCACGCGTCCGGACGGATCATGCCGCCAGCTCGTCGAGTGCAGCAGATGCGCGGCGGTGTCACGGGGCAGCTCCACCAGCTCCCGCGCGACCGCGTCCGGATGCCGTCCACCGCGCACTACCCCCTCCAGCACGCGGAACGCCAGGCCGCCGTCATCGGCGACGCGAAGGGCGAGCACCTCCACGACCACCACCGAATCCCCTGCACGCTCTTGCTGCACCCCCATCGCAACAGCATGTCATGCGCAGAATGCTCGCCGCGCCTTCCTCACGAAGCGCCCTGCCGCCAGTGGGTTGCCTCCGGTGCGTCGTGCACCTCCACTCCGACCAGGCCACGGCTCGCCGTCTGGCCGAGCCGGACGACCAGGCTGTGCATCACGCCCCTGGCCCATTCGGTGCCGCCTTCGTCCCCCTCAGTGTCCCCGGCCCATTCGGCCACGGCGGCGTCGATGTCCAGCACGGCCTGCACAAGGGCCTCGGCGTCACGCTCGCGGACCCCTGCTTCAAAGCGTTGCTCGCAGCCGGCGACGGTATCCCGCAAGGTCGCCAGGGGCACCGCCGATCCCGTTTCCTCGTCTGCGGGCCGGGCGGCCCGTCGCGCGGCTTCACCGCGCACCAGCGCACGCAGATCAGTCAGGCTCATCGACTCCCCCGAAGGGACGACCACGCTCTCCCCCGACCGCCGGACGGTCATGACGCCGCGGCCACGCACCTCCACCACATCACGGCAGGCATCGACCAACGCCGCTGTGTGCTCGTCCAGGCCGAGCACCGCCGCGTCGTCCGGCAGCTCCCGCTCCAGCATCCGCAACCGGCGCTCGCCCAGGTAGCAGTACTGGTGTCGTGAGTGCCGCCCTCGGCATTGTCGTAGTGCGGGATCATCGCGACCTTCAGCCCGAGTCGGCCGAGGACGTCCAGGCCCTCCAGCCAGTGCGGACGCGTTCCGGACTTGTAGATCTCATAGACCGGCAACACGTATGCGCCCAGTGTGCACGCCGCCGCCGAGGCGAACACCAGGGCGGCGCGTCCCGTCCGCGCGTGATCGACAAGCGCGTCGCCCACCGGTCCACCCCGCCACTGCGCCAGCGCGTACGACGGGCTCCCCGGACCCGCGAAAACCCAGTCCGCACCACGCACCGCCGCCAAGCCCGCGTCGGAGCGGACCCCGGTCCCTTCTCCTCGCGCATCCGCGCCGATCTCGGCCGCCCCACGCAGACCGGATGGGACGCCCACCCGCAATCCGACACTGCGCTCGAAGTAGGTCTGCGCCCGCGCCGAGATCTCCGCGACGTTCTCCTGGAAGCCGTACGGCGTGTCCAGCAATACCGCCGACGCGGGACCCCAGCGGGCGACCACGTCCCGATGCACGCTCACCATCGTCGGAGCGGTCTCACCGGACCCCATCAGCACCAAGGCAGGTCTCCGCACTCCGGCGCTCACGCCCGCTCCCGCATCCGCAGCCCCGTGTCCCCAGATAACCCGCTCATGCTTGTAGCGTCGCACCACCGCGACACCCAGTCCACGCCCCGTCACTCGCCGAATCGCGATCCGGCATGCCAGGTGGCGTCGAACAGGACACCGGTGTAGTAGGTGACGACGGCGGCCAACAGGATGATGAGGAGCTGGCGGACCGCGCCATGCAGGACGGAGCGGCCGCTTGAGCGGGCGACCACCCCGCCCACCACCAGGCCGCCGCGCCGGTGGCGACGATCGACAGCACGGCGGCCGTCGAGCCGCCGATGAAGAACCACGGCAGCAGCGGCGCAAGTGATCCCAGCCCGAACAGGAAGAAGGACGAGACCGCGGCCGTCCAGGGCGAACCGAGTTCCTGCGGATTGATGCCCACCACGCGGCGCGCCGAGGTCGAGAACAGCGTCCCCTCGTCGCTCGCGACTTCGCGCGCCGCCGCGCGCGCCGAACCGGACGACAGCCCGGCCTCCCGGAGCATCTCCTCCAGCCTGCCGATCACCACGCCCGGTTGATCTCGGACGATACGGCGCAGATCCCCCAGAACACCCTTGAACAGCTCGACCTGCGCGGTCACCGAGATCCACTCCCCGGCGGCCATCGAGACCGCGCCCGCCACCATGCCCGCGACCCCGGCGAGCCGCACGGCGGTCTGCCCCGACCCGGCGCCCGCCACACCGAGGATGATGCACAGCACGCTGACCAGGCCATCGTTGACCCCCCAGCACGGCCGCCCGCGCGCCACCCTGCTGGACCTGAGCCGCCCGGCGGGACGGCGTCGTCGTGGCGGCCATCTCCGCATCCGCCTCGCGACCGCGCCTCCTAACCATGGCGACCAGGTCCAGCGCCCGGGCCCGGCGCCGTCATGCCACGACGCGCGCCTGGCCGGCCACAGGCCGGTCGCCGGCCCTGGCCTTGCGCCGCCCCACCGTTCAGGTGAGGAAGAACAGGCGGTTGAGCGGCAGTTCCGTGGCCGGTTCGATGTGGGCCGGCTCGCCGTTCACCGAGACCTTGTACGTCTCCGGGTCGACGGTGATGTCGGCGAGCGTCGAGTTGCGCACCATGTGGCGCTTGTCGACCGTCCGGCACTGGCGGATCGGCCTGATGAGCCGTTGCAGGCCGAGCCGTTCGGGCACTCCGGCCTCGATGCCGGCCTGGGACATGAAGGTCACGCAGGTGCTGGACAGCGCGGTGGCGTGGGCGCCGAACGTGGACCGGTAGTAGATGGGCTGCGGTGTCGGCAGGGACGCGTTCGGGTCGCCCATCGGGTACCAGCTGATCATGCCGCCCTTGATCACCAGGTAGGGCTTGGCGCCGAAGGAGTGCGGCTGCCACAGCACCACGTCGGCGAGCTTGCCGTCCTCCAGCGATCCGATCTCGTCCGCCATCCCGCTGGCGCGCGCCGGGTTGATGGTGACCTTCGCCAGGTAGCGCAGGACCCGGAAGTTGTCGTTGCGGGACGAGTCCTCCGGAAGGGCGCCCCGCTTGTCCTTGTTGTGGTGGGCGATCTGGAAGGCGCGGGTGACCGACTCGCCGACCCGGCCCATCGCCTGGGAGTCCGAGCCGATGATGCTGATGATGCCGAGGTCGTGCAGCACGGTCTCGCCGGAGATCGTCTCGGCGCGGACCCGGCTCTCGGCGAACGCCACGTCCTCGGGCACGTCGTAGCTGAGGTGGTGGCAGACCATCGTCATGTCGAGCAGCTCGTCGACCGAGTTGGTCGTGTAGGGCAGCGTCGGGTTGGTGGAGGCGGGGAGGATGTTGGGTTCTCCGGTCACCCGCAGGATGTCGGGGGCGTGCCCGCCGCCGGCGCCCTCGGAGTGGTACGTGTGGATCGAGCGGCCGTTGATCGTGTTGATGGTGTCCTCGACGAAGCCCGCTTCGTTGAGCGTGTCGGTGTGGATGCAGATCTGGATGTCGTAGGCGTCCGCGACCGAGAGGGACGTGTCGATGACGGCGGGGGTGGTTCCCCAGTCCTCGTGGACCTTCAGCCCGGCCGCGCCGGCGCGGATCTGCTCCTCCAGCGGTGCGGGAAGGCTGCTGTTGCCCTTGCCGTACACCGCGACGTTGATGGGGATGTCCTCGTAGGCCTGGAGGATGCGGGCGAGGTTCCACGGGCCGGGGGTGCAGGTGGTGCCGCGAGTGCCGTCCGCCGGGCCGGTGCCGCCGCCGACCAGGGTGGTGATCCCGTTGCTCAGCGCGTGCTGCGCCTGCTCCGGCGCGAGGAAGTGCACGTGGGTGTCGATCGCGCCGGGCGTGGCCACGAGGTTCTCCCCGGAGATCACCTCGGTGTCCGCGCTGATGATGAGCCGCCGGTCCACGCCGTTCTGGGTGTGCGGGTTGCCGGACTTGCCGATCCCGACGATCCGCCCGTTCTTGATCCCGATGTCACCCTTGACGATGCCGATCACCGGGTCCATGACGACGGCGTTGGTGATCACCACGTCCAGGGCGACCGCGCTGGTCGACGCGGGGTCGCTCGCCATGCCGTCACGGGCGGTCTTTCCGCCGCCGTACTGGGACTCGTCACCGTAATGTCCCTCGCTGTGGTCCTTCTCCACCTCGACGATGAGGTTGGTGTCTCCAAGGTGGAAGCGATCCCCCACGGTCGGGCCGTACATGGACGCGTACTTCTGGCGGCTCATGCTGGTCATTCGGTTTTACCTTTCCTGGAGAATTCCGATCCTTCACTTGTGCTTCGGTTGACGCGCCATCGGGCCGGTGGACATGAACCTGCGGTACTAGCTGGCTCCGATGGGATCATGGCAGGAGACCAGCTTGGTTCCGTCGTTGAAAACGGCCTCGACCTGGAGCAGCGGCAGCATCTCGCGGACGCCGGGCAGCACCTTGTCGGGGCCGAGTACGTGCTTGCCCAGTTCCATGCAGTCGGCGACCGACTTGCCGTCCCGGGCGGCTTCCACGATCTCGTGCGTGATCAGCGCCACCGACTCGCTGTAGGTCAGTTTCAGGCCGCGGTCACGGCGCTTGATGGCCATCTGCGCAACGGTGAAGATGACCAGCCGGTCCATCTCCCGTGGTGTGAGATTCATCGGCGAACCTTTCGATGGATATTGGCAGCACAACCAAAAGCGGCACACCGCCCCTAATTGGCATGGCCTTGCAGGATGCAGGCCGAGATTCGGCTGCACGGCGACCGTTAACCTGATCTCCGTTCTCTCGTGCGCGAAAGCCAAGAGAAAACAATGACTCATCAACGATCGAGGCTGCTCCGCTGAGCGGCCGGTTGGCGGGCATTCCGGCTGGTAGGTAGACGGCATGGCCGACCGCCGGATCGCTGACGGACCCGCCCCAGGAGGCGCGTCGGCCTCCGGTCGCTGACGGCACGGGGCATGGCCCGGAAATGGACCGGCGGGCGGTACGGGAACGGCTGGGGCGGGCCGCGCACCGCAGCGCTCCGTTCCACGGTCTCGCGGCGGGCCTCGGCATCGGGCTGCCCCTGTTGCTGGGCCATCTGAGCGGGCAGCCCGATCGGGGGACGCTCGCCGCCATCGGAGCCTTCCTGATCGCACTCGCCGCGCCCACCGGCCCCTACGCGGCGCGGGTCCGGTCCATGGCCGGGTTCATAGTGCTCATCGCATTGGGCGGAGCACTCGGTGGGCTGCTGGCCCCCTTCCCGTGGGCGGTCGTCGTCGCGATCACCGTGCTCGTGGCGGGGGCGGTGCTTCTGGGCCAGACGAAACCGGTCCCGGAATTCGCCGTGCTGTTCACCGCGACCCGTCCACCGCCCACGCATCCGCTGGAGAACATGGTGCTCATGGCCCTCGGCGCGCTGTGCGTCGCCGTGATCCTGCTGAGTCCCTGGCCCTTCCGGCGGCCGCGTCCGCTGGGCGGTGCCCTGGGGGCGGTGGCCGAGGCGGTCGCCGCGTTGCTGGACGCGGCGGCGGCCGAACTGCGCACGCCCGGCGCCGACGCCGGCTGGGAGGAGCGGCGCAAGCGGGCGGCGACGGCCATGCGGAACGCCACCACCACCTACAGCCTCTATCTGAGCGGGCAGGCGGGAGCGCCGGACGCTCAGCCGCAACGGCTGATCGACGGGTTCCGGCGGATGATCCATCGGTCCGTCGGGTTGGAGGCGCGGATACGGGCCCTGACCGCGGGTGGAGCGTTACCGCGGTCCGTGCCGACGGCCTGGCGGTCGGAGGCCGTGGCGGCGATCGGCGCGCTGGCGGCCAGTGCGCGGCGGCTCTCCGCCGGCCTGGCGGGGACGCGGCCGGCCACCGACGGTGATCCCGCGCCGATGCCGCCGGATCTCGCCGACCATGCGGAGGAAGCCTGGCGAAGCGTGGGAGACGACCGGGACGGCCTGCTGAACGCCGCGCTCACCGAGGAGATCACCCGGACCGTCGGCCGCCTCCACAGCGCGTTGGAATCGGCCCGGGGCGCGCTCACCGACAAGGTGCCGTTGGGGCCCGCCGCTCGCGCGCGTCCGATGGCGCGTGCGGCGGAGGCCGTCACCGCGGTCCGGGACCGGTCGGCGCGGTTCCAGCAGGCCGCGCGACTGGCCTTCATGGTCGCTCTCGCGATGTCGATCTATACCGCGCTCCATATCCGGCACGGGCAGTGGATGGCGATGACCGTCCTGGTCACCTTGCACGCCACGTACGGGGAGACGAGATCGCGCGTCGGTCAGCGGATCACCGGCAGCGCGGCGGGCTGCCTGATCGCGGCGCTGGTCCTGGCGCTGACGCCCAGCCGTCCGCACGCCGCGCTCGCGTTGACGCTGTTCGCGGTCGTGGCGTTCACCCTGCGGCCGGTCGGCTACACACTCTGGAACGTCTTCGCCACCCCATTGAGCATGATGCTGATGGACCTCACCGCCCTGGCGAACTGGTCCATCGCGCTGCAGCGAATCTTGCTCATCGCCGCGGGCGGCGCGATCGCCCTGGCGGGGACGCGCGTACTGTGGCCGCGGCAGGCGGCGCGGGAGGTCCCGGAACGGGTGGACGAACTCGTGTCCGCCTGTGCGGAACTGACCCGGGCAGCGGCGGCGGTGACCGAAGGCAGGACGGCCCGTCTGCCGGTCGGCTTGCTCATCACGACGCGCAAGGCCATCGACGGCGTCGCGGAGCTGCGGACCCGGATGGAGAACGAGCCGGGCCACGACTCCGGACAGATCGAACGGCTGACGACGCTCGTCCGGGCCTGCGAGCACATCCGCGACCATCTCGTGGCCGTGGCGGGCGTCACCGCCCCGGATCTCGGCTCACGGAACCCCGTCGCGCGCATCCTGGGCCGGACGGCCGACGCCGTCGAGAACGCCGGCGTGCCCGGCACCGCCCCGCCGGACGGTTCCGCGTCGCCCCGCCGCTTCGACGTGAGCGGGCTGCTGGACGACCTGGACGACCGGCTCGCCCATGAGGCCCGCCGCAGCAGCACGGCGCGCGAGCTCCCGGACCAGGAGGTGCGGGACCTCGCCGCAACCCGGCGGATTCTCGATGGCCTCGTCGACGACGTCGACGAACTGGTCGGCGCGCTCTCGGCGATGCCGCCCCCATGATGGGCGGGAGAGGAACCGCCGTGGCGGTCAGCGCCCCAGGGGATTGTCCGGCGCGGGCACGCGGAGCAGCAGGCGCCGCACCGCGTCCCAGGTCCGGAAGAAGGCGGACTCGACCTCCGGTGACCGGTCACCCAGCACCCGGGCCCATGCCCCGCAGTCACCCGGCAGCACGCTCGCACCGCCGCGCAGCCCCGTATCGGCGATCGCCGCGTGCATGGCGTCGGCGATCTCGCCGGCCGGTCTCGCACTGGTGACGACGTACAGGGTGGCCATCAGCCCGTAATCGCCAAGCACGGCCGTACCGGTCACCGCATGCTCGCCGGGAACGAGCCGGAGCGGATCCGCGAACAGCAGACGGCCTCGGCCGTCTCGGACCTCCAGGTCCGTGCAGTAGGCGGCGTAGGCGTGGAGTTCCCCGCGGGCGAGCCGTCCCGCCATCAGCTTCTCGCCCAGAACTACGGTCGCGCCATCGCCGACGGTCACGCCGAAATGCTGGTAGAACCGTGAGTCCCCGAACGGGATGGTCGTCGCGGGCAGGTACTCCACGTAGCTGTCCGGCCCAGCGTCCAGCTCGACGATCTGGGTGGCGTAGTCGTGTTCCATCCGGTATAGGCGCGTGGCGGCCTGGGTCGTGAAGTGCGCCGACGTCCCCCGCCCGCACTTCAACCCGATGCGGTAACGGTCACCCTGCAGCACCCCGCCACCGGACGACAGGAACATCACATACGGCATGTCGGGCAGCGCGGCGTCCAGGAACAACGGGCGGGTGATGTGCAGCGGCGCCTTCTGGAACTGGTGGACCAGCTCTGTCCGCCCGCCTGCGCGCGCGAACTCCAGTTCCAGCACGCCGACCTTGCCGGGTGCGCCGACGGGAAGGGTGTCGGGAACAGCGGCGTGCCGGGCCACGGCGGACGGAAGCCGCTCCGGAGCACAGCCCGCCGGGGTCGTCTGAGCGCGCCGGGCCGGGCCGGCCGAGCCCGTCACCTCCCCCGCGGAGGTCACCCCGCCGGTGAGCACATCGCCTCCATGCGCTCCACGACGAAGTCCGCGACCTCGGCGACGCCGATCCCGGTGAGGCAGTCGGTCAGGATCACCGGCCGCGCGCCCCGCACCGCGCGGGCGTCGCGTTCCATCACCGCCAGATCGGTGCGCACGTACTGCGCGATGTCGATCTTGTTGATGACCAGCAGGTCGGAGTCAGTGGTGCCCGGGCCGCGCTTGCGCGGCATCTTCTCGCCTTCGGCGGTGTCCAGGACGAACACGTAGACGTCCGCCAGCGCCGGGCTGAAGGTTAGCGTCAGATTGTCGCCGCCGCTCTCGAACAGCAGGACGTCGATGTCGGGAAAGCGGTCGAGCAGTTCGGCCGCCGCGGCGAGGTTCATCGTCGGGTCGTCCCGGACGGCGGTGTGCGGGCAGGAGCCCGTCTCCACGCCGACGACCCGGTCGGCGTCCAGCGTCCCGGCCAGGGTACGGCGGACGTGCTCGGCGTCCTCTTGCGTGTAGATGTCGTTGGTGATGACGCCAGGGCGATGGCCCCGGGCGACCAGGATCGGCACGAGCGCCTCGATGAGGGCGGTCTTGCCGGACCCCACCGGCCCGCCGATACCGATCTTGTATACCTGTCCCAGTTCCATGTCGTCCCTCCGGACGTCGATCGGGTCATGTGATGAACAGACGCGCCTCTGCCCGTTCGTGGACGGCCGCGACGGCGTCCGCGGCCGGGACGGAAGCGTGCAGGTCCTGCGGATCCCGGGCCGCCAGCGCCACGTCCGTCGCCGCGACCAGCTCCGGCCTGACCTCCCGCAGGAGCGCCTGTGCCCGCCGGAAGTCGATCCGGCCCAGCCGCACCGCCGCCGCCGCGCAGCTCGCCGCGAACGCGTACAGGTCACTGGCCACGGCGTTCCGGACGGGCACCCCGAGCCCCGCGTGCACCGCGCCGACGACGACCGCGTGGTTGCCCGGTGCCGCGCCGTCCGCGACGAGACGGGCCAGCCGGACCGCGGGCGCCGAGTCGAACGCGGGCCCCGCGGTGTCCAGGACCTGCCGTCCGGTGCGGGTGGAAGCCCTACGTTGCTCCTCGTTGAGCTTGATCGCGTAAAGCCTGCGATCCACCTCGACCAGCTCGTCCCAGTCGCCGGCGGACACCGCGCGGTGCGCCAGCGCCAGCGCGGACGCGTCCGCGGTGCCGGCCGCCCGCACCAGATCGCGAACCAGGCCGAGCAGGTCGTCCGCGTGGACGGCACGGACCTGGAAGTGGCCTTCCAGCCCGTGCGACAAGGTGTACAGGCCACTGGGAAAGCCCGAGTCGGTGAGCTGCAGCTGGGCCAGCAGCGGCCCCAGCCCCTCAGTGCTTTCCGGATGATCCACCGTGCGACCCCGTGTCCTTGTACCCCCGCACGTGCAGCAGGTGGAGCGCCTCCTTGCGCGCGGCCGAAGAGCGGATGCTCCCGTTGAGCAGGCCACCGAACCCGACGATGCGCATCCCACCGCCGTACTCGACGAGCTGCACGTCCTTGGTGTCGCCGGCCTCGAACCGGACGGCGGTACCCGCCGGAATGTCCAGCCGCATTCCGAAACTCTTGTCGCGATCGAAACTCATCGCCCGGTTGACCTCGAAGAAATGGAAATGCGAGCCGATCTGGACCGCGCGGTCACCGGTGTTGTGGACGGTCACCGTCTCCCTGCGCTGACCGGCGTTGAGCTCGATCTCACCTTCCGCGTACATGTAGCCGCCGTTCGCCATTCGCGTTCATCTCCTTAGATGTAGTCCTGGAGACCCCAGAAAGATCATCGTGATGGGGTCGTTCGTGCGCGTCGCCATGTTCATGGCCGTGGCCATGACCGTGGCCTTGGCCGTGGTGCGCCGCCCTGGCGAACCCGTCATCCTGGTTCCGGCGCCACCGCCGCTCCGCGTCGGCCGCGCGGTCGCGGACCAGCGACGCCAGTGCCGCCCTGCCGAGCAGTGGCCCGGCGACGCGGACGGTCGTGTGACCTGGGTGAGGCGAGACGAGTGAGGCGGGCACGAGCACGACCTCGCCCGCCCCGAGCCGGTGGCAGCGTTCCACGCCCTCGGCCACATCCGGCTCACCGTCCGTCAGGGCGACCTCTACCCAGCGAACGGGCAGATACTGCCTGACCAGCCGCGCGACCTTGAAGAGTTCCGCGTCCGCCTCCGGATCCGCCGCCCGCGCCACCAGCAGCACCGCGCCCCGGTAGTCCTCGTCGCGCACGGTCCGCATGACCGCGGCCCGGATCCACCCGACCAGATGCGTGACCGTGCCGAGCGGCGGGGCGAGCAGAAGATCGCCCGGCCGCCGATCACGCGCCGCCCAGGCAAGCGTCTGCGCGGCCGTCTGCCCGAGGCCGGGATCGCGGCCCAGCGTCATCGGCACCACGACCGCTCGCGCGTGCTCCTTCAAAGCGGTTCGCAGTCCCCGCCCGGGGTCGTGGATCCCGCCTGTGCCAGGCAGCGGGACACCGCCCGGCGGGTCGTGCGGCCCTCCGAGGCTCTCGTGCCCGCCGACCGTCAGGACGGCGCGCTCCCCGGCCCCGGTCACGCGGTCCGCCGGAGCATCGCCATGGTCGGGACGGCGGCCAGGAAGATCCAGGTGGTCAGCACGAACGGCCAGGTCAGCGCATGACCACCGATGATGTTGAACGTGTTGGTGATGGCGGGGGTCGCCGCGGCGGCGGTCATCGCCCCGATCACCGCGTAGGCGACACCGGCGGGGCTCAGCACGACGAACGTCCCCGCCAGCGCGATCGCGGTGAGCACCGAGTTGTAGCCGTACAGGCCTGCGCCGAGGTCCGCCGCCTGCGCTCCGAGCCACCAGCCCGTCAGCAGGCCGATGGCACTGCCCGCGCACGCCGCCAGCGCGACCGTCCGGCTCGATACCGCCAGCCCGACAAGGAAGATCAGCCCCACATACCATTTGTCCTGGAAGAACACCTGCCCGATCCCGTTGAAGAAGCCGTGCCAGACATCGCTCCAGGAGACCCCCGTGCCCGGTTCGCTGGCCGACGGCGGGGGGAGGCTCGGATGGCCGGACCACACCCGGTGGAAGGACGGTGCCGCGATCAGCATCATCAGCGTGACCACGCAGAACGGCGCCGTCAGGGCCGGGAGGTTGTACTGCTTGAGCAGGACGACGAGCGCGGAATTGACCAGACTGGCCCCGATCGCGGCACCGATGACCACGAGGGCCGTCACCCAGCTCGTCCCGAGGTAGAGAACCAGGCCGACACCGACGAGGGTCCCGGAGAACCCTTCGAGGCCGATCGAGACGCGCTTCCAGGGAACCCTGAACAGCCAGGCGGTGAGGGTCTGTGTGACGCAGCCGAGCAGCGCGAAGGCACCGAACTCCCAGCCGGCGACGAAAAGGGCGATGAGGAAGATGATGCCGGTCCAGTAACTGGGCTGAAAGTCGACCTGGGCCACGCCGCGGAGGATCGCCAGGCCACCTTCTTTTATTCGTTCCGACGGCGGACGCCGCGGCTCACCGTGGGCCTCCGACGTCGGCGGCGTGTCCATGGATGCTTCTCCTATCGCGAGCAATGGCCCAAATCGTGATCGACGGCGACACCATGCGGGGCGACTTCCAGCACAGTTCCCCGGAGCTCAACGCACAAAAATCCGTGATCGCCAACGTTCGGTCAAGCTAGGTGGCCCCGGGTTTGCCCAGCCCTGACCGGCGGACAATTAGGCAAAATGATCCCCGCCTTGGACCGATCACGCGTAATCATCGCCGAGTCAAAGGCCGACCAAATTTCGGAGCATGACGTTCGCGGGCTTGTGTGAGTGAACATAGTCAGCGAGAACGCTCCGTCCCCGGCGGCTGGATCTCATTTCCGCAGGGCCGGAGGGCGATCGGAAGGTCTGGAATGTCCACGGGATTGAACGAACGGACCCATGGTCCATCCACCACCCGCGTGCGCATGATCGCCCCAGAAAAGGCTGAGGGAATGGGCGCGCGCGTTGCCGAAGGCTGACCCCCGGCTGGACGCGGGGCGGACGATCGACCCGTCCCGCGCCATGGTGCCCGCC
>NZ_SMJX01000138.1 GCF_004348535.1 Actinomadura sp. KC216
CCCCGCGGCCCCGCCACCCCCCACGGTCATCGTGATCGCCGGCGTGTCCGGCAGCGGCAAGACCACGATCGGGAGGCTCCTCGCCGAGCGGCTCGGCTGGGACTACGCCGACGCCGACTCGTTCCACACCGAGGCCAACATCGAGAAGATGCGTTCGGGCCATCCCCTGACCGACGGTGACCGGCTCCCCTGGCTGCGCGCCATCGCCGCCTGGGTCGACGACCATCTCGCCGCGGGACGTCCCGGCGTGGTCAGCTGCTCCGCGCTCAAGCGCCGCTACCGCGAGATCGTGGCGGGCGGGCGGCCGGGCGTCCGCGTGGCCATGCTGGACGGCGACCGCGACCTGATCGCCGCCCGCATCGGGGGCCGCGAGGCCCACTTCTTCAGCGCCGACCTCCTCGACACCCAGTTCGCCGACCTGGAACTCCCGGCCCCGGACGAGGGCGTCCTCACCGTCCCCATCACCGGCTCGCCGGAGGAGACGGTCACCCGTCTCCTCCGGGCCTTCGACCTCTCCCCGGCCTCCGGCGACCCGTCGCGTCAGTCGCGGACGTAGTAGTGGCCCAGGGTGTCGTCGTAGCGGCCGGTGGGACGGCAGCAGCGGCGGAAAGCGCCGTCCGGAGCCGCAGGGGCACGGGTCGCCGCCGCCGAGCTTCTCGATCAGTTCGGTGTCGACGCCGACTTTACGGGCGCCGCGCTTGACCTTGGTCTCGCTAGAGGGAACCCCCGGCGGCGCTTGCTGGTCCGCTCAAAAGGACGCCTCGGCGTCGTGGTCGCGGTACATGACGGACTCCTTCGGCAGGCGATCCTGACAGCGTCCGACGGTAGGAGCGAGCCCGGCGACGCGCCACCGATTTTCTCCGGACGCGGTCAGTGGCGCCGCTTGGCGGCCCATTCGCGGATCTTGTCGATGCGCTTGCGGAGGTCGTCGGCGCTGGCCTGCGGGACGGCGGGGCCCCCGCAGGAGCGGCGCAGCTCGCTGTGGATGACGCCCTGCGGCTGGCCGGTCCGGTGGTACCAGGCGTTGACGAGTCCGTTCAGCTCGCGGCGGAGGGTCGCGAGGTCTTCGGCGGCGGTGCGGTCGGCGCGCGGGTCGCCGGTCTTCTTCTTGCGCTCGCCGGCGAGCTGGTCGGCCTGGCGCTTGCGCAGCAGCGCCGACACCTGCTCGGGTTCGAGCAGGCCGGGGATGCCGAGGTACTCCTCCTCCTCGGCGGAGCCGGGCTGGGCGTGCATGCCGAACTCGCCGCCGTCGTAGAGGACGCGGTCGAACGTCGCGGACGCCTCGACGGTCTCGAACGGCAGCTCCTCGCCGACCGCGTCCGGCGTGTCCTTCTGCCGGTTGGCCTCGGCGAGCAGGTCGTCGTCGAGGCCGTCCTCGCGGACGGGACGGTCGAGGACGTGGTCGCGCTCCTCCTCCATGTCGGCGGCGTGCCCCATCAGCGTGGGGACCGACGGGAGGAACACCGACGCGGTCTCGCCGCGGCGGCGGGCGCGCACGAAACGGCCGATGGCCTGCGCGAAGAACAGCGGCGTGCTGGTGGACGTGGCGTACACGCCGACGCAGAGGCGCGGGATGTCGACGCCCTCGGACACCATCCGGACCGCGACCATCCACCGGTCGTCGGTGTCGGTGAACTGCTTGATCTTCTTGGACGCGCCCGGGTCGTCCGACAGCACGACCGTGGCGCTCTGGCCCGTGACGGCGCGCAGCATCCCGGCGTAGGCGCGGGCGGTCTCGTGGTCGGTGGCGATCACCAGGCCGCCCGCGTCGGGGATGGCGCGGCGCAGCTCGGTGAGGCGGCGGTCGGCGGCGCCGAGGACCTGCCTGATCCAGTCGCCCTTGGGGTCGAGCGCGGCGCGCCACGCCTGGGCGGTCTGGTCCTGGGTGAGGGGTTCGCCGAGGGTCGCGGTGATCTCGTCGCCGGCCCGGGTGCGCCAGCGCATCTCCCCCGCGTACGCCAGGAAGATCACGGGGCGGACGACGCCGTCGGCGAGGGCCGGGCCGTAGCCGTAGGTGTAGTCGGCGCGGCTGCGGCGCACGCCGTCGGGGCCCTCGTCGTACTGGACGAACGGGATCGGGTTGATGTCGGTGCGGAACGGCGTGCCGGACAGCGCCAGGCGGCGGGTCGCGGGCTCGAACGCCTCCCGGACGGCGTCGCCCCAGGACAGCCCGTCGCCCGCGTGGTGGACCTCGTCGAAGATGATGAGGTGCTTGCGGGACTCGGTGCGGTTGCGGTGCAGCGCGGGACGCGCCGCGACGGTGGCGTAGGTGACGGCGATGCCGTCGAAGTCCTTGCCGACGGGCCCGTCGCCGTTCTGGTACTCGGGGTTGATCTTGATGCCGACGCGGGCGGCGGACTCGGCCCACTGCCGCTTGAGATGCTCGGTCGGGCACACGACCGTGATCGCGGCGACGACGCGGCGCTCCATCAGCTCGCGGGCCAGGCGGAGCGCGAACGTCGTCTTACCGGCGCCGGGCGTCGCGACGGTGAGGAAGTCGCGCGGGCCGGGCCGCGTGCCGTCCGTTCCGAAGTAAGCCTCCAGCGCCTGCTGCTGCCAGGCGCGCAGGGACGACGCCGTCCCCCAGGCGGCCCGCTCGGGGAAGGCGGGAGGCATGCTCGATGCGGCGAAGGTGCTCACGGTCATCGAAGGCTACCGAGCCCCACCGACAGATCGCGCCGCCGCGACCCCACTTGTGCCGAGATCCACAGCCGGCTCGCGGCGGGCCCGCGGCGGCGCGACCGGTGTCAGCGGCCCCGGTACGCGGCCCAGGCGGCGCGGATCCTGCGGCCCTGGCCTGCGGTGAACTCCCGCATGCAGGCGTCGTGGGCGTAGTCCATGAAGTTGTGCACCGGGTCGTCGCCCCGCTGCGGGCAGGTGTCGCGGAAGTCAGGACATCCTTCCGCCGGCATCGCCTCGTACGGCGTGTCGCGCACCCCGTCACCCGGCGGCAGGCAGCCGTCCTCGAAGGTGTGCAGCAGCCCGAGCCAGTGCCCGATCTCGTGGACGGCCGTGTACCCGCGGTCGAACTCCTTGAGCGGCCCGCCCGGCAGGCTGCGGTAGTCGATGGTGACGCCGTCGAGGCGCGGCTCCTTCCTGTACTGGTGCGGGAACGTGGCGAAGCCGAGCACGTCGGTTCCCACGGCGGCGGTGAAGACGTTCAGCGTGGCGCGGCCGCCCTTGCGCAGGCGCTTCTTCATCGCGCCTTCGTACTTGCGCGGGTGGTGGAACCAGGACGGCTTGTTCGTCCGGTCGAATCCGGTGAGGCGGAACCTGACGCGCGTGTCGGCGCCGCCCTTCTTCCCCCCGTACGCGGCGTTCAGCGTGGCGATCTGCCGCTGCGCGGCGGCCTTCGACAGCCGCCCCCTGCTCCCGCTGTGGACGACGTGGAACCGCACCGGGACGGTGATGGGCCGCGCCCTGCGCAGCATCGAGTCGAGGCGGTGCTCGTCGGACGTGCCGAACCGGGCGGTGAGCGTCTGGCGGAGGTCGGCGAGCATGGCGACGACCTCGTCGTGGCCGAGATCGGCCCGGTCGCCCGGACGCGCGCTCCGCGCACCGCCCTCCGGGAGGCATCCGTCGCCGTCCCGCGCCGCCGCCACCGGGGCGGTCTTCACCCGCGTCCCGGCAACGGCCCCCGTCCTGTCCTTGGCCCGCGTGCCGTCACTTAGCGAAACTGGAGCAGCGCACACCGTGACCAGTAGTGCGCAGAGTGAAACCCCGGCGATCCGCCGCATCGATCCCCCGTAGATGTGTTCAAACCCCGTGGAACTGCGAGGGCCCCGCGGTCATGTCCCCCGACCGCGGGACCTCTCACGCGCGCATGCCGCTACCGGCGAGGCGCGCCCTCGGCCACCGCTCCCCAGCGGCGGCCGGTCACTCGTCGCCTTCGCCGCCGCCCGGCTTCATCGACTCGTAGATCTCCTTGCACTCCGGGCAGACCGGGAACTTCTTCGGGTCCCGGTTCGGCACCCAGACCTTGCCGCACAGCGCGATCACGGGCGTGCCGCTCACCGCGCTCTCGGTGATCTTCGCCTTCTTCACGTAGTGCGCGAACCGCTCATGGTCGCCGTCACCGTGCGAGAGGTCCGGCCGCACATCTGTCTGGGTGTCGCCGTCGGGCAGGATCTTCGTACTCACGTCGTTCACCTTAGTTCAGCGTCGGGTCGTCGGGGAACGTGGAGACGAATGCCAGGTCGCCGCCCTGCCTGCGCAGGACCTGCCGCCACAGCCCGTCCGGGTCGGCGGCGAACACGTCGCCCGCCTCGGCGGGCACCAGATACCAGGAGCCGTCCTCGATCTCCCCGCGCAGCTGCCCCGCCGACCATCCGGCGTAGCCCGCGAACACCCGGAACTGCAGCAGCTCGGCGGCCAGCAGCCCCGGCGGGGCCTCCAGGTCGACCAGGCCGACCCTGGCCACCTCGGTGCCGCCGTCCAGGGCGCGCCAGCCGAGCGGCTCGTCCTCGCCGGGCAGGCGGGCCAGGGCGAGCGCGTTCTCCAGCGCGACCGGGCCGCCCTGGAACACCACCGCGGGCCCGGTGACGAGCTCGGCCCACGGCGGCAGGACGCGGTCGACCGGCACCTCGGTCGGCCGGTTGAGGACGACGCCGAGCGTCCCGCCCTCGGTGTCGTGCTCGACCAGCAGGACGACGCTCCGCCGGAAATTCGGATCCTCCAGCTGGGGGGTCGCCACCAGCAGGAGCCCCACCCTGATGCCGTCTTCCA
The DNA here is from genome assembly GCF_004348535.1 of Actinomadura sp. KC216. Classification (GTDB taxonomy): domain Bacteria; phylum Actinomycetota; class Actinomycetes; order Streptosporangiales; family Streptosporangiaceae; genus Spirillospora. The sequence goes on from NZ_SMJX01000138.1 coordinate 4,726, forward strand.
TGGGTTCCATCATGCGTTGCGCGGACCTCCGGCGGCACGTCCCAGGGCTCGTTAGCCTGTTACGCATTCCTATCGATGGGGATATCGGCACCACAAGAACCTAGGTCGACAATGATCTAGGATCATCGGCCACCCGCGCGGCGTACGCCGGCGGGCCGGGGAGGACAGCGATGCAGTTGCCCAGGGTCGTCATCGCCGCCGTGTTCTTCGTGATCGGAGCGCTGCTCGCGGTCCCGGCGCTGATCAACTGGGTGTCGCCGGACTCCGAGCGCGCCGCGTCCGCCACCACCACCAGCCCGTCCCCCAGCGGCTCGTCCGCGATACCGGTGGTGACGGCCACCTTCGGGGCGGTGTCGTGCCCGGCCCGGACGGTGACCGTCACCGTCCGCAACACCAGCGACAAGACGATCGACTTCGCGATCGAGAAGGACGACGACACCGCCGCGATCCCCGGCCAGATCCGGCCGGACTCGACCCGGACGGTCGCCATCAAGCTCCGCGAGGACCGCCGCACCCGCATCACGGTCAACTGGGCCAACAAGCGGATCGTGGCCAGGAGCTTCACGGCGAACTGCAAGAAGTCGGGCGGCGGGGCCGGGACGACGCCGACGCCGACCCCGACCAGGACCCCGCCGGAGAAGCTCCCGCACACCGGCCCCGACGACGTCGTGTGGGCGCGCGCGGCGACCGGCGTCGGCATCATCCTCACCGGCGCGATCATCTTCTGGTACGGCGGGATCTGGCCCCGCCGCCGCGAGCAGGTCTTCTCGAAGAAGAACACGTAGCCGCGCTTCTCGTCCGGCCGGTTCTCGCCGTCAGGCCTCGGTGCGGGGGCGGCCGCCGGCGGCCTCGCGGACGGCGCCCGCCACGCGGGTGCTGACGTCCGGGTGGAACACGCTCGGGACGATGTAGTTCGGGCCCAGCTCGTCCGGCGTGACGACCTCCGCCAGGGCCTTGGCGGCGGCGGCGAGCATGTCGAGGGTGACGCCGTCGGCCTGCGCGTCCAGCAGGCCGCGGAACACGCCGGGGAACGCCAGCACGTTGTTGATCTGGTTGGGGTAGTCGCTGCGGCCGGTGGCGACGACGGCGGCGTGCTCGCGGGCCTCGTCCGGCGACACCTCGGGCTCGGGGTTGGCCAGCGCGAACACGATCGCGTCGCCGTTCATCGTCGCGATGTCGTCGCCGTTCAGGATGCCGGGGGCGGACACGCCGATGAACACGTCGGCGTCCTTCACGGCGCCGCGCAGGTCGCCCGCGTAGCCGCCCGCGTTCGTGTTGGTCGCGATCCAGCGGAGCGAGTCGTCCAGGTCGTCGCGGCCCGCGTGGACGGCGCCGCGGTAGTCGCAGACGACGAGGTCGCGGGCGCCCGCGTGGATCAGCAGCTTCAGGATCGCGCTGCCCGCCGCGCCCGCGCCCGCCATCGTGATCCGGACGGAGCCGAGGTCCTTGCCGACGACGCGCAGCGCGTTCGTCAGCGCGGCGAGGACGCAGATCGCGGTGCCGTGCTGGTCGTCGTGGAACACGGGGATGTCGAGCAGCTCGCGCAGCCGGGCCTCGACCTCGAAGCAGCGCGGCGCCGAGATGTCCTCCAGGTTGATGCCGCCGAACGCGGGCGCGATGATCTGGACCGTCCGGACGATCTCGTCGGTGTCCTGGGTGTCGAGGCAGATCGGCCAGGCGTCGATCCCGGCGAACCGCTTGAACAGCGCCGCCTTGCCCTCCATGACGGGCAGCGCGGCCTCCGGGCCGATGTTGCCGAGGCCGAGCACCGCGGAGCCGTCCGACACGACCGCGACGCTGTTGCGCTTGATCGTCAGCCGGCGGACGTCCTCGGGGTTGCGGGCGATCGCGAGGGAGACGCGGGCGACGCCGGGCGTGTAGGCCATGGACAGCTCGTCGCGGTTGCGCAGCGGCACCTTGGACTGCATCTCGATCTTGCCGCCGAGGTGCATCAGGAACGTCCGGTCGCTGACCTTGTGGATCTTGACGGCGTCGATCCGCTCCAGCGCCGCGGCGATCGCCTCGGCGTGCTGGGTGTCGCGGGTCGCGATCGTGACGTCGATGCGGAGCGTCTCGTGCCCGGCGGTGTTGACGTCGAGGGCGGTGACGATGCCGCCGGCGTTCTCCACGACGTGGGTGATCTGGCTGACGGCCCGGCCGCCCGCCGGCACCTCGAGCCGGACGGTGATGGAGTACGACACGCTCGGCACGCTCGCCACGACAACTGCTCCCTCTGCTCCGGATGGGGGCCGCGGCCCGGCCTGGCCGACCGGCCGACGGCTCAGAACGCCCGCGCCGCCTGGGCGATGAGGCCGGCGGTCGCGGACGCGGGGAACCTCGTGGCGTCGATCACGAGGTGGTAGAGCCGTGGATCGGCGGGGTCGGCCCCGTAGAAGTGCTTCACGTAGGCCGTCCGGGCGCGGTCATTGTCTTCGAGCATACGCTCAACATCGCGGTCGGGAGGCCCGGTCCCCGCGATGGCGTCCGCCATGGCGCGGGCCAGGCGGCGCTCCTTCGGGCCGTCCAGCCGGACGTGCAGCGCGTCCGCCCGGCCTGCGAGGACGACCGCGGCCGCCCGGCCCAGCAGCACGGCCCCGCCCTCATCGGCCAGGCGGGTCATGACGCTCTCGGTGTGCTCGACGAACTCCTCCGGCGGGACGAACCCGTGATCGGGGATGTAGACGTCCATGCCGAGCGCGAGGGTGGGCAGCCGCGCCGCGCCCGCGAGGATCCGGCCGATGCCGCTCTCGGCGCGGCCGTCGTGGGCGAGCGCCTCCTCCAGCGTGCAGCCGATCTCCCCGGCGACGAGCTCGGGGATGGCGCGGTCGACGAAGCGCAGCCCGAGCCGGTCCGCCACGGCGGGGCCGATGCTCGAACCGCCCGTCCCGTACGTGGCGGAGATCGTCACCACGCGCGCGCTCACATCCCGTCCATGCCCGCTCGGGGCATGGACGGAACCCCGCCGATCAGGCGGAACGCGCCGGTCAGAACAGGGCGGACTGGAGGGAGCGGCGGGCCTTGGCGACGCGCGGGTCGTCCGGCGGCAGCACCTCGAACAGCACCAGCAGGTGCTTGCGCGCCGCGTCGCGGTCGTCGCCCGCGCTCGCCCTGACCGCCGCCAGCAGCCGCTCGAACGCCTGCTCGGGCCGTCCGGACACCATCTCCACGTCGGCCGCGCCGATCTGCGCCTGCACGTCGCCGGGCTTCTCCGCGGCCTCCCGCAGGGCGCGCTCCGGGTCGTCCAGCGCCCGGACCCGGATGCTCACCTCGACCGCCGCGAGCCCCTGCTTGGCCTGGGCGTCGCGCGGATCGGCCGCGAGGATCCCCTCGAACGCGGCCTTGGCGCCGTCCAGGTCACCGCTGTGGAAGGCCTCCTGCGCCTGCTGGTAGAGCGGGTCGGCGGCGGGCGCCTCAGCGCCGCCTCCGGCGGGCTGCTCGCCCTCGGGGGCGTCCGGGAGGATGCCCTCCTTGCGCAGCGCCTCGAAGAGCTGGTCGATGGCCTGGCGCACCTGCGCCTCGGGCGCCGCGCCGTTCAGGAACGGCAGCAGTTGCCCGGCGACGACCGCCGCGACGAACGGGATGCCGCGCACGCCCATCTGCTGCATGTACGCGCCGAGCTGCGGGTTGGCGTCGATGTCGATCTTGGCGAGGATCCACTTGCCGGCCGCCTCGGCGGCGAGCTTCTCCAGGATCGGCGAGAGCTGCTTGCACGGCCCGCACCACTCGGCCCAGAAGTCCACGAGGACGGGGACGGACTGCGACCGCTCCACGACCTCGGTGTTGAAGGTCTGGTCGGTGACGTCCACGACGTACTGCCCGGCGCCCGCGCCCGCGGACGCGCCGCCTCCCTGGGCCCGGCGTTCCTGCTGCTTCCTTGAGGCCGCCTGGCGCGCCCCCAGGTCGATGGCCCCGTGCAACGAAAAGTCCCGAGAAGACATGGGTCCATCCTGCCCCATGACCGCCGGTGGCTGCGCGTCCGTCCGCTCGAAGCGGACCGCTCCGCCCGCACGAGACGCCCGTCCCATCCCGATCCAGCGTGCAATTCGCCAATTGTCCGGCTTTTTCTAATTCTCACCTTCGGCGCGGCAGGCAAAGAATCCAGGAGTACCGCCGTAAAGGCAAAAAGATTGCTGACAGCCATCACCAAGCCCGGTTATAGTCACCGTGTCGATGCATCGCGGCACGGCTAAAGCGACCGGCGCACCGGGCCCGCCGAACGGCGGAGGCCCGGCCGGGCGGACGGCGCGTGGCAGGTTGGGGGACCGAGGCCACCGGCGCACCCGCCGCACCGGTTCGCAGGCCGGCGCCGCGATCGCATGACAAGCTATGGGGGGAATCTTGTGATCGCGGAGCATTCCGTGATCGTGGCCCGAGGAATGGGTGTCCGCCGCGGGGGGCGGTGGCTCCTGCGCCCGGTGACCTTCGGCGTTCCCGAAGGCGTGGTCGGCCTTGCCGGTCCACCTGGTGCCGGTAAATCCACTCTGCTGGCCACGTTCGCGACCTTGCGCAGGCCGAATGCCGGCGCGCTGCACATTCTCGGACACGACATCACGAACGCCGCCGCCCTGCGCGCCGCGCGGGCCGGCATCGGATACCTGCCGGCGCGGTTCTCCCGCGCCGAGCACATGACCGCGGGCGAGTTCGTCGAGTACGCGGCGTACTACAAGCGGACGAGCGCGTCCACCGCGCGCTCCATGATGCGGCGGCTCGACCTCGCCGAGGCCGCCGGCACCGAGCTCGCGCTGCTGCCGGCCGACGTCCGCCTCCGCGCCGGGCTCGCCGCCGCCTGCGTTCACGAGCCGGACGTCGTCCTGCTGGACGACCCGTTCGGCGATCTGTGCGCCGCCGCCGAACCCTGGCCCACCGGCGCCGCCGGCCCGGGGCGCCACGCGCTCACCGCCGCGATGGCCGAGCTGATCCCCGTCCTCCGCTCCCTCGCCCCGACGGTGGTGATCACCGCCGACGCGCCGGAGACGCTCACCGGCTGGTGCGACCGGCTCTTCACCCTCGCCCGCGGCAGGCTGACCGAGCAGCCCACCCATTCGGCCGCCGCCCGCCGCGGCCGCACCCCCGCCGACCGCCGCGTCCTCGGCGCCATCGCCCACGACGGCGCGCCTCACGACGGCGCGCCGCACGCGGCCACGAACCCCGACGGCGCGGAACCGGTACCGGGGGCGGCGCCGCGGAAGGCGGGCGTGGCGGGCCACCGCCGTCCCGCGCGGCCGGCGCTGCCCCGGCTGACGCTGCCGCACCTGCCCTTGCCGCAGCCGCCGCTGCCGCAGCTGGTCAGGCCGCGGGCGAGGCGGCCGCCCGCCGGGAGCGCCTCCGGTGTCTGACCTGGGGCGGGTGCTCCGGCTGGACGCCCGTCGCACGGCACTGCTGGTCGCGGTGCCGGTGCTGACCGCGGTCGGAACGACGGCGGCCGCGCTGTCGCTGTCCCCCGCGGTCGCCTACTGGGACAACACCGTCGTCGCGCTGCTCAACGCGGTCCGCTACCTGAGCCCCGTCGCCGCGGGCCTGGCCGCGTGGACGGCGGTACGGGAACGCCCGCTCGACTACCTGCGCGACCTCACGGCCCGCTCGCCCGCCACGGGCGTGCTGTTCGATCTGCTCCTGCTGTCCGCCGCCGCGCTGGCCTCCTACGTCGCGGTGACGCTGGTGGTCACCGTCATCACCCTCGCGCAGGCGGGGTCGGGGAACCCCAACCCGCTGGGCGTGCTCTCGGGAGCGGGCTCGCTCGTACTGCACGTCGTCGCGGGCTACCTGACGGGACGCGTCGTCCCGCATCGCGCCACGGCGGCCCTGGTCGTCGCCGTCACGTCGGTGTGGGCGGCGGCCCGCGTCCCCGGCATGTCGTGGTGGAGCCTGCTTCCCCCGGCCGCGTTCGACAACCTGGCCCTGTTCACCACGCTGCGCCCCGGGGTGCTCGCCGACCAGGTCACCTGGGCGGTGGGGCTGACCACCGCGCTGATCCTCGGCTACGTGCTGTGGGCGACGCGCCGGTTCCTGATCGTCCTGCCGCTGCTCATGGCGCTGGCCGCGACGGGCACCGCCACGCTCGGCCTGCACCGCTCCGGCGGCGGGACGGCCGCGCCCGTGTCGGCCGAGCCGGTGTGCCGCGAGTGGCCGCTGACCGTGTGCGTCCACCCCGCGCTGCGGGACGCGCTGCCCCGGCTGATGGCGGCGGCCACCCCGCTCGCCGCGCGGCTGAACGGGACGCCCGGCGCGTTCACCACGGTCGAGCAGCGTCCCGCGTGGGCGCCGATCGCGGTCGTCGACGGCGTCGCCACCGTCCACCTCGACGAGCGGCTGTCGCCCGGGTACGCGGCGCGGGCCGTCCGGCAGATCAGCGACAGCCTCAAGGACGCCCGCACCTGCGCGGGCCCGCCGAACGGCTACCGCTCGATGGTCGACGCCTGGCTCCTCGGCGACGACTCCCCCGCCATCCCCGACGCCCGCGCCGCGCGCCGGTTCGCGTCCTGGAGCGAGGCCCGGCGCCGCGCCTGGCTGCGCCTCCACTTCGCCGCCTACCGGTCCTGCGCGCTCGGCCCGGCCCACTTCCGGGTGACCGACACCCGCACCGTCCAGCACGTGCCGCGGCCGGGGCGTGCCGCGGCCGATTCGAGCGCCGTCGTCCCGAAGCGCAAGACCCCGGGACGCGCGGGCACCGCCGGGCACGCCGGGCACGCGGGGCACGGCGGCGGAGGGCGCCTGCAACACAGCGGAGGGCACAGCGGAGCGCGCGGAAACTGAGGGGCGGGCCGCCGCGTCCGGCGACTGCGCGACCTCGCCGCTCACACCGACCTAACCATCTCGCCAGGTACGGGACGATCCAGGTGGGAACGTCCGGTACATGGCTCGCTCGGAACCGAAGAACGACGCGCCCCGCAGGTCCTTCTCCGTTCTGCCCCGGCGCGGGCTCCTCGCCCCCGCACTGCTCATCGTCGTGACCGTCGCGGTCGTGCTGCTGGCCCAGCAGGCCCTGCGCGGCCTCCCCGGCTGGCTGAACCCGTTCGCGGAGGAGACGAAGGACCGCAGCGGGCCCGTCCTGCTGCAGTCGATCCGCGACCTGCACCGCTACGAGGCGGCGAGCGGCAACTTCCAGGTCATCGTCGACCTGGAGAAGGACGCCAGGTTCCTGCCGGACGGGCTGCGCGGCAAGCGCACCCTGTTCGTCGGGAACGGCTCCGTCGACGCCTACGTGGACTTCTCGAAGCTGGGCTCGGGCGCCGTCAAGGTGAACGCCGACCGGACGACCGCCACCCTCACGCTGCCGCCCGCCCAGCTGGAGAAGACGAACCTGGACACGAAGCACAGCTACGTCCACGCCACCGAACGCGGCCTGTTCGACCGTCTCGGCGACTTCTTCAGCAGCAACCCGAACGACCAGCAGCAGCTCTACGTGCTGGCGGCCCAGAAGATCCAGACGGCCGCCGCGCAGAGCGGCCTGAAGGAACGCGCCTACGCGAACACGAAGACGATGCTGGAGAACATGCTCAAGGCCCTCGGCTTCACGACGGTCACCATCACTCCCTCGTCGCAGTGACGGGGCGGAGCAGGGTCAGCAGAGCACGTTCTCGATCGTCGCCCTGGCGGCCATCCCCTGCCGCTCGGCGGGCTCCCCGGCGAGCTGGGTCGCCATCGCGACGGTGACGGCCCAGCCGCCGTCCGCGCGGACGCCCTCGCGGATCTTGTAGCCGAGCATGTCGCCGCCGTGCGCCCAGTAGCCCGCGCGGTCGCAGCGCAGCGGGTACCAGAACAGGCCGAGCCCGTACCGGGAGCCCTCGTACGGGCCGTCCCACCCGGTCGGGACGGTCCGCTGCATCTGGGCGAGCAGCGGCGCCGGGACCAGCCGCCCGCCGATCAGCGCCCGGAAGAACCGGTTGTTGTCCGTCAGCGTGGTGACCATGGCGCCGGACGCGTCCGCCACGCTCGGGTCCAGCAGCGTCACATCGGTCAGCGGCGCGCCGACGCCGTACTGGTGGTAGCCGCGGACGAACGGGCGGCGCAGCGTGGCGCGGTGCCCCGGGACGTACGTGCCGTGCAGCCGCAGCGGCCGGATGACGCGGGCGCCGACCTCGTCCTGCCAGTCCTTGCCGGTCGCCCTCTTGATGATCATGCTGAGCAGGATGTAGCCGGTGTTGGTGTAGTTCCACTTCGGCGTCCCGCCGGGGCGGGTGTCGCCGGGCTGGAAGTCGGGCTCGTGCTCCAGCGCCAGGGCGACGAGCCGTTCGGGCGTGTAGCCGTCGAAGCGGTGCTCGCGGTAGTAGCCGGCGCTCTCCAGCAGCGGGATGTCCCGCAGGTAGTTGTGCAGGCCGCTGGTGTGCTGGAGCAGGTGGCGGATCGTGATCTTCCGTCCGTCGTTGCCGTTGCCGCGGACGAGCCCCGGCAGCCACCGGTCCACGGTGTCGTCGAGGCCGAGCCGTCCCTCCCCGGCGAGCTGGAGCACGACGGTCGCGACGTAGGTCTTGGTGATGCTGGCGGCGCGGAAATGGGCGCCGGGCGGGACGGGCCGTCCGGTCCGCAGGTCGGCGACGCCGGCGCGCGCGGCGATCCGTCCCTCCGGGGTGTGCGCCTCCGCGAGCACACCGGTGATGCCGAGCCGGTGGAGCCCGTCGACGTCGCGGCGCAGCCCGTCCCCGCCCCTTCCGGCCTGCCCGGCGGCCGCCGACACGGGCGCCGCGGAAGCGACCGCCACCCCCGCGGTGAGGATCAAGGTCCCGGTCACGGCCGGCGGGCCGCGCCTCGCCCGCGCACGCACGGCGTCCGAGTGCATCGCCGTCTCCTCCAGTCGTCATCGTCGGTGCGGTCCGTCGAGGCTAAAGATCACGAACGGACCGGCACGATGCGGCTGGCCGGTGGGATGGGACTGGTGCCAGCCCCACCCCGCCCTAGACGCGGAGGATGAGGGCGTCGCCCTGTCCGCCGCCGCCGCAGAGGCCCGCGGCGCCGATGCCGCCGCCGCGCCGCTTCAGCTCGTAGGCCAGGTGCAGGACGATGCGGGCGCCGGACATGCCGACCGGGTGGCCGAGCGCGATGGCGCCGCCGTTGACGTTGACCTTCTCGGGGCCGACGCCGAGGTCGCGCATCGACTGGACACCGACCGACGCGAACGCCTCGTTGATCTCGATGAGGTCGAGGTCGGCCACGCTCAGGCCCTCCTTGCCGAGGGCGTGCTTGATCGCGTTGGACGGCTGGGACTGCAGCGAGTTGTCCGGCCCGGCGACGTTGCCGTGCGCGCCGATCTCGGCGAGCCAGGTGAGCCCCAACTCCTGGGCCTTGGCCTTGGACATCACGACGACGGCCGCGGCGCCGTCGGATATCTGCGAGGACGAGCCCGCGGTGATCGTCCCGTCCTTGCTGAAGGCGGGGCGCAGCTTGGCGAGCGACTCGGCGGTGGTGTCACCGCGGACGCCCTCGTCGGTGGCGAACACGACGGGCTCGCCACGCCGCTGCGGGATCTCGACCGGTGCGATCTCCTCGTCGAAGACGCCGTTCTTGATGGCGGCGGCGGCGCGCTGGTGGGAGCGGGCGGAGAACTCGTCCTGCTCCTCGCGGGAGATGTTCAGCTTGGCGTTGTGGCGCTCGGTCGACTCGCCCATGGAGAGGCCGTCGAACGCGTCGGTGAGCGCGTCGTAGGCCATGTGGTCGAGGACCTCGACGGAGCCGTACTTGTAGCCGCCGCGCGACTTCGGCAGCAGGTGCGGCGCCTGTGTCATCGACTCCATGCCGCCCGCGACGACGATGTCGAACTCGCCCGCCCGGATGAGCTGGTCGGCGAGCGCGATCGCGTCCAGCCCGGACAGGCACACCTTGTTGATCGTGACGGACGGGACGCTCATCGGGATGCCCGCCTTGACCGCCGCCTGCCGGGACGGGATCTGCCCCGCGCCCGCCTGGAGGACCTGGCCGAGGATCACGTACTGCACCTGGTCGCCGGTCACCCTGGCGCGCTCCAGCGCCGCCTTGATCGCGTGCGCGCCGAGGTCGGCCGCGGAGAAGTCCTTCAGCGAGCCCATCAGGCGCCCGACGGGGGTGCGCGCGCCAGCGACGATCACGGACATTCAGGGGCCTCCAAGGGGTGCGTCGGCGACGTTTGCCACGATACCCAGGAGAACACCGTTCGGTTCCGTTAGGCCCCGCCTGGACGACGGAGTAGGGAGAACGCCCATGCTGACCCGTATCGACCACATCGGCATCGCCTGTCACGATCTCGAGGCGACCGCCGAGTTCTACAGGACGACCTACGGCTTCACCGACGCGCACTTCGAGGTGAACGAGGAGCAGGGCGTCCGGGAGTGCATGCTCAAGATCAACGACACCGGGGACGGGGCGGCGAGCTACATCCAGCTGATCCAGCCGATCCGGGACGACTCCGCGGTCGCCAGGTGGATGGCGAAGAACGGCGAGGGCGTGCACCACATCGCGTTCGGGACGGACGGCACCGTCGCCGAGGAGGCCGCCGGCATCGCGGGCAAGGGCGTCCGCGTCCTGTACGACACGCCGCGGAACGGATCCATGGGATCCTTGATCAACTTTTTGCACCCCAAGGACTGCCACGGCGTCCTGACCGAGCTCGTCGAGAAGCGCCGGGACCCCGCATGATCTTGCGGGCGGTGGTCGCGGACGGCCGGAGCCGCGCTCCCACAGGGCCTGCGACGCCCCCGCCCCGGAGCGCGACCGGATCGTGACGTGTTCGATATCACCGCGCCGGAGGGCCCGACACCGACCGCCGCTCTGTGACTGTTCAGACACATTTGGTGTATTTGTGGGCCCGGTACCTGCGGACTCTCGGGCACGGTGAGCCCGATCACAAACCAGACAAACCACGCAGCGTGTCAAGATGAACCCCCAACACGGCAGTGTCGGGAGTAGGCTTCATTCGCCGGAAGAGGTCTGGGGCACAGAGCCCGTCATGCGAGCCAGTCATGCCGTCATGCCAGGCGATCAACCGGTCCCCGGAACCACTGGTAGCCCCGTCACATCCAGGATTGAGCCACATGCAGTCCGACATCGACGCCCAGCTCAGCAACTTCTTCGAAGACACGCCCCCACGCGAGTTCGACGTGGTGCTCCGCGGCTACGACCGGCACCAGGTCGACGAGCACATCAAATCGCTCGACAACGAGGTCCGGCAGACCCGAGAGCAGACCCAGGCCCTGCAGCGGGAACTGTCGGACGCGCACCGGCAGCTCCAGGAGCAGGAACGCCCGACCTACTCCGGTCTCGGCGCCCGCATCGAGCAGCTGCTCCGGCTGGCCGAGGAGCAGGCCACCGAGCTCGTGCAGGCCGCCAGGTCCGAGGCGAACGAGATCAAGGCCGCGGCCAAGGTCGACGCCGCCGAGCAGCGCGCCAACGCCGAGAACGACGCGGCCGAACTGCGCGCCAACGCCCAGCGCGAGGGCGACGACATGCGCGGCGCCGCCGAACGCGAGGCCGAGGAGGTGCGCACGTCGGCCCGCCGCGAGGCCGACGAGCTGACCTCCACGACCGAGCGCGAGGTCGCCAAGCTGCGCGCCACCGCCGACCACGAGGTCGCCGAGAAGCGCGCCGCCGCCGAGCGCGAGATCGCCAAGCTGCGGACCACGACCGAGCGCGAGGTCGCGCAGCTGCGCGCGTCCACCAAGCGCGAGCGGGACGAGATCCTCACCACCGCCAAGCGGCAGGCCGACGAGATGCGGGCCCAGGCCCAGCGCATCCTGGAGGAGAGCGAGGCCCAGCGCGCGCAGGCGGAGGCCGAGTTCGAGATCCAGCTGGCCGCCCGCCGCGAGGAGGCCGACCGGCAGGACGCCGAGCGCCACACCGCCGCCCAGCAGGCCACGCAGAAGCTGGTCGCCGAGGCGGAGCAGCGTGCCGCGTCGGCCGAGCAGCGGGCCGCGAAGGCGACCCAGCAGGCCGAGCAGACCCGGCGTGAGGCCGACTCGCACGCCAAGCAGCTCATGGCCAACGCCCGCAAGAACTCCGACAACGTGATCGCCGAGGCCAAGGCGCAGGCCGAGCAGCTGCTCGCCGAGACCAAGGCCGAGGCCGACCGCGTCCGGACCGCGGCGCAGCGGCAGGTCGACGAGCTCACCCGGCAGCGCGACAGCATCACCAGCCACCTCAACCAGCTGCGCCAGCTCATCGGCGGTGTCGCGCCGACGATGGGCGGCGACGCCGAGCTGGCCGCGCCCCCGGAGAAGGCCGCGATCCCCGCGGCCGAGCCCAAGCCGGCCCCGGCGCAGCAGCAGCCGAAGCAGCAGCAGCCGGCCGCGAAGGGCGCGCCGGCCAAGCAGGCCCAGGCCAAGAAGTCCGACGAGGACGACGAGGACTGGTGGCAGGAGTGACCCGGTTCACGACCGTGTGACGCGGTCGACGTGCGACGGAAAGCCTAGAGGCCGGAAACGCCTCTAGGCTTTCCTACGTCTTACCTCGTGGTTGCTCGATCCGGGTCCCGGCCGCGGACCGGGCGGGCGACCGCGGCCGGACGGAAAGAGGAGAGCGGTGCCCGACCAGAGCCCCCACGAGGACGGTGTGGAGACGACGCACGACGACGGGCGTCCGACCCCCGGCGGCACGGTCCCGGCAGCCGCCCCGCCCCCCGACGACGGCGAGCGCGACGAAGCCGAGCGCGACGAAGGCGGCGAACGCGGCGAGCGCGAAGCGTCCGAGGCGGATGGCCCCGGAACGCCGGATGACCGGGAGACGCCGGAGGAGCCGGACGCGGAGGTCGTCGCGGCCAGCGGCGCGTTGAAGCCGGAGGAGATCGACCAGCCCGTCGGCGAGCGTGACCCGGCCACCGGCGCCCCGGTCAATCTCCCGGCGCCCACGGCGACGGCGGCGGGCGTGCAGGTGACGCCCGAGCCGGACGCGCCCGACCCGGCGCACGACGTCGAGCAGCGCAGGCGCGAGGCGGGCGTCGACCACCGCTTCCCGTTCGGGCGGCCCGGCCAGCCGCTCGGCCGCGCGCACCCGTTCGTGTTCGGGTTCACCGCCGCGCTCGGCGTCATCACCGCGTGGCTGCTGGTGCAGGCCGCGTCCAACGCCAAGTCCGTGATCGTGATGATCGTGGTCGCGATGTTCCTCGCGGTCGGGCTCAACCCGGCCGTGGAGCGGCTGCGCAGGTTCGGGCTGCCGCGCGGCGCGGCCGTCGCTGCGGTGTTCATGGTCGTCATCCTGTTCTTCGCCGGGTTCGTGGCCTCGCTCGTCCAGCCGGTGTCCGAGCAGGTCACCGAGCTGCGCAAGAACATCCCCGAGTACGTCGAGGATCTGCAGGAGAACAAGACACTCGCGAACTGGGACAAGCGCTACGGGCTGCTGGACCGTGCCGAGGAGACCGTCAAGGGCGAGGACTTCCAGAAGAGCCTCACCGACATCGCCACCGGGATCGGCAAGGTCGCGGTCAGCGGCGTCTTCCAGACGATCACGATCCTGATCCTGACGCTGTACTTCATGAGCTCGCTGCCGCAGATCAAGACGTTCTTCTACAAGCTGGCACCGCGCTCCCGAAGAGCGAGGGTCGCGCTGCTCGGCGACGAGATCCTCGACCGGATCGGCGGCTACGTCGCCGGGCAGTTCACGATCGCGTTCATCGCGGGCACCATCTCCTACGTCTTCCTGTCGATCCTCGGGGTGAAGTACGCGCTCGCGCTGGCGCTGATCGTCGCGGTGACGGACCTGATCCCGCTGATCGGCGCCACGATCGGGGCGGTCGTCGTGAGCCTGGTCGCGTTCCTCACCGGGAACGTCACCGACCTGATCGTCTGCGCGGTCTTCTACCTGATCTACCAGCAGGTGGAGAACTACCTGGTCTATCCACGGGTGATGAAACGGACGGTCGACGTCCAGCCGGCGGTGACGATCGTGGCGGCGCTGGTCGGCGGGGCGCTGCTCGGCGTGGTCGGCGCGCTGCTGGCGATCCCGACCGCGGCGGCGATCTCGCTGCTGATCCGCGAGATCGTCGTGCCGCGCCAGGAGACGATGTAGCCCGGAAGGCCCGGTCAGCGGCTGGTCCGGGCCAGGGCGGCGGTGAACTCCGCCACGGCCTGGTTGAACAGGTCCGGCTGCTCGACGGCGCACAGGTGCCCGGCGCGCGGGATGACGAGCAGTTCCGCGTTCGGGGACGCGTCCGCCATGGCGCGGGCCTCGTCCTCGGTGGCGAGGGCGTCCTCGTCCCCGATCATGACGAGCGCGGGGACGCGGAGGCCGCGGAGCGTGCCGAACGACTCGGGGCGCCCGGCCATGGCGCGCTGCGCCCACGCGGCGGCGCGCGGCGGCGTGGCCTGGACGAGCCCGCGGACGCGCCCGTAGACCAGGGCGCGCTGCCGGAAGGTGGTGGGCCCGACGAGCGTGGGCAGCACCTCGTCCACGAGGACCCGTATGGTGCCGTCGCCGTCGAGCCGTCCCGCCTGCCGCAGCCGGTTCTCCCGGACGGGCCCGCTGTCGGCGGCGGCGCGCGTGGCGGCCAGCACGAGGCCGCGGACGAGGTCGGGGTGCCGCCGGCACAGCGCCATCGCGACATAGCCGCCCATGGACAGCCCGCCGACCACGGCCCGCCGGACGCCGAGCCGCCGGAACAGCCGGGCGACGTCGTCGGCCATCGCGTCGACGGACGGGTCGTCGTCCCCGAGCGGCGAGCCGCCGAAGCCGCGCAGGTCGGGGGTGATGACCCGGAACCGGTCGGCGAGGCCCTCGCGCTGGGCGAGCCACATCGCCGAGGAGAGCGGGAACGCGTGCAGCAGGACGAGCGGCGTGCCGGATCCGACGTCCCTGGCGTACAGCTGCACGGTCATGGCCGGTCCTCCCGGACGGCGTCGCCTCCACCATCGTTTACCCGCTATCGGGCAAACGTGACGGAAATGGCCGTGACCGGCCGCAAGCTGTTACTTGTCCGATTCGTCCCATTCGGTGGGCAGCGGGGCGGCGTCCGGGGCGACGCGCTTCACGATCTCGTTCAGCACGATCCGCACGTACGGCTCGCCGACCCACAGGTGCTTGGCGTTGTCGACCGCGACCACCTCGGCCTGCGGGACGCGCTTGAACCGCTCCCGCGCCTCCGCCGGACGCAGGTAGTCGTCGAACTCGGGGACGAGCGCCACGACGGGCCGCCCGTCGGCGCCCCAGGCGTCGAGGTCGGCGTCGCCCGCGCGCTTCAGCGGCGGCGACAGCAGGATCGCGCCCTCGACCAGCGGGTCGCGCCCCCATTTCAGGGCCAGCTCCGTCCCGAAGGACCAGCCGAGCAGCCACGGGCGCGGCAGATCGTGGTACTCGGTGTACTCCAGCGCCGCCGCCACGTCGAACCGCTCGGTCTCCCCCTCGCCGAACTCGCCCTGGCTCGTGCCGCGCGCGGACGTCGTCCCGCGCGTGTTGAACCGCAGCACCGCGAGCCCCGCGAGCGCGGGCAGCCGGTAGGACGCCTTGCGCAGCACGTGGCTGTCCATCATGCCCTCGGCCGTGGGCAGCGGATGCAGGCAGACCAGCGTCGCCACCGGCGGCCGGTCGAGCGGCAGCGCCAGCTCGCCGACCAGGTCCAGCCCGTCGGACGTGTGCAGCGTGATCTCCTCGCGCCGCGCCGGCAGCACGGTGGCCGCCCTGATCTCCGCCATGAATCTCCTTAGTAACGCGGCGCGTTCCGCGACCGCCGCACACGGGGCGAGCGCCGCGACCGCGCCTGCCAGCAGGGACGGTGCCAGTGCCGCCGGTCGTCGCCGCCCTGGTCGTCCGCCCGCCACGCGACGACGTGCCCGACGCCCGGCATGATCTCCTGGTCGCATCCGGGGCACCGGTACGCCTTGCCCGCCCCGGCGCCGGACACGGACCGGACGATCCATTCCCCGTCCGGCGCGTCCTCGGTCTCCTGAGCCCCCGGAAG
>NZ_SMJX01000139.1 GCF_004348535.1 Actinomadura sp. KC216
GCCCTCGCCCTCGCCGACGCCCGCGGCGCCGACCCGGTGATCGCCAACGATCCCGACGCCGACCGCTGCGCCGTGGCCGTCCCGGACGGCGCCGGGGGCTGGCGCGTCCTGACCGGGGACGAGCTCGGCGGGCTGCTCGCCGAGCACGTCCTGCGCCACACCAGCGGCCACGACCGGCTGGTCGTGACCACGATCGTGTCCTCGTCGCTGCTGCGCTCGATCGCCGCCGCGCACGGCGTCCGGTTCGCCGAATCGCTGACCGGCTTCAAATGGATCATGCGGGCCGGGGGGCCGTCCGACCGGCTAATCTTCGGCTACGAGGAGGCCCTCGGCTACAGCGTCGGCGACGACCGGGGCGTGCTCGTCAACGACAAGGACGGCATCACCGCCGCCCTCACCATCGCCGCACTCGCCGCCCAGGCCCGCCGCAACGACCGCACACTCCTCGACCTCCTGGACGACCAGGCCCGCGCGCACGGCCTGCACACCACCTCACAGCTCTCCCTCCGGGTGCACGACCCGTCCCTGATCACCACCACGATGACCCGGCTCCGCGCCGCTCCCCCCACCGCCCTGGCCGGACGCGCGGTCGAATCGTTCGACGACCTCGCCGACCCCTCCGACGGCCTGCCGCCCACCGACGGGTTGCGGTTCCGGCTGGCCGGAGGCTCGCGGGTGGTCGTCCGCCCGTCCGGGACGGAACCGAAGCTCAAGTGCTACCTGGAAGTCGTCCAACCGGTGGAGGGCGGCGATGTCGCGACGGCCCGCGCCCGCGCCGCCACCGAGCTGGACACCCTCCGCAAAGCCGTCTCCGCGACCCTCACCTGACCACCCCCACGATCACGATCGGCGCCGGGCGCCAGCTCGATGCCCGAACAGAAGTCACCGTCATTGCGCAGGCACAATTCCCAGCCGGGCCGGCCGCACCGCAGCCTTCGAGATCGACCGCGACGATTACAACATCACCTTCAGCAAGGTCTTGGAGACCGGTGGCGTCATGGTCGGCGACCGCGTCTCCATCCAGCTCGAAATCCTGGCCGTCCTCAGACAGGACTGACTCACGGCGCAGAGCACGCCAAACGCGAGGACGATCAACAAGCCGATGACCTCCCGGGAGGCTAGGGCGTCGTTCGAGTCGCTGACCGGAGGATAGGGGGCCGCGCCGAGACCGGTGCGGCCATCACGCTTTCGGCGTCCGGTTTAGGAACGGTGCTTGCGGAGCTTTGCGGAGAGTTCGGCGGAGAACTGCTCGGCGTCCGACAGGCGGGTGCGGATCTTTTCGCAGCGTTCCTCGACCAGGGAGCGGTAGACGGCCAGGCGTTTGGTGAGGTCTTCCCGGGTGGTCTCGTTGATGTCGTCGGTTTGGAGCCGGTCCAGGATGGTCAGCAGGTCGCGCATCTCTTCGAGCGTGAAGTCGAGCGGCTTCATGCGCTTGATGACCAGCAGGCGCGCGATGTCGTCGTCGGTGTAAAGGCGGAAGCCGCCCTGGGAGCGCGCGGTGGGAAGGGCGAGGCCGACTTCCTCGTAGTGGCGGATGGTGCGCAGGCTCAGGCCGGTCCGGTCCGCGACCTCGCCGATCTGCATCTGCCTGCCGTCCATCGGGATCCTCCTGACGTCGCCGGCCCGCTTCACCGGGGACGGTTGATCCATATCGTTGGTCAAGCTTGCCATCTTCCACTTCGTGGTGCCGTCTGCTGAGGCGCCATACCGTCGACATCAGCTCGGTGTCCTTTGACACCGGGAATCCGCGGTGAAGCCGGTTCAACCCATCCTTAACCTTACGAAAGAGTAGAGTAGCCGGGGTGCCCTCGCTCGTCGCCGTCACGGCGTGGAGCTCTCCTTCCCCGCTCCTCGCCTTGGCGGCGACCTCCGCACTCGGCGTCCTCTGCCGTTGGACGCCGTAGCGACTCCCTGGATGACGCATATTCGAGCTTCCTGGTGCCGCCAGTCTCCACTGGTGTGGCGTGATCGCGTCTACCGGAGTCCTGCTGGCGTTCTCGGCCCTGGACGGGGCGTTCCAGGGCTGGAGTGGCGGACGCTGGTCGCGCTCGCGGCGCTGTCCGGCCCGGCTTAACGTCGAGCGGGCGCGAGTTTCGCTGGATTCGCGGCGTGCCTGGCATCGGTTGTGCTGCTCGGCCCGGTCGGAGCCGCGGCGGTGGGAGCGCGTGCGGCGACCACTGGGCAGCAAAGGGTGGCGCCGGTCATGCGGCTGTTCAACGCAGCCCAGCTCGCGGTGAGGGCCCTTGCCGCAAGTTCGGTATTCGATCTTGCCGGAAGTACGAGGTTCGAGCCCGGGCGGACGGGTGGACGGGTGGACGGGTGGACGGGTGGACGGGTGGACCGAGCATGTCGTTGCGCCGTCGTGGTGGCTCTGATCACCTTCGTGGGGCCGATCTTGATGATCGCCCGGCAGCTCGCAGCTCGGGACGAGCGCGCAGCGGGTGGAGTCGTCGCGGTACACCCGGATGCCGCACGATGTCGGCAAGACCAGCCGACCGGTCTCCAGGTCTGCGGTGCCGAGCAGTGCGGGCTCCAGGCCTTCGGCTCGGAGCCGCTGTGGATCGCGGTGATGTCGGTGTCTGCGATCACCCCGGCCGAACCGTCGCGCTTGAGCTGCTCGCGGCACACCTGGACCAGTGTGGGCAGGTCGTGGGAGTGCACTCGGCGATGCAGAGCGCTCCCGGAGATCGGCAGGCGGAGGTCAGCCAGAGCCGCCGCATGGCGTTCGCGGGAGCGGCGCAGGAGGAGCTGCTAGGCGAAGTTGTGGTTGTCCTCGGTGGCGGCGGTCACCTGTGTTTGTCTGGGGTGGTGACGACGTCCTGGTGCATGCGGCGTAGGCGGCCAGCGCTTCGGCGAGGTGGGCGCGCTCGCGCCGGATCTCCGGGTCGGTGAGATGCCCTGGGCGGGATCGGTCATGGCCGGGCGATCTCGACTTCCGGCCGGGTGCGGGCGACGTAGACGGTGTTGGCCTCGGTGCCGCCGTGGATGGGATTGGGAAACTCCACGACTTGTGCCGTCACCTCGGCGAAGGCCTCGCCGAGGACGGCGGTGAAGCCGTCGTCGGGCGGGTCGTTCGACCAGAGCGCGAACACACCGCCGGGGTGGATCCGCGCGGCCAGGCCGCTCAGCGGCCCGGGCCGGTAGAACGGTGCGTGCCGGGGGTCGAGGACGTGGCGCGGCGAGTGATCGATGTCAAGCAGGACGGCATGGAAGCGGCGTCCGAGGATCTGCGGGTCCAGCCCGGTCCGTGAGGAGGCCATCGCGAAGAAGTCGCCCTCTTCCAGCCGGCAGCGGTCGTCGGTCGTCAACCGCTCCCCCAGCGGCACGAGCCGCGCGTGGTGCCAGCCGATCACTTCGGCCAGCATCTCCACCACGACCAGCGACCGCACTCGGGGATTGTCCAGCGCGGCGTGCGCGGTGTAACCGAGGCCGAGCCCTCCGACGACGACGTCCAGAGCGTCCCCGGGTGCGGCGGCCAGGCCGAGGCGGGCGAGCTCGGTCTCGCCGACCGTCCACAGGCTCGACATCAGGAAGTCCTCATCGAGTTTGATCTCATAGACGTCGACGCGCAGCGACGGGTCCCGGCGCCGTCGCAGGCTGACGGCGCCCATGGGCGTCGGACGCCAGTCGAGCTCTTCGAACAGTGCGCCCATGGGGTTCCGTTCCTCCTGATCCGAAATGACCGTCAGCGGTCGCCGATGGCCGGTGCTTCTCGGCAGCCGTGACCGTCGAGGCGTATGCGGACACCTCAGCCGCCCTGCGTCGCGCCACCACCCAGAAATGCACCCTCTCGTAAGGGAAGAGTAGCGGATCGCGGGGCGACGTTGACGGCGGGGCCTATGCACCCCACGATGGGCCGCGATGGACGAGATCGACAGCCCCGGCGAGCGCTTCGCCGCGTTCGGCGACCAATTGGTCCGGGTGCATGGCTGGCTTCGCGCGGAACTCGCCCGTCTCAGCGATGACGTGGACGCCTATCTTGACGGCGGCGCGCCGCCGAGGACATTGGAGGCGCACTGCCTGACCTTCTGCGCGGCGTTGGAGCGGCATCACACCGGCGAGGACGACGACGCGTTCCCCGCTCTGGCCGAACGGCACCCGAACTGGCGGCCACGCTGGACAGGCTGCGCGAGGACCACTGGCTGATCTCCGGCATCCTGCGCAGGCTGCGGGAACTGATCGAGGGTGCCTTGCCGCAGGCGGGTACCGATCCGCAGCAGGCTCGGCGGGTGCGCGGGGAACTGGACGGCTTGGCGGCCATCATGGACTCACATTTCGGCTATGAGGAGCGGACCATCGTCGAAGCGCTCAACGCCCTGGAGGCACCGACATGGAAGAACGATCCGCCGGTGTTCCTGCGCACGGCCCCGTCCGGCCGCGGGGCGGGCTGAGAGCGGTCGGTGTTGAACGCGGAACGGGCAGGCCTCTCGCCCGCCTAGCGCTCACGCCGAAGCCAGAAACCCTGTCCGTGCATGGCCCACAGCCAACCTGGCAGTCTTCCGGCCGAGACTATTGGGCGCCACCCCAGCGCCGGGGCCCGGCCCGACGCCCTGCCCGCCCTGAAGCGGTCGGCGTCGCGGATGGTGGACGGGCGGTGTGCGATGACGAATGCGGTGCGGCCTTGGCGGAGCGAGGTCATCGCCTGCTGGGATGACGGTCGTCTCCACAGGCCTTCCGGTCCACGGCGGAACCGAGGCGGAGATCCCGGCAGCAGGCCCTTCATGCGGATGTCAGGAGTAGAGCTCGGCGACGGCCGCCAGGACACGGTCGCGCGCCGTCTCCGCGGAGGTGAGGCCGATCAGCACGTAGTAGGCCAGGCCTTCGGCAAGCGCGACCAGGTCAACGGCCACGTGCTCCGAGGCGGCGGCGACGCGGATCGCCCCCGCGTCCTGGTCCTCGCGCACCAGGCCGGCGACCTGCCGGTGGAAACGGGTGTACTCCGCGCGCATCCGCTCGGCGATGCCCTCATCGGCGAGCGCCAGCGCGGTGAACGACTGCCGGACGCGCATGTGCGTCCGCGTCTCGCTGTCGTAGCCGATGAGCTCGGTCAGCACGACGGTGAGCACGGCGCGCGGCTCGGCGCGATCGAGGTCGTCGCCTACCCGGGCGCGGACGCGGGCGCTGCTGAGTTCGTTGCCGCGGTCGAAGGCGGCCTCGATGAGCTTCTGCTTGGTCGGGAAGTAGTGCTGGACGCGTCCGGCCGACACCCCGGCCTGCGCCGCGACCTCGGTCAACGACACCGCGGGCAGGCCCCGCTCGGCGACGATCGCCAGCACCGCGTCCGCGATCTCAGTGCGCCGCGCCTCATGGTGGACGCCCGGCCCGCGGGCCCGCCGCTCCATCGACCCACCCCCGCACTTCCCCGATGTGATCACATCGAATTGACGGCCGAACCTGGCCGAACATACCCTGAGCTTAGCAAATCAATGTGACCACATTGGTTCGAGGCGGACGGGAGGCCCATGGTGCGTACCGGTACAGGAGGCCCCGCAGCGCCCGCGGCGACCACCGTGAGCTCGTCGACGTCCCGGATGGTCCTCGCCCTGGCCTGCATCGCGCAGTTCATGGTCGTGTTGGACGTCTCGGTGGTGAACGTCGCGCTGCCCTCGATCCAGACGTCGCTGGGCTTCCAGGCCGCAGACCTGCCGTGGGTCGCGGGCGCCTACACCCTCACCTTCGCCGGATTCCTGCTGCTCGGCGGCCGCCTGGCCGACCTGCACGGAACCAGGCGCGTCTTCATCGCGGGCCTGGCGCTGTTCACCGTCCCGAGCCTGGTAGGCGGGCTCGCGACCACCCCCGCATTGCTCATCGCGGCACGTGCGGCCCAGGGAATCGGCGCCGCCGTCCTCGCCCCGGCCACGTTGACCATCCTCACCACCACCTTCTCCGAGGGGCCGCGCCGCACCCGCGCCCTGGCCACCTGGACGGCGGTGAGCCTCGTTGGCGGCGCGGCCGGAAACCTCGTCGGCGGCGTCCTCACCGAGACGCTGTCCTGGCGCTGGATCCTGCTGATCAACGCGCCGATCGGGCTCCTCGCGGGCGCCCTGGCCGTTCGCGTTCCCGCCCGGCGCCACCGCACCGGTCCGGCCGCCGGGCTGGACCTTCCCGGTGCGGCCACCGCGACCGCGGGCCTGGCCCTGCTCGCCTACGGGATCATGCAGGCCGAACCGCGCGGCTGGGACGCCCCCCTCACCATCACCGCCCTCACGGCCGCCACCGTCCTGCTCGCCGGATTCGCCGTCATCGAGACCCGCCTCGCCCGCGACCCGCTCATCCCGCCGCGGCTGTTCCGCGTCCGCGCCATCACCGCGGGCAACGCGGTGATGCTGCTCGCCGGGGCCTGCTTCCAGGTGCCGATGTGGTACTTCCTCACCCTCTACATGCAGGACGTCCTGCACTACACCGCCTTGGAGACCGGCCTCGGGTTCCTCCCGCACACCTTCCTCACCATGATCATCGGCCTGCGCGTCACGCCCCGCCTCATGCAGCGCTTCGACGACCGCGCCCTCGTCAGCGCAGGCGCCCTCACCGCCGCCGCAGGCTTCCTTTGGCAGAGCACCATCACCGCCGACAGCACCTACCTCACGGGCGTCCTCGGCCCCGCGGTCCTCATCTCGATCGGCGGCGGCCTGCTGAACACCCCGCTCACCACCATCGTCACCTCCGGCGTCACCGAACAGGACGCCGGCGCCGCCTCCGGCCTGATGAACACCGCCAAACAGGTCGGCGGCGCCCTCGGCCTGGCCGTTCTCACCGCCGCAATCGCCGGTCACGGCACCGCCCGGTCCGCCCTCGCCGGCGCCTACGGCGACGCCTTCCTCATCATGGCCGCGATGCTCACCGTCATCGCCTTCGCGTCCCTCGCCCTACCCGCAAGCCAACTACATCTTCGAAGTACAGAGCACCTCCGGAGACTGGCGGATCATCCACGAGATCCCCGGGGCCGAGGTCGCTCGACTCCATGACGGCGTAGACCTCACCGACCGCCCCCTCGATGACCTAGGCGTTTACCCTCACCTCACGTAAAGATAGATTGGCAGCCAACGCGGCGACCGAGCGAAGAGACGGACACGTTGCCGCGCACCATCGCCTGCCACACTGCGGCGACGAAGAGAGCCTCGCGGCCACCCCGGTCCGGACGGCATCCAGATCATTCCCCAGTAACGCGACCCTTTCGTCGCCCGTCCCAAACGCTAGGCCAAGGCCCTGGCGTTTGGGACGGGACACAAGAGGACCCGTTCCCTGGTTGGGAGCTTTCCACAGACCCGGTTCTAACTCAGGTGTCAGCGATCAGCAGCACGAATCCTTCGGACCGTGTCGAGTGGCAACGCGCTGCGCAGTGGCCCAACTCCCGATGCCCTCGAGAAAATTGGATGACACGTAGCGTCATTGATCCCCTGAGTAACCGAAGCAGGAGAGAATTGCCAGGCTTGCCGCTGGACGACAGACGCCGGCCGTATCGACCGCGAGCGAGTCCGGTCGGCTCGTGCGTCACTTGCCGCTTGGCCCTGCCGACCCTTGGGTGCCTGATGCGGCTCTCACCGGAATCCGTCTGAGCGTTGTCCGAGCCGTCCAGCGACTCGACACGCAGGGACGTGTGGGCTTCGTATGAAGCGGCGTGGTCAGTGACCGCGCTCGCATGGAATGCGTATGAGCCGGTCCCGTCCCCGACCGACTCAGGGGCATCGCCCGGGACCGGGGCCGCCGCGCCACCTTCGAGGCCGTGAACAAGCTGGTCTCTCCAGTATCCTCGCCTTCCATGTCACCGATCCATTACCCCAACAGTTAATGCATGGCTTCTCACATCAACCAGCGCATATACGATCTCATCACCATCAGCGTTCCTGCCTTCTCTTCCTCTTTGAACCGTTGCGCCCTAAGCTGTTTGGCGCCTAGCAGGAGTGCGGGCGTACAGACCGGGAGGTTGCGGATGAGCCCTGGCGACGGAGCGGACCGCAGGGCCACCCCGGAGCGGATGACGCAGCACGGCAAGGATCTGCATCGGAACGTCAACAAGCATCTCCAGGCCGCCTGGAACAACCTCCAGGGCTCGCGGGGTGTCACTCAGAGCAATTTCACGGCGACGTCCTATGTCCTGGCGATGGCCTATACCGCGGCGATCGACGTCGCGGAGGAGGATCTGGAGACCAAGAAGAAGGTCCTCAACAAGTTCCGTGATCTGCTCGCCGTCTCGGCGACCAACTGGGCCTCCGCGGAGGTCAAAAGCACTCTCGGCCGTCCCTGAGCCGAGTTCGGAGTCCGGATGTCCACGACGAGCACTGCCGCGCTGACGGCCTTGGCCGCCACCCAGGCCAGCGCGATTTTCGTTCCGCCCGCATGGTCGACCGCGATCGTGATGTACCTCAATCAATGCGACCCCGAGGCCATCTTCGACGCGGGCATGAAGTGGCTCGAGAACTACGACGAGTTGGGCGGCGCGCAGCAGGCGGCCAATAACACCAACCTTTCCGAGACCGAGTGGTCCGGTAACGACCGCAAGGCCTATGACGAGCGGATCGACGAGTACCGATCGCAGCTCACCGGCTTCAAGCAGCTTGCGTTCGCCGTCGGCACATCCATGACCATCACGGGCGCGCTGCTCTTCCTGGTCGTGGTGTGCATGTGCGTCATCGCGGCCATTCTCGTGGCCTGTGCGGCTTATGTGGCGGCGGCCATGGCCGGTGTCTTCACCTATCCCGCGGCACTTGCCCAGGCATCCTCGATCGCCGTCGAATGCACCAGCTACCTGGAGGCCGTGTCGGGCCTCGTCACCAAGGTCGCCGCCGGTGGTGCCGCGGTGATCGGCGCCGCCATGGTGCTGGATACCGCGTGGCAGAAGGCGCACGGCAACGACGCCGCACTTGATGACTTCGCGGGCGGTCTGCGGGATGCCTCCGACAACATGATCTGGGGCACGCTGTCCAGGCTGGAGCGTACGATCATGGCGGCCGGGATGAAGACCGGCGGGCCCACGCTCGGGAAGGGCGATCCCGGCCTGCGGCTGCCGAACCCGGTTCCCGGGCGGCAGCGTGGCTTCGGAGCGGGCGGCACGGGCAGTGGCGTGGCCGGAGGCAATATCACCGACCAGATCCAGAAGCGCGTTCCCGACTACAACAGACGCGACGAGGGTCTGTTCGACGACCCGCCGGACAGTTGATCGGGCGGGCTCGCCGCCGGCGGGTCGCCCTCTTGGTGGCGCCCGTCTTCCTGGTCTTCCCGCTGTGGGCGGGGACGGTGATCTACACCCACCTGTGGGGCCAGGAGGTGATGGTGGAGATCGAACGATGCTCGCATTCGCGCAGTGGCTGGGAATGCCGCGGATCGTGGACCGACTCCCGAGGTGGACGGCACTCCGCCGAGGTGGCGCACACCGACATCAATGACAAAGGAAGGTCCCTCAAGGCGCGGACCGGCCCGTTCGGCGTGCATGCCGGGAGCCTGTGGCAGGACACGCCGCTCCTTCTCGCCGCCGGCCTGTTCCTGGCCGGGGGAGCCGCGATCGTGCTGCTGAGCCGGTTCGTCAACCGTGAGGTGGCACAGGTCGCGCAACGTATCCTCACCGACCCTGGACCGGCGCTCACCCTTCTGGTCGATCGCAGCACGGCACGGCGTCCCGACGGGCAGGAATACGCCCTCCTGCGGTTGGGCGATCCGGAACTACCGTTGCCGCCCGGAACAGATGCCGAGCGCTATGCGACCTTGCGGCGCTCCGATGGCCGGATCTCTTCCAGCCTCACCTGGAGCGACGACGAGGTCCGGCTCTTGGAACCCGGCCGGATGACCGTCGAGGCCAGGATTCCGCATCTCGATCTCCAGTCGGGACGGCCCCGGATAGAGAACGCCGAGGGCCGGCTCCTCGCAGAGATAGTGCGCGCCTCCGGCCACACCGGGAATGTCTACTGCATCGCGGCCCCGGATGGGACGGAGCTCGGCAGGTTCGCTCGGCTCCGCCGCCGCACCTGGGCGCTACGGCTGGAGCCGGGCTGCTCCACCCTCGTGGCCGACATGGTCTTGGCTCACCTTTTCACCGTCGGCCGCGCGGCATGACGTCGGCCCATCATCCGGTGAATGCGGTGATAGTGCCCACTGGCCGCGGTAAACGCCGTGATATCACCGAGGCCCGTGATCACTGGCCCAGACGCCTGCGCGCCTCGTCCATGAGACCGGTGGCGTCTTTGGACAGGCCCGAGAAGATGTCGTTCATGTCCCGAAGCGACTGCTTCAGCTTCTCGGCGTCGGGCGGGGTGGCGGCCTCCTGGTCGTCCCCGTAGACATCCCGTGCCGCCTCTTGCTTCTGCCGTTCCAGATCCGCCACAGCCTCCCGGGTCAGCCGCTGGATGGTTTCCGCGAGTTCCTCGGACCCCATCCGCATCGCCCGTGGATCGATGTGGAGCTCAGGCAGCCCCTGTTCAGGGGAGAACGCCAGCCGCAGCCGGCCGTCCTGGGTCTCGGCGTGCCCGACGAGTCCGGACAACCGCTCGTTGAGTTCCGCGGATTGCTCGGCGACGCGCCGTGCTCTCGCGGCGACGGCCTCCATGTCGATGCCGAGCAATTGCTGGAAGTCTGGAAAACCCTGCATGACCGGAAATCACTCCTCGTCATGACCAGCAGTGATCGGCAGAGGCGGGGCACAGACCAAAGACCACCGACCAGGGAAAATATAGACGGCCCATGCTGCCACAAAAGCCTCTTTAAGTCCATTCGACACATGCGCGGGAAGTGCGTGAAGGGTTCGACATTCTAGCTATGTACTGCACCGAACTCGTCCGCGAACATGACTACACCGGCAGTCAGTGCACCATGCGCCCTCGGCTACAGGCCGTGCGCGCCGACCGCCGTCCGGGAGCGGATCGGGAGGTTCTCAGTGGCTCAGCCACGCCCGGCTCTCCGCTCCACTGTGCGTCCGGTGCGGCGTGGAACCCGACTAGCTACGCTGGATGGGTGGAGTTTGCCAGGACCCGGCAATGATCGGCGCGTCGCGGAGCGGCCGTGATGGCTGAGCACGAGGCTGTGGAATTGGACCCGGCCGCCATCGCCGCCATCTCCGCCCGTGCCGTCAGCGACGCCAGCGCCGAGTCGGCGGCCTTCCTCGACGGCTACATCGAGATGCTGGTCGCTGTGGCCGCGACCGGTCGCCGGCTGACCGGCGACGAGCTCGGCACCCGGCGCGTCCTCGGAGGGTTGGCCGCCGAGCAGAACTGCTCTCTGCGCGAGCTGGTCGATCTGTATCTCAGCGCGAACTGGCTGACATGGCGGGAGCTGCCGGGCATTGCCGGGGCCGACGAGGATGTGGTGCGGGCTGTTGCCGAGAGTGTGATGCGGGCCGCCGACGACGCCATCGTCGCTCTCGCCGAGGGCTACGAGGAAGCGCAGCGCCTGGTGGTGCGGCAGGAGGAGGCGCGTCGTCGCGAGTTCATCGATGACCTGCTGCATGGCCGCAGTGATCTCGGGCGCCTGGCCGAAACGGCTGAACGCTTCGGTCTTCAACTGGCGGGCCATCTCGCCGTCGCCGTCGCCGGCGGGGAGCGCGGTTTCGTCGACGGTGACGCTCTGACGCGCCGCGTCGAGTCCAACATGCTGGCGCGGTTCCGTTCACGGGACGTCCTGATCACCGCCAAGGACGGCCTGCTGGTCTGCATCGCCTCCGGCACCGCGGCGGATGTGCTCACCGAGTTCGCCCGGCAGGTGGAGCTGGTGCTGGCGGCCGACGCCCGCTGGTGCGTCGGACTGGGACGTCCCCATGTCGGACCGGGCGGTGCCGTGCGGTCCTACGAGGAGGCCCGCGGAACCCTTGAACTGGCCGAGTCGCTCGGCCTGAACGCCCGGGTGCTGCACGCCACCGACCTTCTGGTCTTCCAGGTGCTACTTCGCGATCGTGTCGCCATCACCGACCTGGTCACCACCGTGCTGGGCCCGCTGGAGCAGGCGCGGGGCGGCGCGGAGCCACTGCTGGCCACCCTCACGGAGTATTTCGCTTCGGGGGGTGTGACCGCCGCCGCGGCCCGCCGCCTGCATCTCAGCGTTCGCGCCGTCACCTACCGGCTCGATCGGATCAAGCGGCTCACCGGGCAGGACGTCGACGAGCCGACCCAACGGTTCACGCTGGAGGCGGCCGTGCTCGGCGCCCGCCTGCTGGACTGGCCGAGGCAGGCGCTGCCGACCTTCGACTGAGCGGCCAGCGGTCCTTCACCGGCCGGACGCACGTTGCGTGCGCGGACGACCGAGGCCGTTCATGGGTCGGCATCGGCTGGCCGGCGGCCTTGGCCGAGCGGGACGCCATGCTCACGCGCCAGGACGGCAATCGAGCCTCCCACATTGCCGGGATCCGGAAAACGAAGCGGGGTGACCTTGGCCGCCTCCGAGCCTTATGGGCGGGTCATCCGCCCGAGGAACATGGGATCGAGGGAACGTGCTCCGCCATCGCGGACCCCGTCACTTCCTCAGAGGGGGCGCCCATGGACGAGTGGCTCATCTGGTTGATCATCGCTGGGGTCCTGGGCGTCGCCGAGTTCTTCACCCTCACCGCCGCCCTGGGGATACTGGGCGGCGCCGCCCTGATCACCGCCGGGTTCGCCGCGATCGGTCTACCGGCGCCCTTTCAGTTGCTCGTCTTCGCCGTCGCCGCCACGGCCGGGGTCCTGCTCGTCCGCCCCGTCGCCCGGCGGCACATGCGCGGGCCCCAGCGTCAGCGTTTCGGCGTCGACGCGCTCGTCGGTCAGCCCGCCTACGTCACCCAGGAGGTGACCGGGTTCAAGGGCCGAGTCCGCATCGGCGGCGAAGAATGGACGGCCCGCGCCTATGACCAGACCCTGGTGATTCCCGTCGGCGCGACTGTCGACGTCATCGAGATCAGCGGCAGTACCGCACTCATCTATCCCCGGGAGTGAACCATGGAAGACTCGGCCATCCTGATCGCGGGCCTGATCATCGCCGTGTTCGCGGCCATCACCGTGCTGCGCGTGGTGCGGATCGTGCCCCAGGCACGTGCTCGCAACATCGAACGGCTCGGCCGTTACCACCGCACTCTGAAACCCGGACTCAACTTCGTCATTCCTTACATCGACCGGGTCTACCCGGTCATCGATCTGCGGGAACAGGTCGTCTCCTTCAAGCCGCAGCCGGTCATCACCGAGGACAACCTGGTGGTGGAGATCGACACCGTGCTGTACTTCCAGGTCACCGACCCGCGTGCGGCCGCCTACGAGATCGCCAACTTCCTGCAGGCCGTCGAGCAGCTCACGGTCACGACCCTGCGCAACGTCGTCGGTTCCATGGACCTGGAACGCACGCTCACCTCCCGCGACACCATCAACAACCAGCTCAGAGGCGTCCTGGACGAGGCCACCGGGAAGTGGGGCCTGCGGGTCAACCGGGTGGAGATCAAGGCCATCGATCCTCCGCAGTCCATCAAGGACGCGATGGAGAAGCAGATGCGGGCGGAGCGCGACAAGCGCGCCGCCATCCTGAGCGCCGAAGGCCAGCGCCAGTCCCAGATCCTCACCGCCGAGGGCGACAAGCAGGCCGTGGTGCTGCGCGCCGAAGGTGACCGGACCGCGCAGGTCCTCAAGGCAGAGGGCCAGTCCCGGGCGATCGACGAGGTGTTCCAGTCCGTACACCGCAACGACCCCGACCCCAAGCTGCTCGCCTACCAGTACCTCCAGATGCTGCCCGAACTCGCCCAAGGTCCCGGTAACACGTTCTGGGTGATCCCCAGCGAGGTCACCTCTGCCCTTCAAGACGTCTCCCGCGCCTTCACCCAGGCCCTGCCCAAATCACCGGCCACCCGGGAGACCTCCTCAGACGAGTTGGCGGAACAGGCCGCCGCCGACACGGCGCAGGCCGCGCAAGCCGCCGCGCAAGCGCTCGCCGACGCCGCCGAGGTGGACGGGACCCCCATCACCCCCGGCACACCCCGACCTGACACCGTCCCCAACAGCGGCGACACGCAACCGACCGGCCACGCCGACAACAACCAGACCACATCATCGCCCTGACCACCGATGCCGAGAGGACAAGACAGCAACGGCGGTATGCGCGACTTCGCCTTCTTGAATCGTCGATCAGAGCGGGACTGATGACATGTGGTGGTGGCTTATCCTCGGATTCTTCGCTCTGACATTCGCTTTAGGAGCCGTTTTCGACCGGCGTCTCCGTAGGCGGGGTCATCGGCTCCGAGACGGTGCGGCACTGTCGGCCGCGGCGCGCGAGAACCGTCGCGACATGCGTGCATGGGACAGAGGTTCGCAAGGACACAGCGGAGCGGACCTGTCCTGGACGCACGAAGCGCGCCGTCGCCGCGGCGGCTGAGCCCACGGCTGACGGCGCGGCGGTCACGGACCGGATAGAGCGCGATTCCCGTGACCTTGGCGAGCGTCTCGGCGTGACGGCTCACGCAGGTGTGGGTGTGGGCCCACCACGGATAATCATCCGGAGCTCCCTCCGACAGCGGCAAGGCGAACAATGCGCCCGGCGGAGGGGCGGTCGTGTCTTTCGGTGGCGGTTGTGGTGGTATGTGATCGGGCACTGATGATCGCGTATGGGGAGCCGCACTGTTTCGGTCGAGTCGGTTGAGGCTTCGCCGGGGTCCTCGGGGGTCGGCGCTGCTGGAGCGGTTCCAGCATCCGGGCCAGGTCGTGGTCACCGGGTTCGTGGTGACGATCGCGGTCGGAACGCTGCTGCTGTCGCTGCCGCAGGCGACGGTGGAGGCGGATGGGGCGCATTGGCGGGACGCGCTGTTCACCGCGACCTCGGCGGTGTGTGTAACCGGTCTGGTCACGGTGGACACCGGCACCTATTGGTCGACGTTCGGTGAGCTGGTCATCCTGGGGTTGATCCAGGTGGGCGGTCTGGGGCTGATGACGCTGGCCACCTTGTTCGCGGTGCTGTTGTCGCGGCGGCTGGGCCTGCGGGCCCGGATGGCGGCGCAGGCCGAGACCAAGACCATGCGGATGACCGACGTGCGACGCGTCGTCCGCAACGTGGTCATCTTCAGCCTGGTGTCGGAGACGCTGGTCGCGGGAGTGCTGACCGCGCGGCTGGTGCTGGGCTACGGCGAACCGTTGGGCCGTGCCCTCTACCTGGGCGTGTTCCACGCGGTGTCGGCCTTCAACAATGCCGGGTTCGCGCTGTGGCCCGACAGCCTCGTGCGGTTCGCGACCGACCCCTGGATCAATCTGACCATCTGCACGGCGATCATCATCGGTGGGCTCGGTTTCCCCGTGGTGTTCGACCTGGCCCGCAACTGGCGGCGTCCCCGTGTATGGACCGTCCTCACCCGCGTCACGGTCGGGATGACGGGGGTGCTGCTCGCCGGTGGGACGGTCGTGCTGACGGCGGCCGAGTGGAAGAACCCCGCGACATTGGGCGGGATGCAGGAGCCGCAGCGGTGGCTGGCGGGTTTCGCGGCGGCGGTCATGCCGCGCACCGCCGGTTTCAACACCATCGACGTCGCCGCGATGCGGCCGGAGAGCTGGCTGATCACCGACGTGCTGATGTTCATCGGCGGCGGCAGCGCCGGCACCGCCGGCGGGATCAAGGTCACCACCTTCGGGCTGCTGGGGTTCGTGCTGTGGGCCGAGATGCGCGGGGAGACCCGCGTGAACGTCGGCCACCGCCGGCTCCCCGAGGGCACGCAGCGTCAGGCGATGGCGATCGTGCTGCTGAGCCTCGGACTGATCACCGCCGCGACGTTCGCGCTGCTGACCATGACCCACCATTCGCTGGACCAGGTACTGTTCGAGGTCACCTCGGCGTTCGGCACCGTCGGCCTCTCCACGGGCATCACCGCCGGCCTTCCGGCGGCCGGGCACCTGTTGCTGATCGCGCTGATGTTCCTGGGACGCATCGGGCCGCTGACGTTCGCCACCGCGCTGGCGCTGCGCGAGCGCGCCGCCCGCTACGAGCTACCGGAGGAGCGACCCATCGTTGGCTGACCACGGAAACGACCCGGTCGTGGTGATCGGGCTGGGACGGTTCGGCACCGCGCTGGCGCTGGAGCTGGCCAAGCGCGGCACCGAGGTGCTGGCCATCGACCACCGCCCCAAGATCGTCCAAGCGCTGTCGGGGCGGCTGACGCATATCGTCGCCGCGGACGCCACCGACCTGGAAGCGCTGCGCGAGCTCGGCGTCACGGAGTTCCGCCGGGCGGTGGTCGCCATCGGCAGTGACCTGGAGGCCAGCATCCTGACCACGTCGCTGCTGGCCGAGCTGGAAGTCGACGACATCTGGGCCAAGGCCGTGACCCATCAGCACAAGCGCATCCTGGAACGGATCGGCGCCCACCACATCGTGCTGCCCGAGAACGACATGGGCGAGCGCGTCGCGCATCTGGTCAGCGGCCGCATGCTCGACTACATCGAGGTCGACGCGGACTTCGCCCTGGTCAAGACCCATCCACCCCGCGACATCGTCAACGTGCCGCTGGGCGAGACCCGTCTGCGCTCCAAACACGGTGTGACGGTGGTGTGCGTCAAGTCCGTCGGTGAGCAGTTCACCTACGCCACCGCCGACACCGTCCTGCAGTACGGCGACGTCATCCTGGTCGCCGGGCCCATCGCCAAGGTCGAACGCTTCACCGAACGCATCTGACCGGCAACGGCGGCCACGCGGCCTAGGGCGTGCTTCGGAAGCGGTCCGCGCCGTGTGATCCAGTCGGTGGCGACGTCGCGCAGGTGTTCCGCGCCGACACCGGCCGGCCGGGCCTTGAATGGGTCTTCGTGGCCCGGCGGGCCCCGGCGCGGAGTCAGGAAATGCCGCGGAAGAAGGTGCGGATGTCGTCCGCGAGCAGTTCCGTCTCCTCCATTGCGGGGAAGTGGCCGCCCTCGGTGAACTCGCTCCAGTGCCCGATCGCCTTCACCGGGTCCACCACGCGGCGTATGAGCGGGTGGGTGTCGAACACCGCCCATCCGGACGGCACGGCGGAGGCCATGAACAAGTCGGTTCCGGAGTGCTCGGCCTCGTAGTAGAACTGCGCGCTCGACGCGCCGCTGCGGGTGAACCAGTACAGGCTGATGTTGGTGAGGAGCTGGTCGCGGTCGACCGACTCGTCCGGCGTCCGGTAGGCGCCGCCAGTCCTGGTCTTGAACTTCTCGGCGATCCACGCGAGCTGACCGACCGGCGAGTCGGTGAGCGCCGCGCCGATCGTGTCGGGACGGTGGTTCTGCATCTCGAGATACCCGCGCTCCGCCGCGTACTCGGTGCGCACCGCCTCGATCTGGGCGATCTCGTCCTCGGACAGGTCGTCGGGGTAGGGGAACTTGTCGCCCACCAACCCGAGCAACGCGGGGTCGCAGCCGATGTGCGTGCCGATGACGCGCTCCGGGTAGAGCGCCGCGAGGCGGCCGGTGGTGCCCGAACCGATGTCGGTGCCGTGGGCCGCGAACCTCGCGTAGCCGAGACGCGTCATGATCTCGGCGTAGGCCTCCGTCGTCCGCGCCAGCTCCCAGCCGGCCCCCGACAGCGGGGTGGAGAACCCGAAGCCGGGCGGCGACGGGATGACCACGTGGAACTCATCGGTCAGCAGCGGGATGAGCCGCTGGTACTCCACGAACGAGCCCGGCCAGCCGTGGTTCAGCATCAGCGGGGTGGCCTCCGGGTTCGCCGACCGCGCGTGCACGACGTGGAACTTCTGGCCGTTGACGACCGTCGTGAACTGTTCATACTCGTTGAGCTTCGCCTCCTGCGCACGCCAGTCGAACCCGTCGCGCCAGTACTCGGCGAGCTCCTTCAGGTACACCAGCGGGATGCCGCGACTGAAGTCGTCGCGCTCCTCCCGGCCCGGCACGGGGATCGGCCAGCGCGTGTGCGCCAGCCGGTTGCGCAGGTCGTCGATGTCGGCCTGCGGGATGTCGATGCGGAACGGTGTGAGTGCGGTGGTCTCGTTCATGACATCGACGTTCCCGGGTATTGCGGAAGGTTGGCTTCCGCAATTGCGGAATGATGGAGAACATGTTGGAGACCTCGGCCCGCCTGCTGGAGCTGCTGTCCCTGCTCCAGCTCAAGCGCGACTGGACGAGCTCCGAGCTCGCCGACCGGCTCGATGTGAGCACCAGGACCGTGCGCGCCGACATCGGCAGGCTGCGGTCGCTCGGCTATCCCGTGGACGCGCGACCCGGCGTCGCGGGCGGGTACCGGCTGGCCGCCGGGACGGCGATGCCCCCGCTGCTGCTCGACGACGACGAGGCCGTCGCCGTCGCGGTCGGGCTGGGTGCGGTCGCGACCCAAAGGCTCGGCGTCGAAGAGACATCGCTCACCGCGCTCGCGAAGCTGGAGCAAGTGCTGCCCTCGCGCCTGCGCCGGCGCGTCGAGGCGGTACGCGAGGCGACGAGCGTCGTTCCAGGGGCTCGGCCACCGCTCGATCTCTCGGTTCTCGGCGCGGTCGCCGCCGCGATCCGCCGCCGCGAACGGCTCCGGTTCGGATACACCAAGCCCGGAGGCGGCGAAGAGGCCCGCCACGCCGAACCGCAACGGCTGGTGAACTGGGGGCCGCTCTGGTATCTGCTCGCGTGGGATCTCGACCGTGACGACTGGCGGGTCTTCCGTGTCGACCGCATGGTTCCGCACGCACCGACGGGTGCGCGGTTCCAGCCGCGCCTGATCCCGCAGGACGATGCCGTCGGGTACGTCGTCGCACGCGTCAGCAAGGCGGGCTGGAAGTACCGCGCCCGGGTACTCGTGCATGCTCCCGCCGCCAAGGTCGCCGCGAAGATCCCCATCCCGGTCGATATCGAGGTGGTCGACGAGTCCACGTGCCGTGTCGAGCTGGGTTCCGACGACCCGGACCGGCTCGCGCTGTGGATGGCACAGCTCGACGCCGACATCGAGGTGATCGACGGAGACGAACTCGCGGAGGCGTTCGACCGCCTCGCGGCGAGGTTCCGCCGCGCGGCGGGCGGCGCATCCACGACCTGAAATCTCGGCCGTCCGCGGCAAGCGCGCAACAGGTTGGCGACCTCATCCCCACACGCCCTGACGTTGGAGGCGTCGAAAGAGCAGGTAGACGTATCGGCGACACTCTTACCTGCGAGGTGCGCGCACAACCCGTCGGCATAGACACGCGCGAGTGTCGGAGCGTCGCGGACGTAGTGCCGTATGACGAGACGAAGCAGTTGTGTCCCGGGGAGAACGGCTTTGGGACGGTGCCGTTCATCTACCACGATCAAACCGGGAAGCCCATTCTCGGGCGGCCTCGGCGCTGCTGTCAGGGGTGACGGCGGACAAGGGGTTCACCGGGGTCGAAGCCCACCGAACGAGTCGTTCTGGGTGCGGCGGCCGGCGTCGTTGTGGACGATGGATATCTGCGGCGACAGCGTGAGGTCGTAATGATCGATATCCCGGCTCTGTTCGAAGTGGTTCTCGGGTTCGCCTTAGGCGTGGCCGGGCTGCTGGGGACTCAGGCACAGCCCGTCCACGACGGTCGCCAGGAGAACAGCACACCCGATGAACCACCCGAAGTGCGGGCATGGGCCGCCGCCCAAGCTGTGGCGGGGCCATGGCTTCTGGCCGCGGGGCTCGCCGATCTGCTGGCCGGTGCGGTTCTGTTCGCCATGCCGCCCGGCGGACCGTGGATTCCCGTATTGATCATGGCGCTCGTCCTCACTGTCCTGCTGCTCGCGGTCGCGGTGCTCATGAGCGTCCGGGAGGTGGCGGCCTGCTGACAGGACGACCTCTGAGAGGCCCGGCGATGCGCCACCGCGGAGACCCTCGGACGCAAGAGGCGGATCACCCACCGGCTACGGCACAACGCAGGCGTCGGTCACTCTCCCGGGCTCTATGACGGGTCAGGATGCTGTCGCCCCCGCGACGAGCGCCACGGCCATGGCTATGGCCACCAGCACGACAGCGGTGATCGCGAACGCGATCCGGTAGGGGTGCCGTTCGACCCACGACAGCGTGCCCGGATACGTTCTCTCGAATTCTTTGGCGTTGCGGAATGCGTCCGGCCCGCTGCATGGAACGTCGAGCATCTGGACCAGCCGATCTATGTCCTCGCGGTTGTAGTGGTCGACGCTCATCCTGACGAGCAGCCTGCCGTCCGCGTCGAGGAGGATCAGGCTGTTGTTGGCGCCTCTCGGCACATGGATGGTCGCGCGTGCCGCCTTCGCGATGCGCGAGCGTGGCCGGCGCTGACGGGTGAACGGCCCCCGCACGACGATCTCGTCGGAGGTCAGCGTGATGCGGGAGGCCAGGGAGGCCGCGGCGCCCAGGGTGATCAACGTCATCCAGATCGCGCCCACGATCGGGGCGAACACCTTCGGGGCGTCGCCGATCAGGATCGCGGCGACAGCGCACGCGCCGCCCAGCCCCAGAGCGGCCAGCAGGATCAGCACTATGCCGAAACCCGGCCGCAATTCGAGCTCTCCCTGATCATCATGCATGGCGAGTCTCGATCATCACGAGC
>NZ_SMJX01000013.1 GCF_004348535.1 Actinomadura sp. KC216
CGCCGCCGCTCGCGATCTCGTCGGTCACCAGGCACGGCGCGATCGTCGCGAGCCCATCGCCCGCGCGGCTGCGGATCATCTCGTCGGTCAGGACGACGGAGGCCCGCGCGTCCTGCGCGATGGCGAGCAGCCGCTCCACCGCGCGCATGTTCCGCGGCGGGTAGCAGGGCACGGGGACGACCCCGGCGAGGAGGCAGGCCCAGAACGCGCGGACGAACTCCGGCCCGTGGGGATAGAGCAGCAGGGCCCGCGCCGGTCTCGGCAGTTCGCTCAGGCGGGCCGCGAGGGCGCACACGGAGTCGTGGAGGTCCCGGTAGCTGATGCTGTGCGCGTCGTCCACCCCGTCGCGCAGGAACGTGTAAACGGGCTTCGCCGGTGATTCGGCCGCGCGACGGCGCAGGAGGGCTCCGAAGTTGTGCTCGCCGCCCGGTGAGCTCCTGTCCTCAGTCATCGACCCGCTCCAGCTTCGCGTCGCGGAATGAGCTCGTGATCTGGTGGCGCCGCAGTTTCCGGGTGCCGGTGAGCATGCCGTTCTCGGCGCTGAACGGCACCTCGCTGCGCACGAACAGCTTCACCTTTTCGTGCTCCGCCAGCTCCGGATTTCCCGCGGCGAGATAGGCCCTCAGCGCGTCGGGGCCGCCCTTCTCGGCGGGCCAGTGCGCGATGGCGACGAGGCGCTTCCCGTCGAACGAGGTGACGCAGATCGAGTTCTCGGCCTTCAGCTCGTGGAACACGGCCTCGACGCTGGAGGGGAACACTTTCTTGCCGTTGTCGAGGACGATGACGTCGTCCTTGCGGCCGTGGAGGAACAGGAAGCCGTCCGCGTCCAGGTGGCCGAGATCGCCGGTGCGGATGTACCCGTCCGGGTCGAAGGTGACGATCGACGGATCGGGAAGCTCGCTCCGGTCGATCCCGACGCGGATCTCGCCGTCCTCGCCGATCCTGACCGGCACGCGCGGCTTGCCGACGCTGCCGATGCGGAAGTCCTTCTCCGAGCTCATGGAGATGATCCGCGGGAGCTCGCTCTGCCCGTACCCCTCGTAGACCTTCACGCCCACCCGGTAGAACGTCGTGAGCGTGCGCGTGCCGATCGGGGCGCTGCCCGTCACGAAATAGTCGGCCCGGCCGCCGTACACCTTGCGCACCTTGGCGAACAGGTAGCGGCCGAAGAGGCGCTTCACCCAGTTGCGGTTGCCGAGGCGGTTGATCCGGAGCCGGAGGTAGAGGCGGAAGACGGCCTTCTGGCGCGCGCTGAGCCGCTGCAGTTTCTCCTCGATCCGCGTCGCGAGCGCCTCGTAGATCATGGGAACGCTCACCATGATGTTCGGTTTCTCGACGACGAGATCCGGCACGCAGCGCAGGGGATCGGAGAGGACGATGTCGATCCGGCGCATCAGTGCCAGCCGCACGAAGGCCCGCTGCTGGACGTGCGAGAACGGCATGAAGATGAGGACCTTGTTGTCTTTACGGCTCCAGAAGCTGGTCCTGTACCGGTAATACTGGGCGGCCAATTCGAGGCCGCGTTTCAGGCCGGTCGAGCGCTGTTCGGGCTCGGGCGGAAACGTCAGGTCGATCCGCTTCGCCTTGCCCGAGGTACCGGACGAGTAGCCGATCGAATAGTGGTCCAGCATCCGGTCGGCCGTGCAGGTCCACTCCGCGCCCGCGAGGCCCGCGAAGTCGTTTCCTCCGCGATCGGCTCCCCCGCGCCCGAAGAACCACACCGGCGCGTCGACCTCGGTGAGCCGCTCCTCCAGCGCCCGGTCGGCGAGCACGACGTCGGCCTTCGCCTCCCGGAACAGCGCACCGATCTCGCGGCCGGTGAGGAACTCGGGAACCGCGATCGACCGGAAGCCCGCCTTCAGGCAGGCCAGGTCGAGCACCATCCACTCGTAGCTCGTCGGCCCGATCAGCCCCACGTGGAAGTCGCGCCCGTCCGGCGGCCGGAGCGAGGCCAGCCGGGCGACGGCCCGGTCGATGTCGGCCGCCAGCTCCGACCACGTCGTGCGGACCTTGCCGCCGTCACGGTGGACGACGACGTTGCGGTGGTTGCCCGCGAGGTCCTCCAGGGCGGCGAAGAGCTGCCGCTTCATCGCATGTTCCCGCGGATGATCGCCGCGATCTCGTCGAAGCGGCTGCCCTCGAACAGCTGGTCCGGCGGCAGCACGTCCTCGCCGAACGCCTCGTGCACTTCGAGCACCATGCGCACCGATTTGAGCGACGTCCCGCCGAGCGCGAAGAAGTCGTCGGACGCCGAGACGTCGTCCACCTTCAGGATGCCGCGCCAGATGGCGGCGAGCTTCTTCTCGATCTCGGGCAGCGGGCCGCCCTCGGCGGTGCCGTCCGCCGCTTCCTCCGTGAGCAGGGCGATGAGCGCGGCCGTGTCGATCTCGCCGCGGGCGTCCCTCGGCAGCGCCGTGCCGAACCGGAATCGCTCCACCGGCAGGTCGGCGAGCTCGGCGGCGAGCTCCCCGCCGAGCTCGGCGCGGATGGCCGCGGCCAGCGCCCGGCGCGTCGACAGCGGCCGGCGCCAGGGCGGGGCGGCGGGATCGGGCCCCACCGGTCCCCGCCGGGCGTAGAGGCCGTGCATGTCGGTGGCGAGCAGGTCCTGGTTGCGGTCGACGAAGACGGTGAAGCCCTTGCCCTCCAGCAGCGCGACGGACGCGGCGACCCGGCCGTCGATGTCGTGGACCTCCATGACGACCTGGTCGATGCGCCGCCACAGCTCGTCGCCGATGCCCCGCAGCACCTGCCACTCCGCCTTCTCGACGTCGATCTTCAGGAGATCGATGCGGTCGATGGCGTGGCCGTCGAGCGCCTGCCCCAGCGTCTGCACGGCGCACTCGATCGACTCGCCGGCGAGCAGTTCGGCGACCATGGCGTCGAGCCCGGCGTCGGAGCCCGCCTCCTCCTGGCCCGCGAGATAGGTCTTGAGGACGTCCCGGTCCGCCGCGTCGGCGAGGAGCCCGGACATCGCGGTGTTCTTCGGGTAGTACGTGATCTGCGTCCGGCGGGGCGCGTCGCCGACCGCGCAGGGGATCACCACGACGTCGATGTCGTGCAGCCTGGCGTTCAGCTCGACGGCCCGGCAGAGGTGCGGGACGGGCTCGACCGCGAAGATCCGGGCGCCCGGGGCGGCCTTCCCGAACAGCACGGCGGCGCCGCCGATGTTCGCGCCGACGTCGACCACGGTCGGGCGGTCCGGCAGCCTCACCCCGTTGCGCAGGTATTCGTTGTCGCGGAACACCTCGCGGAAGATGAAGTCGGCCTCCCGCCGGTTCCGGTGGAAGATCATCAGGTCGTCGTCGGGCTCGAACAGCGAGAGCTCGCCGCCCGTGGCGGCCTCCTCGCACAGGGCCGCCGCGCGCCGGACCGCGGGGGCGTCCTCGCCCGGCACGGCGAAGACCCCGGCGACCCGCCGGTCCCCCGTCGCGTGCCGCACGAGGACGCAGTCCTCGACGAGCCCGCCGAGGCCGCGATCGATCTTCTCGACTTCGAGGGATGCGATGTCGATCATCCTTCAGGCGTGGGTCGGATGCTGCGCCGCCAGGAAGCCGGCGGCGAGCCGGGTCAGTCGGGCCGAGGTGTCGAAGACGGACAGGTGATCGCCGCTGGGCTCCTCGACGAGCCGGGCGCGGGCGAGCTCGCGCGCCACGCGATGCGAGCCCGCCGGATGCGCGGTCGTGTCGGTCCGGCTCGTCACGACCAGCGTCGAGTGCGGGATGCGGCCGAGCGGATCCGCGCTGTCGAACGACATGATCGCGAGGTTCAGCCGGGCGTAGTGGTGGAACAGGGTGGGCGTGGCGTAGGGGTAGATCACCAGCGGCGCGACCCGCTCGGGGATCGTCGCCAGGGCGGCCGGGCGGTGCATGAGCTTCTGGTACGAGGCCGCCTTCTCCGGGCTGTCCGCTCCGATCTCCATCAGCGCCTGGACGTCGCGCTGGTGGTCGGTCTTCGGCGTGCCGGGCCCGAAGTCGTAGTCCCCGTGCCACAGGCTCATCGACCCGAACCGCCCGGGATGCCGATGGGCCGCCTCCAGCGCGATGACCGCGCCGCCGCACAGGCCCATGAGGTGGCAGGACGGCACGCCGAGCGCGTCCATGACCGCCAGCAGATCGCCGACCTGGGCGGCCACGTCACATGCCATCCCTGGCTCGGGATCGGCCGGGGAGAACAGGCCGCGCGTCTGCCAGGTGATGACGAAATGCTCGTCGCCGAGCGCGTGCAGCCACCGCCGCGACAGCTCGACGGGCATGCCGCAGGGCGGGATCAGCATCACCGCCGGGCGGGCCCGGTCGCCGGCCGTGAAGGCGTCGAGCGTCAGGCCGTCGTGCGTGGCGACCGGCACCCGCCTGGGTGCCCGGTCACGGGCC
Source organism: Actinomadura sp. KC216 (assembly GCF_004348535.1). Lineage (GTDB taxonomy): Bacteria > Actinomycetota > Actinomycetes > Streptosporangiales > Streptosporangiaceae > Spirillospora. The sequence goes on from NZ_SMJX01000013.1 coordinate 4,371, forward strand.
CTGGCCGCGGCGCGCTCGATCACGGCGGCCCCGGCATCGGCGCTCTCCTCGTCGAACAGCCCGGGATCCCGCAGCAGGGCGCTGAGGCGGCGCTCGATCGAGAGCCCGAACGAGCTAGAGGGCCGCCGCGGCGCGGAGCAGACGCGGATCGTCTGGCGCAGGCCGGCCGCGCGGGCGGCGCCGTCGAGCATCCGCTGCGGAGCCGCGCCGAGACGCTCGTGGTCTTCCACGACCACCTCGAAGCGGTCCTGCGGCAGCCGGTCGGCCAGCGGCTTGACCTCGCCGCAGACCTCGACGGCGGTCGCCGCCCACGCCTCCAGCCGTTCCAGCCGTCCCATGATCAGTTCTTGCGGAACGGGATGCCGGTCGTCGTGTGGGTCAGGAGCCGGTTCCGCTGGTAGCGGTCCTCGCCCGACACCAGCACGCACCCGAAGCGCTCCAGCGAGATCCGCCCGCCGTACTCGTGGATCTCGTCGAGGCCCGGATAGACCGACACCGACGCCGGGACGTAGCGGCTGACGAAGCCGAGCCGCATCTCGTCCGTCCGGCCCGCGTGGCTGTGGGAGGCGTGCATCAGCGTCGACCAGAAGATGATGAACTGCCCCGGCTCCAGTTCCATCGACACGGCCTTGCTCTCGTCCGGGGACCAGTCCGGGTCGATCTGCAGCTGGCGGTAGTCGTAGCCGAAGAAGCCGCGGCTCACGCCGTTCTTGACCTTGTTGCGGTTCGCCTCGGGGTCGTAGTGCATCCCCAGGCTCTCGTCGTAGAACATCTGCCGGTGCGTGCCGGGGATGAACTGCAGGCAGGCGGTCTCGACGGTGGCCCGGGTGAACGCCGTCCACACCGTGATCGTGCCGCCGTACTCCTTGTCCTCGGCCCAGACGATCTGGGGCTCTCCCCCCGCGTTGGCGAAGGTGTCCGCCTGGTGCCAGTCGGTCCCCTCGTCGCCGGGGTACTTCGGGAAGAACTCCGAGCGCCAGCAGAGGACGTCGTCGCCGAGAATGCTCGCCACGCGGTGGACGATCTCGGGCCGCGCGATGTGTTCGGCGAGGAAGGCGTTGTCGAGGTGACGGTCGTAGTTGGAGATGTTGGTCCCCTGCGACACCGCCTCCGTGTCCTGGTAGACGGCGTCCTTCCGGTCGAGCAGCCGCAGCCGCTCCTTCCGCCAGCGGCTCGCCATCTCCTCGGGGTCGTAGAGCGTGAACGGTCCGGCATAGCCGTTCTGCTGGAATGCGTCGAGTTCGTCGGGCGTGAGCGTGAACTGGCTCATGACATCAACTTTCGCGATCATCTGGTGCGGGCGAGGGGCCGCGCTCGGCGGCCGTCCGGCTCCCGGACGCGAGCTGCTTGCCGACGTGCTCGACATAGAGGTCGAACGAGAGGCCGTCGGCGAAGGCGGCCGGGTCGACGTCCACGGAGAGCTGCCTCTTCGTTTCCGTCATGATTCGGATGAGGTCGAGCGAGGTGCCGCCGTCCTCGAAGAAGTCCGCGTCCGGCGAGCCGACGGGCCTCTTCAGGACCTGCTCCCAGACGGCCCGGACCTTCTCGGGATAGCCGCCGTTCGGGTCCGGCCGGGCATCCGGCCCGGCGTCGGGCCGGGCGTCCGGCCGCGCGGACGGCTCTTGGGCGAGGTACAGCTCCCGGAGGGAGTCGCGGTCGACCTTGCCGTTGTGGTTCCTCGGGTGCTCTTCGAGCAGGACGCACTCGGCCGGGCACATGTACGGGGGAAGCGACTCGCGGATGCGCGCCAACACCGCCTCGCGGGCGGCGTCGCGCTCGGCCGGTGCGGCTCCGCGCTCGTGCAGGCAGAACAGCACGAGGCGGGCATCACCGCTGGACGGCGACACCCGCAGCGCGACGGACCCGGAAAGGCCGGGCTGCGCGTCCGCCACGGCCTCGATCTCCCGCGGGTCGATCCGGTAGCCGTGCAGCTTGATCTGGTCGTCCGCGCGCCCGGCGAAGAAGTACTCGACGCCGTCGTAGGTGACGCCGAGGTCGCCCGTGCGGTAGATCCGCTCCTGGCTGCCGTCGCCCGCGTCCCGGCCCAGGAACCGCGAGGCGGTGAGGTCGGCGTCGTTCAGGTAGCCGGTGGCGACGCCGGCGCCGCCGACGTGGATCTCCCCGATCTCGCCGCGGGGGGTGGGCTGCCCGGCGCCGTCCAGGAGCCGGATGGTCAGGTCGGGGATCGGCACGCCGATGGGAGAGTGCTCCGACGCGCCGAGCACGTCGAGCGTCAGCGGCCGGTACGTGACGTGCACGGTCGTCTCCGTGAGCCCGTACATGTTCACCAGCCGCGGGCGGGACTCGCCGCGCCGGGCCAGCCACGCCACGGCGACGTCCTTGTCGATCGGCTCGCCGCCCAGCACGATGTGCCGGAGCGCGAGGTCGGAGCGGCGGCGGGCGTCAACCGCGGCGAAGGCGCGGAACGCGGTCGGCGTCTGGCTCAGGACCGTGACGCCCGCGTCGGCGACCAGTTGGTGGAAGCGCTCGGGCGTGCGGGCGGTCGCGCCGGGCACGATGACGGCCTTGCCGCCGTACAGCAGCGCACCCCACAGCTCCCAGACGGAGAAGTCGAACGCGTTCGAGTGGAAGAGAGTCCAGACGTCGGTGGCGGAGAAATCGAACCATTGCTCCGTCTCGCGGAACAGCCTGTCGACGTTTCCGTGCTCCACGACGACGCCATGGGGCTCGCCGGTCGTTCCCGAGGTGTAGATGACGTAGGCGGGCGCGTCCGCGGAGACCTCCGCCGGGGCCCATCCGGGCGGGGCGTCGCCGGTGAACGCGCCGCGCTCGTACGCGACGAGCGTGAGGTCGGGCCGGTCGAACAGGCCCGCGAGCTCCGGGGCCGCGACGACGACGTCCACCCGGCTGTGATCGACGATGTAGTGGACGCGGGCCGCCGGATGGTCCGGATCGATGGGCAGGTAGGCCGCCCCCGCCTTGAGGACGCCGAGCAGCGCGGCGACCATGTCGACGCCCCGCGGGAAGCACAGGCCGACGACATCGCCGACCCGCACGCCCTGGGACGTCAACCGGCCCGCGAGCCGATCGGAGAACTGGTCGAGCTCCCGGTAGGTGAGGCGCTCACCGCCGAACTCGACCGCGGTCCGCGAGGGCAGTTCCCTCGCCCGCCGACGGAAGACCTCATGAAGCCCACCCCGGAATCCGTGCGGGGCGTCCGCGCTGGTAGACATGGATTCCTCTTCGCGCTGAGAATTGCTGGATCAATCGGCTCAATCGACCGGTGCGGTGCGCGTGTAAAGCTTTCCCTTGGCCCATATGTAGTTCACGTGACCCCATTCGACGACGCTGCGAATATCGGGGAAGAAACCGGAGCCGAGGTCGTTGGCGCTGGTGTTGCAGAGGACCGGCAGCCCGCTGAGCTCCGCGTAGTGCCTGAGCAGCGCGTGGATCTCCGGGTTCTCCCGCTCGTTGACCGTCTGGAGGCGGGCCGTCCCGTCCAGGTGGCAGACGGCCGGGAGCCGCTCGGCCGCGTCCGGGCGCACGCGGTGGTCGTAGAGCATGTACGGGTCGGGCGTGCCGGGGTCGAAGAACCGCGGCGCGTCCTCCTCCGCGCAGATCGGCGCGACCGGCCGGTACGACTCGCGCCGCTTGATCCGGTTGAGCGTGACCTTCATCTCCGGCGCGGTCGGCGCCGCCATGATGCTGCGGTTCCCGAGGGCGCGCGGCCCGAGCTCGGCCCGGCCGTGCAGGACGATCACCGGCTCCTGCGATTCGTGGAGGAGCCGGGCCAGGTCCTTGAGGGTGCAGTCGCGCGTGGACCAGCCCGCCGAATCCCATGGCGTGTCCCGGATCGACGGGCCGCTGTAGACGTCCCAGTCGACCGACTCGTAGCCGTGCTGGGCGACGAGGTCGCAGCAGACGGTGCCGATCGCGGACCCGGCGTCGTTCGGGAACGGCGGGATCCACAGCTCCGCCAGGTTGCAGGAGCGCCGGATCGCGCTGTTCCACTTGATGTTCAGCGCGCACCCGCCGGCGTAGCAGAGGTTCCGGGGGCCCTTGTCGAGCTCGTCCAGGCGTGCGGCGAGCGTCCGGACCAGCACCTCTTCGAGGAAGTGGTGGAACGTCGTGAGGACGTCGTCGTCGCCGAAGCCGCTGGCCTTGGCCCGGAAGACCAGCTTCAGCAGCAGTGCCCGCTCGAATTCGAGCATCTGGTCGTGGGTCGTGACGGTCCCGGTCCTGGCGACCAGCTTCTCGAAGATCGCGTGAAAGCTTTCGAGAAGGGACGGCTGCCGGTGCCCCTTCGCGATGTAGGCCATGTACTTTCCGGCCAGCGAAAGGTCGTTCGGCCGGTACTCCTTGTACGGGGCGAAGTTCACGGCGAAGTACGTGTAGATGAACCCGCTCATCGGGAACAGATAGCCCAGGCATTCGAGTGGGCCGCCCGGAGAATAGTGGAAGAGCTGGGGGAAGGACATGCCGTCCCACGTCAGCACGAATGACGGTTCACCGCGCCGGCCGATGGGGCTGCAACAATAGGCGGAGTAGATGTGGCCGGCGATGTGATGGTAGGAACTGTACTCCCGGTCGAAGTAGGGGCTGAACGCGGCTTTTTTCGCCAGCGGATTGGCGCGTACGTCGTAGAGATGACCGTAGTCGCCCACCTCGAACGGTACCGTCGCCCCGCCCACGGACACCCCGTACGGCGTCGTGTGCCAGCCGTCGACGACGACCGAGTCCACCTCGCCCCACTCGTATCCCATGTCGAGGAGCAGATCGGACAGCTCGCCGCGCGTCAGCCCGTACTCCGAGTAACGCGCATTGTTGTCGAGTTTCTCGATTTCGTAGCACCGGACGAGGCTGTTGTCCGAAAAGAGGGCGACGCTGCTGTCGTGACTCAACTTGATGCCCAGCGAGATTAATCGTTGATCGCGCATGTCCCGGCTTCTGTTGTCCGAGCTTCGATTGTCATCCCAGGCTTCGTTGCCGAGCGCTGATGTTACGCGCGAGAACTCGTCACTTCAAGCGCCGCCGATAGAACGATTTCGGACGCACCGCAGACCGCGTTTTTCAGGGGCCCATGCTGTGACGGAAGGGACGTAAGTGAAAGGCGCCTCGCGATTGAGGGAAACAGCGGATAGATGTCAGAATCAGCTGTGGCTTCATCGGTGAAGGCGGCGATGGCGGTGGAATCGATGGCGTGGAATAGGGTCGGCCATGACATCATGCGCGCTGTCACCGATCCCTACGCCCTGTATTGCATCGCACTCGGCCACGCTCACGACGCCGCACAATTGCGCGAGCGAACCGTCGACGGGCGCCTTACGCTCGTCATCACCACGCTGGCGATGGTCAGCGCCAGCGGCCTGGCCGGCTGCGGCGAGCGCTGCGGAAGGGCCCATCCCGCCGACATCACGCCGTCGCTGCGGGAGCTGGCGGACGCCGACGGCGCCGAGCTCCGTTCCCTGACGCCCCCGCAGGCCGCCGCGCTCGGCGCGCTCTACCGCACCCAGACCGCGGCGGGCTATCTCGGTGACACCGTGCTCGCCGCCTGCGGCGCCGCGCTGGTCGCGCACGCGGAGAACATCCCGCTGCTCACCACGCCCCGGGCCCGGTACTGCTACGTCACCGGCCGGCCGGCGTCGCTCGCCACCCGCATCGAGATCGACTCCGTGCCCGACGCGGGTGATCACCCTTGAGATTTGAATGCTTTTAGGTGAAGATTTGCCGTGCCAACGGTGAGAACGCCACGCCGAGTAGACGACCGACCGTTCTTTTGTTGCAGGACCACAAAGGCCGGCGCCCGATTTCTACTGTGCGGGAAAGGGCTCGCGATATGGACGTGCCGACGACGAACAGTGGTGCCCGGCTCGTGGTGCTGGGAACGTCTTCCGGGGTCGGAAAGACGCTCATCACGATGGCCATCTGCCGGTGGTTGCGCGACCAGGGGGTGTCGGTGACGCCGTTCAAGTCGCTCTCGATGGAGGAGGGCCCGGCGGGTTACCCCGTGCCACCGGACGGCGTGATCCACTTCCACCAGGCGTACCAGGCCATAGCGGCGGGCGTGGCACCGGAACGGGACATGAACCCGATCGCCATCTGGACGACTCCGGACGGCGTCGCGACCTCCGTCCGGGGGCAGCGGACGAGCGACTGGCTCTTCCAGGAACCGGCCACCCTGCGCACCAGCCGCAGCCGCGCCGAGGTCCTCGACGCCTACCGCGGGCTGGAGCGACGTCACGACGCCGTCATCGCCGAAGGGTGCGGCAGCCCCGTCGAGATGAATCTCAAGGAGCGGGACGTCACCAATCTCTGGCTCGCCGAAGCGACCGACGCCTCGTGCATTCTGGTGTGCACCACGGTCCTGACCGGGGTGTTCGCGGCATTGCTGGGAACGCTGGATCTCATGACGCCGGGTGAGCGGCGGCGCGTGGTGGGTTTCGTGGTCAACCGGTTCGACGGCGACCACGGTGATTTCGACTCCGCGGTGGAGATCCTCGAGACGTGCGCGGGGATACCCTGTCTCGGCGTCATCCCGCATTTCCCGGACGGCCCGCTGGCCGGACCGGTGCCGACCGGTCCGGAGATGGCCAGGCGCATGGCGCACTCGGCCGAACTCGAGGAACGGATCAGCGCGTGGACGGCACACGTCGCCGGGCACATGGACTTCGCGAAGATGATGGACGCCGTGAACGCCGGTGGCACGCGGGTCTCGCTCGAACATTGACCCCGCGGCGGCTCTCGAACGGCATCGCCTACTTCGGCATCGTCTGGTTCGGGCTGGCGATCTCCCAGCTCGCCAGCGCGACCACCAACTTCGCGCTGACGGTGTGGCTCTGGCAGCGCAGCCACCAGGCGTCCCCGGTCGCCCTGCTCGAACTGTGCTCGTTCGCCGCGGTCGTCGGCCTGAGCCCGGTCGCCGGGATGCTCACCGACCGGTGGGGGCGCTACCGGACGCTGATGCTGAGCAACCTGGTCGGGGCGCTGGTCATGGCGTTCCTCTGGGGGCTGTACGGGCTGGACAACCTCCAGGCCGGGTTCATCTATGTGGCGATGCTCGCGCTGGGCGCGAGCCTGACGCTGCAGTTCCCGGCGATGATGTCGCTGATCACGGTGACGGTGCCGTCCCGGCACTACGCGCGCGCGAACGGGCTCGTGTCGCTCGCCGTCTCCGTGGCCGGGATCGGGGCCCCCGTGCTCGGCGCCGCGCTGCTCCAGTCCGCGGGGCTCGCCACGATCCTGGTGATCGACGTCCTGAGCTACGCGGTGGCCGCCGTCACCCTGCTGGCCGTCCGGGGCGAGAAGCGCGCTCCGGCGGGCCCTGCGCCGTCCGGGAAGCGGGCTGCCTGGCGGTCGGACCTGACGCTCGGCTTCCGGTACATCGCCAGGGAACGCGGCCTGCTCGCGCTGCAGCTGTGCTTCTTCGCGTTCTTCTTCTCCAGCATGCTGGGCGTCCTGCAAGCGCCGATGATCCTGGCCAGGACGGAGGGGAACGCGGTGCTGGCGGGGACGCTCTCGGCCGCCGGGATCGGCGGCCTGCTCGGCAGCCTCGCGACGACCGTGTTCGGCACCGCGGGACGCTCGCCGCTGCGGGTGATCTTCCTGGGGTTCGTGCTCACCGGGCTGGCGGGCCAGCTGCCGCTCGCGGTCACCACCGAACCGGTCGCGTGGTTCGCGGCCTCGTTCGCCGCCGGTCTCATCCTGCCCGCGGTGCTGGCCGCCCACCAGTCGCTCTGGCAGCACACCATCCCGGACGACCTCCAGGGGCGGGTCTTCGCGGCGCGGCGCATCATCACCGAGTCGGCGGGGCCGGTCGCGATGCTGTCGGCGGGGCCGCTGGCCGACTACGTCTTCGAGCCGGGCATGCGGGGACGGCTGGGCTCGGTGGCCGGGCCGCTGGTGGGCACCGGTCCCGGGTCGGGCATGGCGCTCATCCTGCTGCTGGCCGCGCTGCTGTCGGTCGCGACGGGCCTCGTCGGGATGCGGCTGAAGTCGGTGCGCGCGCTGGAAAGCGACACCCGGCGCGGCCTTGGGGACCACATCGACGCGCCGCCGGAACGGCGCTTCGATCCCGCCTGAACGAACCTGAACGAACCTGAACGAATAGGCGTACACCACCTCGAACAAATGGCATATTACCTCGATAATGAGGCAGGGAATTGTCCTCACGGGGTTCTGACGGGGAGAGGTGATGCGACGTGACCACGCCCGGTTACGTCTTCGACAGCGCGGGTGAGGCGGAGCGCCTCCAGGTACAGGCGGAGGTCTGGTCCGGCGACGTCGAGGCCATGCTCGACGAAATCGGCATCGGTGCGGGGGCCACATGCGTCGACGTCGCCTGCGGCCCGGCCGGAATATTAGAACCGCTGTCGCGCAGGGTCGGCGCGACCGGAAAGGTCGTCGCGGTGGACAGGACACCGCACCTGCTGGAGGCCGCCCGGGAGCACTGCCGGAAACACGGCCTCGAAAACGTCGAGTTCGTCCTCGCCGACGCCCGGAAGACGACGCTGCCGCGGGGGTCGTTCGACTTCGTCCACTCCCGTTTCCTGCTGCTGCTGTTCGAGGACTACGGCGATTTCCTCACCGAGATGATCGAGCTCGCCCGGCCGGGCGGGGTGATCTGCTGCCAGGAGTCGGACCAGGCCGCCTGGGACTACTTCCCGACGCCACCGTCGTGGCCCGGGGTGAAGGACGTGATCGAACGCGCCTTCGCCACGTTCGGCGGCGACCCCAACATCGGCCGGCGGCTGGTGCACATCATGCGCGAGCGCGGGCTGGACGACGTCCGGGCCCGCGCCGCCGTGCGCGCCCTGCAGGGCGGCCATCCCTACATGCAGATGCCGCTCATCCTGCTCAGCCGCATGCACGACACCATCCTCGAACACGGGCTGCTCGGACCGGAGGAGTTCGACGCCGCGTTCGCCGAGATGCAGGCGGCCGTCGACGATCCCGCAACGTGGGAGATCACCTTCGCGCTGACCCAGATCTGGGGCCGGCGCCCGATCGCGGCCTGAACCGGGAGAGGCGGACGAGGACGATCGCATGAAAGCACCGCTCGACCGTGACCGGTTCCCCGTGTGCCGGCGCTGGGCCTACCTCGACCATGCCGCGATCGCGCCCGTCCCGCTGCCGGCGGCGGAGGCCATGCGCGAGCATGCGCTGGAGCTGGCGCGCGACGGGGCGCTCGCCTACGACGACCACGCCGCCGCCGTCGAGCGGGTGCGCGCGGCGGCGGCGCGGCTGATGGGCGTCCCCGCCACGGACGTCGCGTTCGTCAAGAACACCACCGAGGGGCTCGCGTTCGTCGCCTCCGGCCTGGACTGGAAGCCCGGAGACCGGGTCGTGGTGCCCGCCCTGGACTTCCCCTCGACCGTGTTCCCCTGGACGACGCTCGCCGGCCGGGGCGTGTCGGTCGCCTTCGTCCATCCCCGCGGCCCGGGCCGCACCCTGCCGTTCTCGGCCTACGCCGAGGTCATCGACGCGGGTCCGGCGCCGAGGCTGGTGGCCGTGAGCTGGGTGCAGTTCGCGCGCGGCTGGCGGACGGACCTCGCCGAGCTGGCACGGCTGTGCCGGGAGCGGGGGACGCTGCTGTGCGTCGACGCCATCCAGGGGCTCGGCGTCCTCCCGGCCCGGCTGGAGGAGTGGGGCGTCGACTTCGCCGCGGCCGACGGGCACAAGTGGATGCTGGGCCCGGCGGGCGCCGGGGTGCTGTACGTGCGCCGGTCCCGCCTCGACCTGCTGCGTCCGCTGGAACCGGGCTGGGCCTCGGTCCGCGACCCGGGCCTGTGGGACTCGCTGGCGTTCGATCCGGACGACACGGCGCGGCGCCTGGAGGGCGGCATGCTCAACGCCGCCGGGATCCTGGGGCTGGGCGCCTCCCTCGACCTGCTGCACGCCGCGACGGTGGAGCGGGTGTGGGAGCACATCGACGGGCTGTGCGACCTGGCGAGCGCGGAACTCACCGAGGCCGGGGCGACCATCCTGTCGGACCGTACGGCCGGGGGTCGGTCGGGGATCGTGACGTTCACCGTGCCGGGGGTGGATCCGGAGACGGCCGTCGCGCAGCTGAGGACGGCCGGCGTGGTCTGCTCCGCCCGCGGCAAGGGGCTGCGCATCTCCCCGCACGGCTACACCACCGAGGAGGACATCGGCCGCCTGGTCCGCACCATCACGGTCCTGGCCCGAGCCGCGGCGTAGCCAGGAGCCGCGTAGACAGGAGCCGCGTAGTCACGAGCCGAGTGATCAGGAGCCGGGCAGTACGAGCCAGCCGCGCGCGTACTGCTCGGCCTTCTCCCGGTCGAACATCTGGAGGAACCGCTCCCGCAGCACGTCCGGCGGGCCGAGGTAGAAGCGCTCGTAGAGCAGATGACGGCCGCCGAACGCCCCCACCGCCAGCTCGGACGCCAGCCGCAGCAGCGCCGCGTGCTCGTCGGGGCTCAGCACGTCGCCGGTGAAGTAGTCGCGCAGCAGCTCCGCGGCGGGGCCGGACAGGTCGCGCTCGGACGGGCCCATGATCAGCCCGCTGGACCCGATCAGCTGCAGGAACTCCCCGAACCGGGGGAAGAACATGCTGGCCAGGACGGACGAGGAGCCGAGCGGCGGCGTCGCGGGCAGGTGCCGCCCGCCCGGGCCGGGCGCCGCCGTCGCCTCCGCCGCGGTGACCAGCGCGCGGAGGCTCTCCACCATCGCCGCCATCTCGCCCAGCATCACGCGGGTGGGCGGCTGCCGGTCCCGGCCGCTCGCGCGGGCGAGCAGCCCGGCGACGCCGACGAGGAGCTCCGCCTTCACCGCCGCGCGGACCGACGTCTGGTGCCACTGGTAGGTGGTCATCGCCGTCTCCGCGCGTAACGCGTTGGCCAGCTCCACGTCCCCGTCGATGAACACGAGGTCCCGGGGGACGACGGCGTCCTCGAACACGCACAGCGCGTCCATCTCGTCGAAGCGTTCGCTCAGCGGCGCGTCGAAGAGCGGCGCGTCGCGCGCCAGCGGATCGCGGCAGAGCAGGCGCAGACCGGGCGCGTCGGCCGGGAGCGCGAACGCGAGCGTCTGGGCGGCCTCGTCCGGGCCGAGCGGCCGGAACGGGTAGACGAGCAGCGCGTCCGCGACCGGCGCGAGCGTCGCCAGCATCTTCATCCCGCGCACCACGATGCCCTCGCTCGTCTCCCCCACCTTGCGGAGGGTCAGCGGCTCGCCCGTCCCGGCGAGGTGCCGGTCGCGGGGCGGATCGCTGATGGCGTGCGTGTGGCACAGGTTGAGCTTCCGCGCGTGCCGGTAGTAGCCACGGACGTTGTCGGCGAACCGCGGATCGCGGCGGCCGAAGAAGTCGCTGCGGGCGTACCAGCTCGCCAGCAGCGTCGCCAGGAAGTCGGGGCTGCGGCCCATGAGGCCCGCCGTGGCCCGCGCGACGATCTCGAACGCGCGGCCGCGGGCGGCGACGCCGGCCGCGTCGGTGGCCAGGGCGTAGGACCAGGGGACGGTCTCGCCGGTCTCCTGGCACGTCGTCATCAGGTCGTCGCGCGCGTCCGGGTCGTGGTGCAGGTCCATCAGCGCGGCGATCGAGTTCGCGCTGCCGCGCAGCGCGCTGTGGGAGGTCACGTCGGCGACCCGGGACCCGCCGACGACGACGTCGCGGCCGTCCCGGAGGTCCGAGAGGTACTGCTTGCCCGTGCGTGCGTGGGTCATGGCCTCATCCTCGCCCCCAATCCGGCAAAGGGCTATGCGGCTGAACGCTCCGCGGCGACCGCCCGGTGCACCTTCGCGTAACAGGCCGCGGCGACCAGCGACAGCGCCAGGACGCCCAGCCACAGGACCCCGTCGCCGTACCGCTCCCGGGCGGGCAGGCCCACGGCGGGAGCGAGCGCGCTGCCGATCCACATCGTGGATGTGACCACGCCCATGTAGGTGCCGACGCGGCCGTCCGGCGCCGCCCGCACCACGATGTCCTCGCTCGCCGGGCCCCACATCATGTCGCCGAGGACGAAGGCGACGATGAACAGCAGCAGGCTCGCGACCGTCAGGCCGCCCCAGAACACCGCGAAGGAGAGCCCCATCAGCAGGACCCCGGCCGTGAGCCGCGTGGCGGGGGAGAGCGCGCGGAGGCGGCGCTGCACGCGGAGCTGCCCGACCAGGGTCAGCAGCGGCCCGACCGCGTACAGCAGGCCCCACTCGCTCGCGGTCAGGACGTCCGAGCCGACGACCACGATCGGGAGGACCGCCTCGAAGACGTACATGACCGTCCATGCGCTGCTCGACGCCACGAGCAGCAGCAGGAGCCTGCCGTCCGCGAGCAGCGCCGTCATCCCGTGCACGGCACGCCCACCCGCCCCGGGCGTCCCGGACGACGCTTCGTCCGGCGCCTTGGACTGCTTCACGGCGGGTGCGTCGTCCGGGGCCCGCCCGGCGCGGTAGAGGGCGACGGCGGGCAGCAGCGAGAGGACGTACAGCGCGCACACACCGGCCCGCAGCGCCGTCCAGCCCCCTTGCAGCAGGGCCGCGCCGAGCAGCGGGCCGCACAGCAGGCCCACGTTCAGGACGAGCCGGTAGTCCGCGAAGCCCTTCTCGGTGTCGCCGGCGCGGGCGCCGAGATGGCCGATCAGCGTCCGCTGGGCGACCCCGCGCAGCGGCTGGGTGCCGGTGACCACCGCGAGCATGCCGATCGCGGGCCAGGTGCCGATGCCCGGGAGCGCGAGCACCGTGGTGCCGGCGGCGTGCAGCGCGGCGATGGCGATGATCATCCGCCGCGGGCCGAACCGGTCGACCAGCGAACCGGCGAGCGCCGCCCCGCACGCTCCCGCGAGACCGGCCGCGAACAGCGCGGTGGAGACGGTCTCCACGGGGGCGTCCCGGTCCTTGATCAGCCAGAGGCCGAAGTAGCCGACCAGCGCGCCGAAGCCCGCGAAGTTGGTCCCGACGGTCGCGAGGACGGGCAGCAGCACCCGCTCCAGCCGGCCGCCGAGGACGAGCTCCGCCGCCCTGGACCCCGCCGCGCCGAGCCGGCGCGCGAGAGCCGTCCATGGCCTCGGTGCGCCCGGCCCCGTGGCGCGCGGCCGGGAGTCCCTGCCCCGGCGGGTCACCCGCGCGGGGGCGACAGCTCGGCGAGCTCCGCGACACCGCGCCGGGCGCTCGGGTCGCGCGGGTCGAGGCTCTTCACGTACGCGATCTGCTCGACCCCGGTGCAGCCGCGGGACTCCTTCACCTCGTCCGCCCCGATCGAGTAGTGGATCGCGGCCAGCCCGCGGGCCTGGGCGAGCCGGACGAGCTGGTAGTACACCAGCCCGAAGTACAGCGGCAGGCGCCCCTTGACCGCGTAGTCGAAGCCCGCCTGCCGGGCGTAGAGGTCGTGCCCGTCGGCGAAGATCAGCACGAAGCCCGCGAGCCGCCCGCCGAGCTCCGCCGTCACCACCTCGGCGTGGTCGGGCACGTTGCGGGCGACGCTCCGCAGGACGCCGAGCAGCGCGGCCTCATCGCCGGGCGTCCCGTACCGGGCGTACAGCTGCGCCTCCAGCGGGGCGAGCCGTCCGGCCAGCTCTTCGGTCAGCGGGCGGACGCGGTAGGTCACGCCCGCCCCGTCGAGCGCGCGCACGTCGCGTGCGACGCGCCGCCGCCGGGTCTTCGTCGGTAACGCGGCGATGTAGTCGGTGAAGGTCCCCGGCTGGGGGACGGGCAGCATGTACGTCGTCGCGCAGTGGAGCGCGGTGTACCCGCCCTTCTCCAGCACCGTCCGGAACATGTCGTCGGTGGCATCGACGTAGAGGAACGTCACGGAGGCGAGAGCGTTCTCCGCCGCGACCTCCTCCGCCCTGGCGACCAGGGCCGTCGCCGCCTTGAGCCGGTCATCGGGACCGAGATCCCGCGCGAAGGCCGCGCCGGAGTGGGAGGGATGGCGCGGACCGCAGGCCAGGCACGGCATGAGCGCTCCGGCCCACTCCGCCGGCCGGCCCGCCGCCGTCCGGCTGATGTCGTCGATCACGTGGTCGGCGCGGCAGAAGACGAATGGCGCGTCGCGGGTCAGCGCGTACGCCGGCATCGTCGCTCGCAGGCGGCCCGCGTCGGCGCCGGCGGTGTCGGCGGCGGTGAAATAGAAAGGCGCCGGATCTGCGGTGCGCTCGGCATGGCGCAACCATGGACTGGACGAGTAAAAGCCGCCGTCCGGCTGCACCGCGTCCCATTCCGGAATATTCAGGGATGCCAGGTGGCGATCCACGCGGACGGAAAATCCCATGGCGCGGATCCTCTCATCCTGGCCGCTGCGTGTACGAGTCCGCGGTTGATCCCGCACACCGAGTCCGGCACCATCGGCCGTGACGTCACGTCACCATCGGTTCGCGACACGAAATCGAGGGGAACCCCACATGGCAGACGGCCCGTCCCGCCACGAAAGGGTGATCACGGAGCTGCGCGACAACCTGCGCGGACCGCTGATCACCGCGGCCGACGCCGGTTACGACGAGGCCCGCGGCGTCTGGAACGGGGCCATCGACCGCCGCCCGATCGCCGTCGCCCGGGTGGCCGGCACCGCCGACGTCGTCACCGCCCTCGGCGTCGCCCGCGAGCACGGGCTGCCGGTCGCGGTGCGCGGCGGCGGCCACAACGTGGCGGGCTTCGCCACCTGCGACGACGGCATCGTCGTGGACCTCTCGGCGCTGAAGGGCATCCGCGTGGACCGGGCCGCCCGCACCGCCCGCGCGCAGGGCGGGGTCGTCTGGGGGGAGCTGGACGCGGAGACCCAGGCGTTCGGGCTCGCCACCACCGGCGGCGTCGTCAGCGGCACGGGCATCGCCGGGTTCACGCTCGGCGGCGGCATCGGCTGGCTGATGCGCAAGCACGGCGTCGCCGCCGACAACCTCGTCTCGGCCGACGTCGTCACCGCCGCCGGCGAAACGGTCACCGCGGACGGGCGGGAGAACCGCGAACTGCTGTGGGGGCTACGCGGCGGCGGCGGGAATTTCGGTGTCGTCACCTCGCTGGAATACCGGCTGCTTCCGGTCGGCCCGCTCGTGTACGGCGGCGTCATTCTCTTTCCGGCCGAGCGGGGCCCGGAGCTGCTGCGCTTTTATGCGGAATGGACGCGCGACCTGCCCGACGAGCTGACCACCATGGTGGTGTTCCTCGCGGCCCCGCCGATGCCGTTCGTGCCCGCCGAATGGCACGGCCGGCAGGCGATCGCCGTGGCGTGCTGCCATATCGGAACGGCGGACGCCGCCACGGCGGCGTTCAAGGAACTGCGCGATTTCGGCGAACCCGTCGCGGACGCCCTCGGGCCCATTCCCTACACGGTTCTGCAGGGAATGTTCGATCCGACCGCGCCGCGCGGCATCAACGCCTACTGGAAGACCCACCATCTGGCCGACCTCGCCGGCCCGGCCATCGACACCGCCGCCGAGCGGGCGGCGGAACTGACCCGGCTCTTCCCCCTCAGCGCCGTCCATTTCCACCATCTGGAGGGCGCGGTGGCCCGCGGCTCGTCCGGCGACGGCGCCTTCTCCCACCGCACGCCGCGCTTCGTGATGAACATCCTCGGCATGTGGGCGGACGCCGCCGACGCCGACCCCCACACCAGGTGGGTCCGCGGGACGTGGGACGCCATGCGCGCGCACGCCACCGGCGACCCGTACCTCAACTTCCTCGCCGACGAGGGCGGCACCCAGGTCCGCCGCGCCTACAGCGACGAGGTGTTCGCCCGACTGACCGCCCTGAAGAAGAAATACGATCCGGAGAACCTCTTCCGGCTCAACCAGAACATCCCGCCGGGCTGATCGCGGGGGCCGATCGCGGGGGTGACCGTCGCCGTCGCTAGTCCGAGGCGCTTTCGGCGGCCGCCTTCCGTTCGTCCCGCTCGATGTTCCGCATCGCGTACCCGTGCCCGGCGAGGTCGGCGGGCCGGCCCCGTTCGGTCAGCCGCTCGGCCACCGCCCGCCGGTGCGGGACGTCCATGTTGCCGCCGAACTTGAACTTCCCGTCCAGCTCCCTGATCGCCAGCCGCGCGCCCCGGATCCCGGGCAGCAGGTGCGCGTGCACATCCGGGTCGTGCTTGCGGTCCGGTTCCTTCTGGCGCAGCTGGGCGCGCAGCACCTCGAGCTTCGCCTCTGTCGTGTCCATCATCTCGACCTCGCACCGCGCCTGGACGGCGGCGTAGTAGATCGTGGGGATCCCCATGTCCGGGTCTTCGTCGCCGACGACCCGCCAGTATCCGGGGATGTAGGAGTAGTGGGCCGCGACGCTCAGCATCACCATCGGGTTCTCGTCGATCGCCGCCCAGACGGAGTTCTTCGCCGACAGGTGGAGCATGAGCGTCTCGTCGTCGATCACCACGAACTGGGTCGGGACGACCACCGGGACGTCCCGGCCCCGCCCGGCCGCCACCAGCTGCCCGAACTCGTGGGTCCGCAGGAACTCCATCGATTCCTCGCGGCTCGCGCGATCGACCTGGGGTATCAGCATGTGCCGTTCCTTCCGTGCGTCACGGTCAGTACCTGCCTCCCCCGCCTCCCCCGTTCCCGGCCGGGCGGGCGGAGCCCGCGACGCCGTAGGGCGCCAGCTCCAGCCATCGGCCGCACCGCGGGACCAGCGGGGACAGCGCGGCGGCGGCCGCCTGCCGGAACCGTCCGCTCCGGCCCGGGGCCAGATGGGCGAGTGCCCGCTCGGTGGCGGCGGCGTTGCGCACCGCGGCCGCGCGCCGCTCCACCGCGAACCGGCCGACCGCGGCCGCGCGCTCCGGCCCGCCGGCGTCCCGCGCCTCGGCCACCGCCGCGGCGGCGGCGACGGCGTCGGCGAAGCCGCTGTTCATGCCTCGGGCGCCGAACGGCGGGAACAGGTGCGCCGCCTCCCCGGCCAGCAGCACCCGCCGATGGACGTCGGTGAAGTCGTCCGCCACGACCCGCAGGAACCGATACGTCGAGATCCAGCGGATCCGCGGGACGTAGGAGGGGTCCACGACCTGGCGGAGCCATTCGTGCACGGCGGCTTCGTCGTCCCAGTCGGCGGCCGAGTCGTCGCAACGGCACTGGAGGTCCACCTGGAAGCCGCCCGTGAACGGCACTAGCAGGACGTGACGTCCGCCCAGGCGAGGGTGCCGGTAGTGGAAGGTCCGTGCGCGGAGCAGGTCATCGTCATGGTCCGCCTCCACGTCGAGGACGACGTGGAAGCCCTCGGTGCGGGGCCCGGTGGCGGCGACGCCCAGCGACCGCCGCACCGTCGACCGCGCGCCGTCGGCGCCGACCACGTACGCGGCGCGGCGCTCGCGACCGTCCGCGGTGCCGACCGTGACACCGTCCGCCGAGCTCGACACCGCCTCGACGGGCGTGCCCCACTCGATCGGTATCCCCGCCGATTCGCATGCGCCGCGCAGGAACCTTTCGGTGTCGGTCTGCCGCAGGCTGGTGAACGGCGGCAGGACGCCGGGCGGAAGGTCCGGCCGGGTCCGCTCGAAGACCTGCCGCCCGTGATACACCGTCCGGCGCACGCGCCAGGTCAGGCCGTACCCGGCGATGTCCCGGCCCAGCCCGGGCCGCACGCCCTCCAGCAGGCGCAGCGAGTCGCGGTGGACGTACAGGGCGCGGCTGCCGGGCCGCACCCGCCCGGCGTCCTCGGCCTCCAGCACCGTCACCGCGATGCCGCGCGCGTGCAGGGCCAGCGCCGCGGCGAGCCCGGCGGGGCCGGCGCCGACGACGATGACCTCCGGGGTGGTCACGGCGCCGCCGTCACGGTCACGGGCGGACCTCCCTCTCTCCACGGGCCGGGCTCTCGTCCCGGACGGGGCTCTCTTCGCGGGCCGTGCCATTCTCCGTCGCCGCCTGCGGGGCGGGTACCCGGTCGGGGAGCCCGTTCGCCACCGCCATCGCCTTGAGCATCATCTCCTCGTACTCGGCGGCCGGGTCGGAGTCCAGCACGATCGCGCCGCCGGCACCGACGAGCAGGTGGGAGTCGGTGAACACCGCCGTCCTGATGGTGATGTTCAGGTCGGCGGTCCCGTCGCAGCTCAGGAAGCCGATGGTGCCCGAGTAGGGGCCGCGGGCGCGCGTCTCCAGCTCATCGATGATCTCCATCGTGCGCAGCTTCGGCGCCCCGGTCATCGACCCGCCAGGGAAGCACGCGCGGACGCAGTCGATCACGGACATGTCCTCGCGCAACCGGCCGCGCACCGTCGACACCAGCTGGTGCACGGTCGTGTAGGACTCCACCTGCATGAGGTTGGGCACGTGCACGCTTCCCGGGACGCACACCCGCCCGAGGTCGTTGCGGAGCAGATCGACGATCATCAGGTTCTCGGAGCGCGTCTTGGGGTCGGCCGCCAGCTCGGCGCGCAGCCGGTCGTCCTCCTCCGGCGTCCCGCCCCGGGGAAGGGTGCCCTTGATGGGCTTGCTCTCGACCACCCGGCTTCTGTCGATCTTGAGGAAGCGTTCCGGGGAGGAGCACGCGATGCGCACCCCGCCGGCGGCGATGTAGGCGGCGTACGGCGCCGGGTTCCGCCGCCGCAACCGCAGGTAGAAGCGCAGCGGATCGTCCTCGCGGGGCAGCACCGCGGTGTTGGTGACGCACACCTCGTAGGTCTCCCCCGCCAGCAGCTTCTCCTGGCAGTGCCGGATGTCGGCGAGGTACCGGCCCCGGTTCCTGACCAGGCCGTCCTCCACGACCGTGCGTAACGCCGCCGCCCGCGCGGCGGCCGACCGCGCCGCCGCGGCGTCCGTGCCGCCGGGCTCCCGGTCGACGCTCTCCCGGTCGGCGGGACGTTCGGCGGCGTTCAGGGCGACCTCGGCGAGTTCCAGCCAGCGCAGGGCGGCCTCCTCCGAGTGCGGTGAGGTGTCGCTGAGCGCCACCAGCCACAGCGTTCCGGCGGCGTGGTCGATGACCGCGAGCCGGTCCACGAAGATCCAGACCGCGTCCGGCAGCTCGGAGGCGTGCCGGGCGGTGGATCCGCACTCGGCCTTCAGCTCGTACCCGAAATAGCCGATGTACCCGCCGGTGAAGTCGAACGGCACCTGCGGGGCGCTGATGGCCCGCCGGCCGATCTCCTTGTCCAGCACCTCGAAGATGGATCCGGGCACGCGGCCCACCGCACCGCCGACCTTCTCCACCCGCACCCGCTCGTCGCCGAGCCGGTAGGTCAGCACCTCGCCCAGTTCGCCGGACGCCTCGGCGAGGTAGGAATATCTCGCCAGCCCCGGCGCGGGGCGCGCGCTGTCCAGCCATGCGGTGTGCTCGGAACCGCCGAACAATGCCGCGTGGATCTCCTCGCCGCCGGCCGGGAGAGGCATCTTGCGGGTATGTGCGGTGTAGCGGCGTTTACCGGTGGACAGCGCACCGGGCCGCCGCTGGTGCGAGGCGACGATCTCGCCGAAGTTCCACAGCAGCCGGCAGCCGTATTCGGTGAGCACCGATTCCGGGTGGAACTGCACTCCCCAGAACGGAAGCCGGCGGTGACGATGTGCCATGAGAACACCGTCCTCGGCCCACGCGAGCGGTTCGAGTTCGGGCGGCAACGGTTCCCGGACGCACAGTGAGTGGTAACGCACCGCGGCGAAATCCTGCGGGATTCCGTGAAAAAGTTCGTCGTTGGTGTGCCGGATCGTGCTCACGAAACCATGGCGTGCGCGCGGCGCACGGGTCACATCGGCGCCGGAGTTCGCGCTGATTCCCTGATGCCCCAGGCAGACCCCCAGTATCGGCACTCGCGCATGCTGGATCACGTCGCCGCACATGCCGAAATCGTGCGGGTCGCGCGGGTCCCCCGGGCCCGGCGAGATGACCACGGCCCCCAGCTCCTGAGCGAGTTCGACGCATCGGGGATCGTCATTGCGCACGACGACCGGGTCCGTACCGTACACCTGAGCCATCAGCTGGAACAGGTTATAAGTGTACGAGTCGTAGTTGTCGATGAGCAGGCTGCGAATCATAGCCGACCAATTTCTGGAGAGTCCATCCGTCCGGTGGACGGGGGTGGTGGAACATATCCGAGCGAAGATCGGTTGCCATCGACCTGACGGGCCTCGTGTTCGGGGTGGGGCCTACCACCTGTCGACAGGCTTTAGAATCCGACAGGACACCGAGTGCAGTCAATCGCATTACAGGCTCTCGTCCCATCGGGGTGTGCATGAAAATCGCGGACACGCTGGTCGTGATCGAACACGGCCGTCTGCAACCCTTTGCCTTCGACCCTTTCAAGACCTGTCACGAGCTGGGACTGCGGCCCCTATTCGTGACCAACGACCTGGCCGAATACTTCGCCTCCGCGGTGTCCGCGGAGAGCGTTGACAAATATGTCGACGAGGTGATCGAGACCGATATCTCCGACCCCGCGCGGGTCGTCGCGGCGCTGGCGGAGGCGCAGGCGTCGGGACGGCTGCTCGGGGTGTTCTCCATCACCGAGTACGGCGTCGTGACCGTCGCCGACGTGGCGAGCGCCCTCGGCCTGCCCGGGCTGTCCCCCGCGGCCGCCCGCAACGCCCGGCACAAGCACCGGACCCGGCGGCTCTGCGCCGCCGCGGGGGTGCCCGTGCCCGAGCACGCCTGGGTGCGGTCGGCGGCCGAGGCCCGGAGCGCGGCGGCGCGGCTCGGCGGCGCCTGCGTCGTGAAGCCGCTGAGCGAGGCCGGGGGCATCGGGGTGCGGCTGTGCGCCGGCCCCGAGGAGGCGGCCGAACACTACGCCGCCATCGCCGCCGCCGGCACCGACCGGAGGGGCAACCCGCGCCCCCCGGGCGCGCTGGTCGAGAAGTACGCGCCGGGCTACCAGGTGAGCGTCGAAGTGGTCCACACCGGCCGCGGGCATCACGTCGTCGGCGTCACCGACGGGCTCTTCGGGGGACGCCCGCACTTCGTCGAGCTGGGCGAGACCTACCCCTCCCTGCTGCCCGAGCACGTGCGGCGCGACTGCGCGGACGTCGCCGTCCGGGCGCTCGGCGCGATCGGCCACGACTTCGGCGCGGCCCACGTCGAGGTGCGCGTCACCGCCGACGGCCCCGTGCTCATCGAGGTGAACGCCCGCCTGGCCGGGGCGCAGATCACCCGGCTGATCCACGAGGCGCAGGGGGTGAACCTGCTGCGCGAGGCGATCCGGCTGCACGCGGGCCGGTCCGCCGACCTCACCGTCCGGCGCGACGGCGCCGCCGCGGTCCGCTACCTGACCAGCCCGGTGGGCGGGGTTCTCAGCGCCGTCCGCGGCCACGCGGAGGCGGAGGCGATGCCCGGCGTCATCGACGTCGACTTCTACGTGGCACCGGGGGCCCGGGTGCGCCCGCCGGAGAACATCGCCGACGTCACCGGCTACGTGACGGCCACCGGCCGCACTCCGGGCGAGGCGGCCCGGCGCGCGGACGCCGCGGCGCTGGAGATCGGCTTCGTCGTCGATCCGCCGGGAACGGCCGGCGCGAGCGCCTCGGGGCCCGAGAGCGTGCTGCTACTCTGACGCCGGGCCGTGACTGGCGTGTGAGGATGGAACCGACCATCAGGGAGCGGCCCCTTCCGCGATGTCGTGCCGTGCGCCTGGGTGCCGAAACCCTGGAGGCATGGCTATGAGCGACCTACCCCGTTTCCCCGGCTCGGCGGACGGCCCGCGCCTCATCGGAATCGTCAATCTGACAACGGACTCGTTCTCCGACGGCGGCCTGCACCTCGCCCCCGAGAAGGCTCTGCGGCACGCGCACGACCTGCGCGCGGGCGGCGCCGACATCATCGAGCTCGGCCCCGCCGCCAGCCATCCCGGTTCCGAGCCGGTCACCGCCGCCGAGCAGCGGGAGCGGCTGGCGCCCGTGATGGCGAGCCTGGCCGAGGAGAACATCCCCGTCTCGGTCGACTCGTTCCACCCGGACATCCTGCGCTTCGCGATCGAGAACGGGGCCGCCTACCTGAACGACATCCAGGGCTTTCCCTGCGCCGACCTCTACCCGGCGCTGGCCGAGTCCGAGTGCACGCTCGTCGTCATGCACTCGATCCAGCGCCGGGGCCCGGCCACGATCGTGGAGACCGACCCGGCCGAGGTGTGGGCGGGCATCGACCGCTTCTTCGACCGGCGCCTCACCGAGCTGCGGGCGGCGGGCGTCCCGTCCGAGCGGCTCGTCATCGACCCCGGGCTCGGCTTCTTCCTCGGCAGCAACGCCGAGCCGTCGGTCGCCGTGCTGGCCCGGATCCGGCGGCTCAGGGAGCGATTCGGCCTGCCGGTGCTGGTGTCGCCGTCCCGCAAGTCGTTCCTGCGGGCGCTCACCGGACGCGACATCGCCGGTGTCGGGCCCGCCACCCTCGCCGCCGAGCTCTTCGCCGCCTCACAGGGGATCGACTACATCCGGACCCACGACGTGGAGGCGCTGCACGACGCCCTGACGGTGCTGCGCGCCCTCACCACCGAGGACCCTGACGGGCCGGGCGAGGGTTAGAAGACGTTCTCCCGCTCCATCGCGGTGAAGAGTTCCTTGACGTTGTTGAAGCCGGTCTTGTCCGTCCGGGTGATGAACTCGAACTGCATGCCGGTGTTGGCGTCGCGCTTGGTGAACGTCTGGTCGAGGCCGGGGGAGCTGATCACCCCGGTGAGGAGGTTCGCCTCCCGGGCGGTCAGGTCCTCCACCATGCCCGGCTGGTCGCGCACCTCGATGGCCACGTGCTGCACCCCGGGGCCGTAGTGGTCGATGTACTGGCGGACGTTCGAGTTCGGCGAGTCGCCCTCGCACAGGACGACGGTGACCCGTCCCGCGCGCATCGTCACCATGGTCATACCGGTGAAGTCGCCCTCCACCTTCTGGCGGTCGGCGACGGAGAAGCCGTACCGCTGCTCGAACATGGCCACGGCCTCGTCCATGTTCTCGACGGCGATGGCGACGTGGTCGATCCGGCGGGTCCGGCCGGCCAGGGCGCTGCGGCCGTCCTCGCCCTCGCTCGGGCCGATGATCGTGTCCTCCAGCCAGCACGCCTCAGCGGTGACGGCGTCGAAGATCTCTTCGAGATAGGCCTGGTCGATATCGTTCTCGGCGGCGAACTCCCGGACCTTCTCCTGCAGGGCGTCAAGCCGCCCCTGCTGCATCATCGAAATCCCGTGGTCGCGCTTGTGCTCGGCGATTTTCCGGCACAGCTCGTTGCGCTCCAGCAGTAACGCGAGCAGCGCGTCATTGACACGGTCGATCTCGGTGCGAAGTCGCGCCAGTTCGGGAGTTTCGGACTCGCTCATCGTCGTCCCTTCGCGAATTTGCGGTCGGCCGGAAAATAGCGTCCGCGCAATAGGCCCCCTGCCCGGCGGCGATTAGAGTCTCGCATATGTCCGAAGGCTCACCAAGACCAGCAGGATCGGCATTCAAGGCCCCGTTTGCACGGTCCGTGATCCTCGGCGGCCGGGGCGCGGTCGGGCGGCTGTTCGCGGACCTGCTGCGCGGCGAGGGCACCGTCACGCTGGCCGATCTCCGTCCGGGGGTGCCCGTGCCGGGCACGTCCGCGCTGGAGGCGGACGCCCGGCGGCCGGACCCGCGGCTGGCCGCGGAGCTGGCCGTGGCGGACGCCGTGATCGTCGCGCTGCCGGAGGAGGCGGGCGTCGCGGCGGTGGAGGCGGCGGCGCGGCACATGCCGCGCGGGGCCGTGCTCGTGGAGACGCTGTCGGTCAAGAGCGCGGTCGCCGGAGCGCTCGCGCGCGGCGCCGCGGAGCACGGGCTGGAGGCCCTCGGCGTGAACCCCATGTTCGCCCCCGCGCTCGGTTTCCCGGGCAGGCCCGTCCTCGTGTCGCGCGTGCGCGGCGGGCCGCGCAGCCACCGCCTGGAGACGCTGATCGAGGACGCCGGTGGACGGCTGGTCCCCGTCGAGATCGGCGAGCACGACCGGCTCACGGCCGCGCTCCAGGTCGCCACGCACGCCGGCATCCTGGCCTTCGGCGGAGCGCTGCGGCTGCTCGGCGCCGACGCCGGGGCGCTGACCCGGGCGGCGCCCCCGCCGCACCGGGCCATGCTCGCGCTGCTCGCCCGCGTGGTCTCGGGAACGCCGGAGGTCTACCGCGATGTGCAGGCCGCCAACCCGTACGCGGGCGAGGCGCGGAAGGCGCTGGCGGACGCCCTCGGCCGGGTGGACGAGGCCGCGCGGGAACCGTCCGGGCGCTTCGATGAGATGCTCGGCGACCTCGCCGGCTGGCTCGGCCCGGAGCGCGAACGCCTCGCCGTCGAGTGCGCGGACCTGTTCACCCATCTCTCGGACTGAGATCCTCGGCGACACCGCCGAGGCCGGTGCCGGTGTTCAAGTGTCTCTTCCGAACACTTGAACACCCACTCACGATCGACGGCCACGACGCCCCTTCAGCGGTGGGACTCGTCGCGGAGCTTGAAGCGCTGGAGTTTTCCCGACGGGGTGCGCGGTAACGCCTCGCACAGCCGGACCCACCGGGGCACCTTGAACGGCGCGAGCCGCTCCTTCGCCAGGGCGCGCAGCTCGTCTTGGAGCACGTCGCGCGACACGTCCCGCGCCGGGACGACGAAGGCGTGCAGCGATGTCGCGCCGGTCGCGTCGCCGACCGCCACCACCGCCGCCTCGCGCACGTCGGGATGCCGCCGGAGCACCCGCTCGATCTCGGCGGGGTGGACGTTGATCCCGCCGACGACCTCGATGTCGTCGGTCCTGCCGTGGTACTCCAGCGTCCCGTCCGGACGGCGGCGGGCCCGGTCGCGAGTGTTCAGCCAGCCGTCCACGAGCACCCGCGCCGTCGCCTCCGGGGCGTCGAGGTAGCCGGGCATGACGGTCGGGCCGCGCACCCACAGCTCGCCGACCTCGCCGTCCGCCGACACGCTCCCGTCCGAGCCGCGGACCTCCAGGTCGAATCCGGGGACGGCGCGGCCGAGGGTGCCGGGCGCGTTCCCCGTCACGCCGTTGGAGCAGAAGGCGTGACCGGCCTCGGTGGCGCCGATCTGGTCCCACAGCGGGACGCCCAGCAGGGCGCTCGTGGCGTCGAGGAGCTCGCGCGACACCGCCTCGCCCGCGGTCACGGCGGCGCGCAGGGAGCGCAGCCGCTCGTCCGGGCCGTCCGGCAGGGTGTCGGGGAGCCGCGCGTAGAAGCTCGGGACGGAGAACAGCAGCGTCACCCCGCGCCGGCCGACCGCCTCCACCACCTCCGCCGGGCTCGGCCGGTGCCGGAACAGCACGGCGGAGCACCCGGAGGCCAGGGGGAACGCCAGCGAGTTGCCCAGCCCGTAGGCGAAGTACATCTTCGACACGCTCAGCAGGACATCGTCCCGCCCGACGCCCAGCACCGGTCCGCCGACCAGCCGGTGGTAGTCGAGCAGGTCGCCGTGCCGGTGCACCGCGCCCTTGGGCCGCCCGGTCGTGCCGGAGGTGTACTGGACGTAGAGCGGCGCGTCGGGGCCGAGGTCCGCCGCCGCGTGCCCGTCCCCCGGGGAAGCCGCGACAAGCTCGTCAGGATGGACGGAGCTGATTCCGGCGTCGACTCCCGGCAGGTCGGTCACCAGCAGGCGCGCCTTGGAATCGGCCACCAGATACCGGTGGTCGGCGGCGGTGAGCGAGGGGTTGGCCAGCACCGTCACCGCGCCCAGCCGGGCCGCCCCGAGGAAGGTCGCGACCAGGCCGATCCCGTCGTCGGCGAGCAGCACGAGCCGGTCGCCCGCGGTGAGGCCCCGCGCGGCGAGACCGGCCGCGGCGCACGCCGCCCGCCGGTGCACCTCACCGTGCGTCCACGTCCGGTCGCCGGTGTAGAACGCCGGACGGTCGAGGAACGGCTCCCGCCGGGCGCGTTGTTCCAGTTCGAGGGCCGCGTTCATCGCGCATTCACCCCTGCCAACGTCAAGGTTCACATTCGGCCGTTGTCATGAGGTCACCGAACTCCCGGAAGGCCACCGCGAACGGAACACCAGCCGTTCGAGAAGGGTGAGGCCGCCGTTCAGGATGACGCCGAGCAGGGCGAGCAGCAAGATTCCCGCCCACATCTCCGCGTACGCGAACTGCCGCTGCCCCTGAAGCACCGAATAGCCGATGCCGTCGGTGGACGCGACCATCTCGCTGATCACCATCATGATCTGCGCGAGCGGGACGCTCGTCCGCAATCCGGCGAAGACGTACGGCGCCGCGGTCGGCAGGATGGCGAGGAGCATGCGGTCCTTCCGCGTCATCCGGAACGAGAGCGCCGTGTCCCGCAGGAGCGGGTCGAGGACGCGGGCGCCCTCGATGGTGTTGAGCAGGACCGGCCAGATGCAGCCCGTCGCGATGAGGAACACCTTCATGCCGTCGCCGATCCCGAACGCCAGCAGCGCGAACGGGATGAGGGCCGGGGGCGGCATGGCCCGCATGAACTCGATGATCGGCTCGCAGGCGCGCCGGACCGGCGGCACGCTGCCGAGGAGGAGCCCGCCGGCCACGCCGAGGACGGTCGCGATGGCCAGGCCGCCGAGCATCCTCGCCAGGCTCGGCAGCATGTCCTCGGCCACCCGCTCGAACACCCAGGTGTCGAGGAAGGTGTCGAGGATCTCCGAGAGCGGCGGGAGGAAGTAGACCTCGCTGCCCGCGGACAGCACCCACCACAGGACGAACGCGCCCGCGAGCACGACAACGGTCAGCAGCGGCCGGAGCCGGGCGGCGGTCATGTCGCGGGCTCCGCGTCGCGCCGGGCGGGGTGCCAGTGCACCATCGCCCGCTCGGTCCTGGTGAACACCGTGTTCAGCACCAGGGCCAGCACACCGGTGGCGATCATGCGCGCGTACATCAGGTCCGCCGACCCGCCCGAGCGGGCGAGCTCGATGGCGCGGCCGAGGCCCGGCGCGCCCATGACGATCTCCGCGGTCACCGCGAGGATGAGCGCGGTCGCCGAGGCGAGCCGCAGGCCGGTGACCACGTACGGCAGGGCGCTCGGCAGGACGAGCCACCGCACCCGGGCGAGCGGGCTCAGCGCGTACACGCGGGCGGTGTCGCGGGCGACGGGATCGACGTTGCGCGTCCCGTAGATGATCTGGATGAGCAGCGGCCAGGTCGCGGCGAAGGTGGCCAGGAACACCTTGCCGCCGAGGTCCGCGCCGTACACGGTGATCGCCAGCGGGATCAGCGCCACCGACGGGATCGGCCGCAGCGAGTCGATCACCCCGCGCGCGGCGGCGTAGGCGGTCCGCGACGCGCCGAGGACGAGCCCGAGCGGGACGGCGATCGCCACCGCCAGCGCCAGGCCGAACGCCCAGCCCTGGAGGGTCGCGCCCGCGGCCGTCCAGAAGGACGCCGTGCCGAGGTCCCCGGCGAGCGCGGCGAGCACCTCCGACACCGGGGGGAAGTAGCGGCGGGGCAGCAGCTCGGTGCGGGCGGCCGTCTCCCACGCGGCCAGCACGAGCAGGACGGCGACCGCCCCGTACGACCGTTCCACCAGGCGGGACCGCGCGAGGCCGTCGCGCGGCCGCGCGGGCACCCGGGCGCGGGACGGCCGTCCCTGCGATCTCCGGGGCGGCGGCGGCGCGGAGCCGGGGTGGCCGATCCCCACCCGGGTCACTTCGAGACCAGGTCGTTCACGTCCGCCGGCTTCTTGATCAGACCGTACCTGTGGGACAGTTCGCCGAGCAGGCGGAAGCTGCCGGGGTCCATCGTCTCGGTCCAGGTCGGGAGCGTCATGTCCCCGATCACCGTGTTCGGGATCTCGGCGAACCGGGCGATCTCCGTCCGGGCCTCGTCGGGGTGCTCGCGCGCGTACGCCGTCGCCGCGGCCAGCGCCCTGGTGAAGCGTTCGACGGTCGCCTTGTTCTTCTCCGCGTAGGAGTTCTTGGTGAAGTAGCTCGTGATCTGCAGGCCCGGCTGCGTCCCGACCATGCTCGACATGATCGACCGGTGTCCGGCGGCCACCGCCTGCGTCACGAACGGCTCGCAGTTCCAGACCGCGTCGACGCGCTTGTTGGCCAGGGCAGCGTTCATGTCGGAGAAGGGGATCTCGGTGAACTTGATCGTGTTGAGGTCGACGCCCTGCTTGGCGAGGGACGCCCTGACGGTGACCTCGCCGATGGCGGCCAGCGTGTTCAGCGCGATCGACTTGCCCTGAAGGTCGCTCGGCCGCCGCACATCGCTCGTCTTGGCCGCGATCACCCGGCACGGGTCGGAGCCGTCGGTGGTGCCGACCTTGTAGCCGGGCGCGACGGCCCGGAGCGGCAGCCCCCGCGCATGGCCGACGATGAGGGAGACGTTGTTGGAGTAGCCGATCTGGAAGTCACCGCCCATCACCGACGGGACGATGGCGGCGCCCCCGGCGGCGAAACGGGTCTCGATCTCCAGGCCCTCCTTCTTGAAGAAGCCCTTGCTGATCCCGATGAAGATGGGTGCCACGTCCGCGACCGGTACCAGACCGACGGAGAGTTTCCGATCGTCTCCCGACTCACCGGAGGACCCTCCGCATCCTGAGACCGCCAGCACCGCCGCGATGGCGACGGCTGGAACGGCCAACGGCCTCTTCCACATCCCATGCCTCCTCTTGCCCTGTCCTAGGCACCGTCACCGGCACTCGCGTGCGCGCCGTCCGGAGCGGCGGCGGCCGCGGGCCTCGTCACCGCGCGTCGGCCACCGACCGCCTGCGCAGGTCGTCGGCGATGAGCTCGCAGTTGCGCGCGAGCGACGAGAACAGCTCGGTCACCAGCACGGTGCTGTGCGGCGGAAGCTGGTTCATGGTCCTCGGCAGCTCGTCGAGCCTGGAGGTGATCTCGCCCAGTCGCTTGAGCACCTCGCGCCCCGCGTCGCTGAACCGCAGCGAGGGGTCGCGGCGCAGCCGGTCGAGCAGCGCGCCCGTCGGCCGTGGCGGCTGCCCGCTGCGCAGTTCGGCCCGCGGACGCACCCGGTCCTGCGCCGGGACGATCGCGCGGCGCTGCTTCAGCGGGACCGGGTCGCGGCCCTCGGCGAGCCGCCGCCGCACGTCCTTGGCGGTGGCGGGCGAGATGCCCGCGCGCCGCGCGATCTCGCGCAGCGGCGTGTCCGGCGCCTCGGTCATCAGCCGGCCGGCGACCATGCGGCCCTCCGCGGCGTTGAGGGGCCGGACGCGCCCGTCGCGGCTGAGGCGCACGATCGGCTGCTCGCTCCGTGCGATCGACCGCTTGCGGATGCGGCCGACCGTGCTGGCGGCGAGCCCGGTGGCGCGCGCGACCGCCCGGTCCGACCACATCGGGTAGAGCTGCAGGATGCGGGTGGCCGCGGCGACGCGGTCGCCCAGGGTCAGCGGCAGGCCGTGCTCGGTGTTCGCGCGGACCGCGAGCACGAACGCCGTGGCCTCGTCGCCGTCGAACACGTGGGCCTCTATGTCCCGGTCTCCGCGCAGTTTCGCGGCGCTGATGCGGTGGGCGCCGTCGATCACGCGCCGGGTCGGCCGGTGCACCAGGATCGGCGGCAGCTCCCACTCCACCTCGGCGAGCAGGCGCACGTGCTCCTGGTCCTGGCCGGCCAGCCGGACGGTGTCGGCGCACACCAGGTCGGCGATGAGAAAGGTCTGTTTGGGCAGCCGGTCGATCGGCACATCCTGCAGTAAGGACTCCACCTGGTCGGGAAGCCGGCCGTCGGCCGGGCGGACACCCGTGACCCCGGTCTCCCACGCGACGCCATCCAGATCCGGAGGATCCCCCGTCATCGAGCGTTCCAATTGATCATCTGCTCGTCCCCGTATCATCAACAAACCCCAAACAGAGATGCGTCATGTTTCGGTCTGTCCCCGAAAGATAACAAGTCCTGTCAATACCGCAAGGTGACGAAGTTGAACGTCCGGCAGGCCAGTAGTGGTCACCCGTGCCATCACTGCACCTCACCGGACGTTTCACATTGCCGGCATCCGCACGGCGGGCCGGCCGGACCCCTGATACGACCTGATCGAGCACCAATGCCCAAACGTTTGCGGACATGCTCGGCTTCATGCCACGATAAGTCTGCACTCCCCTGTCCTGATCGACAACACCTCTTCGATCACCGAACGGGCACGCCATTCGGGCACGTTTCGTTGGAACGTTACATTTCGCTCTTGATCGCCAGGCCCTGCCGCGCTTAGGGATCACTCTTACGCTTGCATGACGATTTCCGGCCGCCCAGAACCCCCGAATTCAGGCGGCCAAATACAAGCCTACCAGTTCCTTGATCGAAAAAGCAGACCGAACCGACCTCAATGATCTCACCGCCACGCCCGCTCTATTCACCGTCCCGAACTGTACCGGCGCGAAGCCCGGCCCGCATCGCGATATTGACGGTCTAGATCTTCCCGTGTCATCTTTGGGGCGCCACAGAAGGTGATCTGCACTCTCATCCGTCCAACGGCGAGTGGCCGTAGAGCTGCACCTGCTTCCCCCGATGGCGAACGGTTGAGAAAAGCGAATCTCACCTAACTCCCAGGCGATCCGGGGACGGATGACAATGCTTTTCCGGGGAAATGAGACCGAGCCGTCGAAGTACGCGGGCACGGCGGGAACGACTTCTAGAACGAACACACAGACCATTCCCTACTGGCTTCCCACAATGGTCGGCAGGGAACGCGAGCTCACCGACCTCAAGAAGATCATCATGGCGCCCACCTCGCGCCTGGTCACCGTGACCGGCCCGGTCGGGGTCGGCAAGACGCGCTTGGCGCTCCAGCTGGTCAGCGACCTCGGCCAGGAGCCCGCCTGCGGCGACGTGCGGTTCTACGATCTCGCCCACGCCGGGGCGGGCGACGGTACCGAGGATCTTCTCGGCCCCGCTCCCCTGCACGCGAACCTCGTACTGATCGACCACTGCGAAGAAGATGCCGCCGCCTTATCCGGCGTCATCGCAAGAATGCTCGGCACCCGCACCGACCTGAAGATCGTGGCCTTCAGCCGCGAACCGCTCGGGATCTGCGGCGAGCTGGTCTTCCGGCTGGCACCACTCGCCGTACCGGCGCACGACGCCGGTTTCGTCGAAGTGGCCGGCTCTCCTTCGGTGGCGCTGTTCCTCAACGCCGCGCGGGCCACCAGGCACGATTTCAGATTGACCGGCGAGAACGCCCTCAGTGTCGCGGAGATATGCCGCGAGCTGGACGGGCTGCCGCTTCCCCTCTCGATGGCGGCGGCCCGCGTGAAAATCTTCAGTCCGAACGATATCCACGACCAGGTGCACCGGGACTCAGCCGAGTTACCCGGTGGGTCGTGCGGGGCTTTCAGCAACAAGTACCCAAGTCTCGGGGCGGCACTGGAAAAGAGCCTGCTGGGGGTTGAGGGCGGCGAGCTCGCGGTCCTCGAAAAACTGACGATGTTCCGTGGCGGATTCACTCTGGAGGCCGCGGAGTCCGTCGTCGGTTCCGGGCAGGGCCCCTTCTACCGCGTCATCGAGCACCTGCTCGACAAGAGCCTGCTGCTACTGACCGAGTGCGCGGACGGGGAACTTGAGTTCTCCATGCTCAGGACCACGCGCGCATATATCGCCAAGCGCACCACCAGCACGGCCGACACGGCCGCCGCACGACGTTATGTGGCCTACTTCTACAAGATCGCAGAGAAGGCGGCCGCGGCGAGCGGGCAGCGCCGGTATTGGCGGGACAGGCTGGCCCGCTACCGCGACGACCTTTCACAATGCTGCCGGCTCCTCATCGAGTTCGGCGATCACTGCGGTGCCGTCCGGCTCCTGCATCTGCTCCGCGGATGTTCGACCTCGGTACTGGCCGCCTGCGACGAGCGGAGAATTCTTGAGGCGGCCCTGAGCCGCGGTTCCCGCCCCGCCCTGCAGAAGGCGATGGCCTTACAGCTTCTCGGCGCACTCGACCTGGCCCACCGCCCCGAGGATGCCCGGCGCCGGCTCCTGGACGCGCTCGCCACCGTCGAACGCCTCCATGATCAGGCCGAGATCGGGCGCTGCCACGCGCTGCTCGGCAGAGTCGCTCTCACCGTCGACGACCTGCCCGCCGCCGAGCACCACCTCGGCACGGCGATCCAGGCCGATCCCCCGTTCCCAGGCCACCACCACGCCCTCAGGGATCTCGCGAAGGTCAGGCTGCTGGAAAAGGACCTCGAACAGGCCGAGGCGCTCGGTGAACGCTCGTTGCGCGCCGCCCTCGACGCGGGCGACGGCCCGGCGGCCGCGCTCTCGCTGTTCGTGCTCGCCGAGTCGGCCGTCGAATCCGGAGACCTGGAGGGCGGCAGAGGCCGGCTGGCCCAGGCACTGTCGTTCCTGCGCTGGCCGGCCGACCGGGAGGAGATCATCACCGGCCTCGAACTGGTGGCGGTGCTGCTCCCCCGGGTCTCCACGAGCATCACGCAGTGGCAGCGAACCGCCAAGGTCCTCGCCGCGGCGCTCGCCGCCCGCGAGGACGCCGCCGGCCGGAATGACGACCGCGCGGCGCCGCTACCGGAGAGCGCCAGGGTCGGCGAGATCACCGGCAGGGTCAAGCAGAAGATCGGCGTGGTCGCCTTCAGCCGGGAAGTGGCGGAAAGCCGATATTCGCCGGTGACCGAGGTCTTTTCCGATGCGCTGCTGTGGATGACCCCGGACGGCGACGAGCACTTACCCGGCCGACGCAGCCATGCACCGCTCACCCCTCGCGAGTTCGAGGTCGCCAGGCTTGTCTCACAGGGGCTGACGAACCGGGCGATCGGCCGCCGGCTCGGCATCGCCGAATGGACGGTGGTCAACCACCTGCGCAAGATCATGAAAAAGCTGGACTGCTCCTCCCGGCTGCTGGTGGCGAAATGGGTGCTCGATACGGACTGACGCCTGCTCCCCTCTCGCTCAGACCAGCGTGCCCGGGACGAGGTCCAACCCCATGCGGACCTTCCCGTACAGTTCGCGGGCCCCGTCGACGTCGCAGACCAGGTGGCTCTTGATGGTGTTGACGTCCCGCTGCGCACGCTGGAACGGCGAGTGCAGGAACTGGCTGCTGGCACCGGACGCCTCGGCCAGCAGGTTGATCGCCGAAGCGGCCACGTCGGTGACGTGCGCGGCGATCAGCCGGCAGCGGGCCCGGCCGTCGAGGTCGAGCGCGGCCCCGCCCGCGTAGGTGTCCTGGACCCAGCGGACGGTGTCGTCGAACAGGAGGCGGGCCGCCCGCAGCTCGGCGGTGGCCTTGGCGAGCCGCAGCTGCGCGCCGACCACCTCGGAGTACGGGGCGCCGCTGTAGGCGAGGCGGCGGGTGCGCATGAGGTTCTCGAAGGAACCGAGCAGCGCCTCCGCGGTCCCGAGCGCCGGCGCGGCCGCCGAGAAGGCGATCGCCGGGATCACCGGCATCCGGTAGGTGGGAAGGTCGTACAGCTCGGTTCCGGCGGTCACCCCGGTGAGCAGCCCGGACGTGAGCAGCGTGCGCCAGGCGGGCACGAAGACCTCTCGCGCCTCGATGTCGTTGCTGCCGGTGGCCAGCATGCCGCTGGTGAACCACACGTCGTGGACGACGAGGTCGGCGGCGTCGACCAGGAACATCCGGCGCTCGATGGCGCTCTCCGGCAGCTCGATCTGCGCGGCGACCAGCGCATGCGTGCCGTGCTGGATGCCGCTTCCCCAGCGCCAGCGCCCGCTCAGCACGTAGCCTCCGTCCACCTGCCGGGCCGTGCCGGTGGGGGCCAGCGTCCCGGCGGGCAGCACCGGGCCCGCCCCGCCGAAGACCTCCCGCTGCGCGCGCTCGGGCAGCATGGCGGCCATCCAGTTATGGATCATGTAGATGGTCGCCACCCACGCGGTGGACGTGCAGCCGCGGGCCAGCTCGCCGCCGACCGCGAAGGCGGTCTCCAGGCCGAGTCCGAAGCCGCCCCGTTCCGGCGGCAGCAGGATGCGGTGGAACTCGGCGTCCACCAGCTCCTTCACCGTCGCTTCGGGCAGCTCTCGCCGCTGCTCCGCGTCCTGCGCCCGTTCCTCAAGGACCGGCACCATCCGCCGGGCGCGGTCGAGCAGTTCGTCATGGTCGGTCATGTCGTCCTCCTGGCTTGGTCTCCTGGCTGGTCTCCTGGCTTGCCCGGCCGCCGTACCGGCTTCGGGGTGGGGAAGACGTCGCCGCCGCGCGCGCCGCGCAGCACGGCGAGCACGACGGCGGGATGGAAGAGAGCCGTGTCCGCCCCGGTCATGTGCAGTGCGTCCAGAAGCGCCAGCGCCGTCCTTCTGTGGTGTGCGGCCACCTCCACGAGCCGCTGCATGTACCACTGGAGGATCCGGCCGCGCAGCGGCAGCCTGACGGCGGGCAGCCATCTGAGGTCCGATCCCACCGACAGCTTCCAGGCCGGCTGGAAGATCCTGCCGGCCTCCTCGCGCAGCGCGGTCACCGCCGCATCGAGCGTGGGCGCCTCGGCCAGTGCCCGGTCCAGGGCCACCGCCGTCCGGGCCGCGACCGATACGCCCTGGCTGTAGGAGGGGTTGAGGTAACCGGCCGAGTCGCCGACGAGGACGAGCCGCCGGGGGAAGTCGTCGAGGGCGTCGAAGCGGCGCCACCTGTTCTCGGTCACCCCGTAGGCGCTCACCGGCGTGAGCGGTTCGGCCTTCTCCAGGGCCTCGGCGATGATCGGGCTGCGCATGCGCTCCGCGACCTCGCGGAACTCCTTCACGCCGGCCGGGGCCCGGTCCGCTCCCACCAGCGCCAGCGAGACGAGCCACCGGTCGCCTTCGAGCGGGATGAGGATCCCCGCCTGGGGGGCGTCGGTGGTCGCCTGGATCAGCACGCTCTCCCAGTCGGCGTCGTGCGTGTCCGGCCGCTTGAAGACGCAGGTCGCGTAGACCGTCCTGGAATCGATGACGGTCTCCTGCGGGACGCCGTATCCCCATCGCCGAAGCCATTCGGCGGCCCGGGAGTGCCGTCCGGTCGCGTCGACGACCAGATCCGCGGCGAGCTGCGCCGGTTCGCCCCAGCCGTCTCCGTTGGCGTTCCGCTCGCGGACCTCGACACCGGTGACCTCGCCCGCGTCGACCCGGACTCCGGTGACCTCGCAGCCGTCGCGAATGCGGGCCCGCCCGCCCGTCTCGATCCGCGTGCGCACCACCCAGTCGAGCAGTTCGCGGCTTCCGGTCAGCATCACGTGGCGTCCCTCGAACCGGCGCATCCATCCGCCGGGCGTCAGGAGGAGGACGTCATCGGGCATCCGCACCCGGCGTATGCCGTGCGCGACGAGTTCGTCCTCGATGCCGGGAAAGAGCCGCTCCAGCGCCGCCAGCCCCGACTGGAAGAGGTTGTGCGCGTGCCCGCTGTGCGGGACGCCCCGGCGCCATTTCGGACCATCGGGGAAGCGGTCACGTTCGACCAGTACGACGTCGTCGAAACGGCGCATCAATGCCTGTGCGGCGCACAGCCCCGCGATGCCGCCGCCGAGTACGACCGCCCGTCCGCCCGCAACCATATGCCTCCACATCGTCAAAGGAACTCTCTGTCGCCGGCGCTCAGGCCGCGGGTCGCGGCCGTCACGTCGAAGAGGTAGGCCGAATGGCCCAGCACCGTTTCCAGGTCCACCTGCCGGTGGGGCACCGCGAGGACGACGCAGTCCGCCCAGGAGAGCTGCGCCGGTTCCAGCTCGACGCGCGGCGCTCCGGACGGCCGCACCGAGGGCGGGACGTGCGGATCATGCAGCCGGAGTGTCGCGCCACGGTCGGCCAACTCGTCCACCAGCCGCACCGCGGGGGACTCGCGTACGTCATCGACGTCGGGCTTGTAGGACAGCCCGATCACGAGGATCTCGGCGTCGGCGATCCCGCGGCCCCTCGCCGCCAGCCCGCGCTGGATGCGGTCGGCCACATAGCGCGGCATTCCCCGGTTGATGGAGTCGGCGGCCTCGATCAGCCGGACGGATCTCCCCAGCTCCTTCTTCACCACCCACGAGAGGTAGGTGGGGTCCACCGGAATGCAATGGCCGCCCGCCCCGAGCCCGGCATCGAAACGCATGAACCCGAACGGCTTGGTGTCCGCTGCCTCGACCACTTCCCAGATATCGATGTCCAGCTCGCGCAGATGCTGCGCGAGCTCGTTGACCAGGGCGATGTTGACGTGCCGGAATGTGTTCTCCAGCACCTTGGCCGCCTCCGCGACGCGCGGGCTGCTGACCACCACGGTCGGCCCCGCGATCCGCTGGTAGAAGGCCCGGGCCCGGGACACCGCCCGCTCCCCGACGCCGGAGACGACCTTCGGCGTGGTCCGCAGGTCCCACCGGCTGTTTCCAGGGTCTATCCGCTCGGGGCTGTAGGCGAGGGAGATGTCCGTCCCGATCGCGAGCCCGGATTCCCGGGCGAGGATCGCGCCGAAGCAGTCCTCGGTCGTACCGGGGTAGCTGGTGGACTCAAGGATGACCAGGCAACCGCTGCGCGCGTGGGGGGCCAGGCCGTGCGCCGCCGCCCGCACATGGGACAGGTCCGGCTCCCCGGCGGCGAGCGGTGTCGGGACGGCGACCACGGCGATGTCGAACTCCTTGGCATCGGCGTAGTTCTCGCTGGCCCGGTACCGGCCGGCCGCGGCGGCGCGGGCCAGTTCCTCGTCCGCGACGCCGGTCACCGGGGAGCGCCCGTCCCGTAGCAGCGCGACGCGGCGTTCGTCGATCTCCACGCCCACCACGTCGTAGCCCGCCTGCGCGGCGGCCAGCGCCAGGGGCAGCCCGACGTAGCCCTGCCCGACGACGACCAGGCGTTCGCGCTGGGTGCTCCGCCGTCCCATCAGGAGAGTTCGAACTTCATGTGCTTGACGCCGTTGACGAAGTTCGACCAGAGCCCGTCGGGTTCGCCGACGCTGCGGATGCCGGGATACCGGGTGAGCAGCTCGTGGAACATCACCTTGATCTCCTGTTTCGCCAGGTTGGTGCCCAGGCAGTAGTGCGGGCCGTGGCCTCCGAAACCGACGTGCGGGTTGGGGTTCCGGGTGATGTCGAAGGTGTCGGGGTCGTCGAAGACGGCGCCGTCCCTGTTGGCCGACGGGTAGAAGAGCAGGACCTTGTCCCCGGCGCGGTACTGGTGGCCGTTCATCTCGTGGTCGCGCGTCAGGGTGCGCCGGAACTGGATGACCGGGGACGTGAAGCGGATGATCTCGTCCACGGCCCCCGGCAGGTGGCGGTCGAGGTCGGACAGCAGGATCTCGCGCTGCCCGGGATGGTCGGTGAGGAGCCGCAGGCCGTGGGCGATGGCCGTCCGGGTCGTCTCGGCACCGGCCACCACGAGCAGGATGAAGAACGATCCCAGCTCCTGGCGGGTCAGCCGTTCCCCGTCGATATTGGCGTTGACCAGCATCGACGTCAGATCGCCGGTGGGCGCCCTGCGGCGCTCGCGGGCGAGGCTCGACCCCAGGCGGTGCAGCCGATGCCCCGCGGCCCACCACTTCTTCATCATCCGCACCGTGGAGCGCGTCGTCAGGTCGACCTCCGTGCCGAGGTACTCCGGGTCGTAGCCGGCGAGGATGACGTTGGTCTGCGCCAGGATCTCCTCGTGGCGGCCGTCGTCGATGCCCATCAGCCGGCAGATGACCCGCACCGGGAGCTGCGCCGCGACCTGGGTGACGAAGTCATGGCAGCCGGCGGTCTCGATCCGGTCCACGATCTGCCGGGCGGTGTCGGAGATGTAGCCGTCCAGCTCCTCGAGCTTGCGCGGGGTGAAGCTGCGCGACACGATGCGCCGCATCCGCGCATGGCGCGGATCGTCCATGTTGATCATGGATCCGAAGTAGCGCGCGGTGACGCGCGGCATGTCCACCACGGTGTTGGCGCACGGCTCGCTGCTGAAGACCTCGGCGTTGCGGCTGGCCTCGACGACGTCCTCGTACCGGGTCAGGGCGTAGTAGCCGGCGCCCTTCTTCATCAGCGGGAAGTGCGGCTCGGCGAAGAAGGCGGGCTTCTCCTGCGAGCGCAGCAGCGCGAAGGCGGCGTTGCGTTCCTCGTACGGCAGCTTCCAGAAGTCGAAGCTCGACAGGTCTATTTCGGAGACGTCCGAGAACTCCGGGGCGGACATCATCGATCACTCCCTCTCGTGCAGATACCGGGCGCGCGCGTCACGTCCACGCTCCGGTGCCGAACGTTTCGGAGGTGCCGAGGAGCCGCTCCCTGAGCTCGGGCCGCCGCACCTTCCAGGTGCCGGTGCGGGGGAACTCCTCCCACCCGATGACCTTGGGCTCCTCCATCGGCGGGAGGTCCTTGGTCGCGGCGGCCCACGCGTCCGCGTCCAGGTCTCCGGTGGAGGTGCTGACGACCGGTACGGGACGGCGTCCGGGCACGCCGAGGACGACGACCTCGGTGGTGTGCGGCAGCCGGTCCAGCAGCAGGCTCTCGACCTCGATGCCGCTCATGTCCGGCAGGACGTCCACTTCCCGGTCGATCAGGACGATCTTCCCGGTCCGGGTCCGCACCCCGATGTCGCCGGTGTTCCAGTAGCCGTCCCATTCCTTCTCGGCGTGCCGGTCGGGCTCACCGAGATAGGTGAGGCACCGCCCCTTGGTGCGGACGAGCAGGATGCCCTGCCGCCCGCGCCGGACCGGCCGCCGGGTCTGGGGATCCACCACGCGCACCTTCGTGACCAGCGGTATCGGCCGTCCGACATCGCTCGTCACCGCGCCGGCGCCGGAGTCGCCCACCGAGCGCCTGGTGTAGACGCCGAGGGTGACCGGGCCGGTCTCGCTCTGGCCCCAGCTCTGCCCCCACACCACCCCGCGGCGGCCGGCGGCGGCCAGGAACGTGCGGACGGTGCGGGGGTGGACGAGGTCGAACGTGTTGACGTAGGCGCGGATCCGCGCGAACAGCTCCGGGTGATCGTCGGGCAGCGCCTCCCACCGCTGGAAGATGTTCGGGCACGCCTCCAGCGTGGTCGGCGGGTGGGCGCGCAGGGTGCTCACCACGCTCTCCGGGTCGGAGTCGGCGAGCACCACGGCCTTGGCCGGCGGGAGGCCGAGCTGGGCGAACGCCCACACCGCGCTGCGGCCGTGGACGAAGGCGATGCACGCGGCGATGGTGTCGTCCGGCCGCGTGGACAGGAACGGGATGCGCATCGTCTCGAGCTTGGTGATGACGCCGCCCAGGGTGTTCGCCGAGTGCACCACCAGCTTGGGCACGCCCGTCGTCCCGGACGTGTGGGTGCAGATCATCGGTTCGTCGTCGGCGGCCGGACGCGGCGGGGGGACGGTGGCGTCCATCAGGCCGGTCAGCCTCGGGGCGGCGGCGGTCCCCGTGCCCGCCCCGACGCTGAGAACGCGGTGACCGGCGCCGTCCAGCGGGGCGCCCTCCTTCTCCGCGCGCTCCAGCACCCCGTCTCCGGCGATCACGACCGTGGGTTCGAGGCGGCCGAGCATCGCGTGCAGCGCGGCCGGACGCACCGTGTGGGAGATCATCGCGGGCAGCGCGCCGATCCGGGCCGCCGCCGCGGCGAGGAGCACCACGTCGAAGTGGTTGGACTTGCAGATGCCCACGCGGTCACCGGCCCCCACCCCGGCCGCGGCGAGCCCGGCGGAGGCGCGCTCGACCAGGTCGGCGAGCCGGTCGACGGTGTAGGTGGTGCCGCCGTCCGGATCCAGGTCGAAGGGCCGGCTGAGCTCGAAGACGGGCGCCGCCGCCCCCCGGTGCGCCGCGAAGAGCAGACCGAGGTTCTTGGGGTTCTTGCGCTTGCGGGACATGGTCGCCTCTCTTCACGGCGCTCAGGTAGGAGGATCAGCGAATGATGATCAGGTTGGCGACGCACAGGCCCGCGACCCCGCACCGCAGGGCGGTGATCCCGAGCTTGCGGGCGGCGAGCGCGTTGAAGGTGGTGAACCAGCCGTGGAACTGCCGGAAGCGCATCGCCAGCAGCGGCAGCAGCGCCACGGCGAGCAGGGGCTCGGCCGACGCGCCGAAGCCGATCGCGGTGAGCTCGGCCGCCAGCAGCGCGGCGAGGAACAGGCGGTAGTTCTGGCGGGAGACGGCCGTCGCGACGTTCTTCCGCCGCGCCAGGCGGTCCCCTTCGATGTCGTTGAGGTTGGAGTAGGCGGAGATGAGCACGCTCCACAGCCCGAACAGCACCGCTTCCGGCACCACGAGGCGCCACGGTGTCCCGGTCAGCAGCGCGGCCGGGATGATGATCGTCAGCGCGGGGCTGAGGAAGAGGATAATCTCCTGCCCCCAGCGGTAGCTCAGCCGCAGGCCGTAGGAGTACTGCACGCTGCCCACGACGACCACCGCCATGAGCCCGGCGGCATAGGCGGGCCGCTGCGGAGCGACCGCGAACGCCGAGGCCAGCAGGACGACCGCGCCCAGCGTCATCGCGTACCCGAAGCGCACCGCCTCCGCCACCGACAGCTCCCCGACCAGGAGCGGTTTGCGTTTGACGGATCTGAGGGCCGCCTGGTCCGGGGCGTAGTTGCGGTTGTCGCTGCCGTCCCGGAAGCCCGTCACGTCGTCGAAGGCGACCGTCGCCGCGACGGTCAGTACCCAGGCGAGGGTGAGGAGCAGCAGCACCGCCAGCTCGCGCGCGCCCAGCCGGTCAGGGCGGCCGATCAGCGTCCAGGCCACCAGGCTGGAGAGGTAGAAGTCGAAGAACGCCAGCTTCGCCAGCCGCGCGTACGCGCTCAGCCTGCCGCTCAGGGACCGGGTCGCCGTCATCGGCCCGGATCCTGTTTGCGGCCGATGACGGAGACCATCACCTGGCTCAGCCAGTGATAGTCCGGATCGAGCAGCAGCGCGCGGGCGTCCGCGAGCTGCTCGCCGGAGACGAGACCGGCCGCCGTCATCTTCGGGCCCAGGTATTCGAGCCACAGCAGGTAGTTCTCGGCCTCCTCGCTGCCGCCGCGGATCACCCGCACCCGGCCGTCGGCCACGATGTCGGTGAACCCGGCCCGGGTGAGGGCGGTGATGTCACCCTGGCCTCCGTGGTCGTCGAACCCCGCCTGGGCCATGATCTGGTAGCCCGCGGACTTGACCGCCGCGAGCGCGTCGTTCCGGACCGTCCCGCGGAAGACGGGGCTGGGGTCGGTGTCCTCCACGTACAGCACGCCGCCCGGGCGCAGGGCCTTCGCGAGCCGCCGCACCACCGCCTCCCTGTCCGCCATGTGCTGGAGCAGCATGCGCGCGTGGACGAGATCGAACGTCCCGGCGGGCAGGTCGTCGGAGCGCACGTCGTGCCGCCGCACCTCCACGCCGTGCTCGGAGAGCCAGTCGAGGCGCTCGGTGACCAGGTCCCCGGCGACCACCCGGCCGCCGGGCCCGACGCGGTCGGCGAGCCATCTGGCGATGGAGCCGCAACCGCCGCCCACCTCCAGGCAGTGCCAGCCCTCGCCGACGCCCAGCGTCTCGAAGTGCTGGATGGTCCCCGGGTCCCAGATGGCCTGGTTGGCCAGCAGCCGCCGGGTCTCGAGCCGCCAGCCGGAGTCGTAGACGTAGCGCGTGCCCTCGGAGGCCTTCACGGGAGTCATTCGAAGAACTCGCAGACGGAGTCGGCGATGTACTCGACCTGCGCGTCGGACAGGTGCGGCCAGATCGGGATCGCCAGGTTGCGGGCGCTGACCAGCTCGGCGTTCGGCCAGGACCGCCCGGGCGCCGCGATCGCCGAGAAGGCGGGCTGGCGCGGCAGCGGCACCGGGTAGTAGATGTGCGTGCCGATCTCGCGCTCGGTGAGGTAGGCGCGCAGGTCTTCACGCCGCTCCACCAGCAGGGAGTAGACGTAGTAGCAGCGCCCGTTGCGGCCCGCCGGCGGAGGGGTCAGCCCCCGGTCCGCCAGCCCGGAGAAGCGCTCGGAGTAGTAGTCGGCGATCTGGGCGCGCCGCTCCAGCCGTCCGGCGAAGCCGGGCAGCCGGTGCAGCTGGAAGCGCGCGATGGCCTCGTCGAGCCGGCTGTTGTAGCCGACCCGGTGGTGCAGGAAGCGGTTGACGCCGTCCTGGCCGTGGTTGCGCAGCTGCCGGACGGCGGTGGCGAGGCCCGTGTCGTCGGTGAAGACCATGCCGCCTTCGCCGGCGGTGCCGAACGCCTTGACCTGGAAGAAGGAGACGACTCCGAGGTCGCCCCAGCGGCCGGCCTGGAGCCCGTCCAGCACGGCCCCCTGGGCGACGGCGGCGTCCTCGATCAGCGCGACGGACCGGCGCTCGGCGATCTCCCGGAAGCGCGGCATGTCGGCCATGATCGAGAAGACGTGGGCGGGCATGATCGCGCGCGTCCGGTCGCCGATGAGGCTTTCGGTGTGGCCCGGATCCATGACCATCGTCAGCGGGTCGACGTCGGCGAACACGACCGTCGCCCCCAGGTTGGCGACGGTGCTGGCCACCGGCTGGCAGCAGAACGCCGGGACGACGACCTCGTCGCCGGGCCCGATGTCCAGGGCGTGCACCGACAGCGTGAGCGCGCCGGTGCCGCTGGCGCACGCGATGACGTGCCGCGCACCCGTCTGTTCCGCGATGGCCCGCTCAAGCTCCGCGGTCGCCTTGCCCAGGATGAGCTTCTCGTCCTGCGAGGTCCCGAGCTGGTAGAGGATGTCGAGCATCGCCTTGCGGTCGACCTCGAACAGGTCCGGGGGGAAGAAGGGGATCACGTGCCGCTCCTTCCGGCGTGGCCGGCGTAGAACGAGCCGATGGCGTCGCAGACCAGGTCGACGTCCGCGTCGGACATGTCGGGATAGAACGGCAGGGCCACCGTCCGCTCGCAGGCGCGTTCGGCATGGGGGAAGTCGCCCTTGACGTGCCCCAGCTCGGCGAAGCAGGGCTGCAGGTGCAGCGGGATCGGGTAGTACACCTCGGTGCCGATCCCCTGCTCGGTCAGGTGGCGGACGAGGTCGTCCCGCCGCTCGACCTCGATGACGTACACGTAGAACACCGGGTTCGTCGTGGCCTCCCGGCTCGCGATCACCGGTACCCGGGTGACGCCCGGGGCGTCCCGCAGCCGTTCGGTGTAGGCGGCGGCGAGCTCGGCCCGGCGCCGGATCTGCGCGTCCAGATTCTCGAGCTTTCCGAGGAGGACGGCCGCCTGGATGTCGTCCATCTTGCTGTTCGTGCCGGAGATCCCCGACAGGTTGGAGATCCCCGCGATGTGGTCGATGGTCTTGCCCATCCGGCCGTGGTGGCGGAGGATGCCCGCCAGGCGCGCGGTCTCGTCGTCGTCGGTGAGGATCATCCCCGCGTCGCCGAGCGCCCCGAGCGTCTTGGTCGGGAAGAACGACAGCACGCCGCCGGTGCCGAGGAGCCCGGCGTGCACCCCGTTCCAGCGCATCCCGATGGCTTCGGCGCTGTCCTCGACCATCAGCAGCCCGTGCCGGTCGGTGATCGCGGACAGGGCGTCCATGTCCGCCATCTGGGTGAACAGGTGGACGGGCATGACCGCGCGGGTCCTGCCGGTCACCACCGACTCGACGGACGCGGGGTCCATGAGGTACGTCTCGGGATCGATGTCGGCGAAGATCGGGCGGCCCCGTGCCAGGACGACCGAGGTGGCCGACGCCACGAAACTGAAGGCCGGGACGACGACCCCCTCGCCGGGGGCCAGGCCCGCGGCCCGCAGCAGGAGGATCAGCGCGTCGGTCCCGCTGTTGACCGCGATCGCGTGCCGGGCCCCGGTATAGGCGGCCATGGCCCGCTCGAACTCGGCGACCTTCCGGCCGTGCGAGAACTTCCCGCGGTCGAACACGTCCTCCACATGCCCGCTGATCAGCGGCCACACGTCCCGGAACGATTCAGCCTGCCCAAAAAATGACACTCCCCTTTGTTTGCGGGAGGGCGCTGCCGTGCCACTCATCCTCAACTCCCAGCGGCCCATGAAACAG
This sequence comes from Actinomadura sp. KC216, assembly GCF_004348535.1. GTDB lineage: Bacteria > Actinomycetota > Actinomycetes > Streptosporangiales > Streptosporangiaceae > Spirillospora. The sequence goes on from NZ_SMJX01000013.1 coordinate 47,883, forward strand.
CCGAACGCATCGAAGTGTCATTGGATGCGGCTCACGTTAAGTCATCGCATCTGAACGATCCATAGCAGTCGTATAGCAATATCTGGGCAGCCATAGCAGGCCATGGCAGGACCGTTCACAGGCGACCATTAGTCTGCTATTGCTCCGGCACTTTGGTTGACATGATCACCGGCGGCCTTGCAAGCTGAGGTGGTTATTTCCAGCATGACAGCCGATAGTCGTCGGGGAGTCGGAAAGGTGGAGGCGTTCCCAGGCTAGGTGAGCTTTTCGTTCCAGAAAGGCATGACACGGCAATGTCGACCACACGTTCCGCGGCCTCGGCCGACGTCAGGACGGCACGGGAGCACCTCGTCCGGGGCGCCGAACAACGGATCCATCGGCTGCTCGCCGCGGAAGTCGCGAAATGGTCCTCGCTGGGGCACGGGTCCACCGATCTCGTGGCGGCCGTCCAGCGCATGATGGACGCCGGCGGCAAGCGGCTGCGGCCGGCGTTCTGCGTGGCGGGATACCTGGCGGCGGGCGGCGATCCGGAGCGGGCGGACGAGATCGTGGACGCCGCGGCCGCCGTCGAACTGCTGCACGTGTTCGCGCTCATCCACGACGACGTCCTCGACAACTCGCCCGTCCGGCGCGGTGTCGAGACCATCCACGTCACCTACGGGCGGGAGCACCAGGACAGGGGGCTGACCGGCGACCCGCGCCGCTACGGCGAGGGCGTCGCGATCCTGGCCGGCGACCTCTCGCACGCCTATGCCGACGGCCTGGCCGCCCGGTTGCCCGCCGCCGCCCGCGAGGTGTGGGCCGAGCTGCGCGCGGAGATGATCGTCGGGCAGTTCATGGACGTGCGGGCCGCGGCCGAGTCGCTGATGGACACGGGGCTCGCCCGCTGGATCGCCGTGTGCAAGTCCGGGCACTACACCATCCACCGCCCGCTCGCGCTCGGCGCCGCCGTCGCCGGGCGCACCGACCTCGACGAGCTCTTCCGCCGGTACGGGACGTGGGTCGGCGAGGCGTTCCAGCTCCGCGACGACCTGATCGATCTGACCGGGGACAGCGCCGTGACCGGCAAGCCGACCGGGCAGGACACGGCCGGGTACAAGATGACGCTGCTGCTCACGCTGGCCGCCGAACGCGACCACCGGGTGCGCGACCTCGTCCGGCGCCCCGGCAGGGACCGGCCCGCGGCGGCGGACCTGCACACCCTGCTCCGCGAGAGCGGCGTCGCCGTCCAGGTGGAGCATCTGATCGGCGAGCTGGTCGGCAAGGCGTCCGCCCTGCTCCACGACGCGCCGTTACCCCCGCCGTGGCGCGCCGAACTCATCGAGATGGCGCACCACGTCGCCTACCGCGACCGTTGAGGCGGACCGGACCCGTGCACACACTGATCATCGGGATGGGCCGTGCCGGCACCGGCCTGCACTGGCCGGTGCTGCGCAAGCTGAGATCCGAGCCGGAGAGTTCCGGCCTGTTCTCCGGAGAACCGCCGCTCGCCTGGGACATCCGCGGGCCCGCGGCCGGTGACGCACCGCCCGGCCTGCGGTTGCTCAAGTCGCTGAAGCAGGCCCGCAAGCTGGTCGATCCCGGCCGCACGGTCGTGCACGTCTGCACGCCTCCGCAGCAGCGGGTGGAGACCGTCCGGCGGCTGGCCGAGCTGGGGTTCCGGCACCTGCTGCTCGAAAAGCCCCTCGCCGACCGCTACCCGGACGCGCGGCGCATCGCGGAGCTGCGCGCGGAACTGGGGCTGCGGATCATCGTGGTGGCGCCCTGGCAGACGAGCGCGCTGACGCGCCGCGCCGCCGACCTGGTCGCGTCGGGCACCCTCGGCGAGCTGCGGTCGGTGACGTTCTCCCAGCGCAAGCCCCGTTTCGAGCGGACGCTGCGGGACGGGAGCGGGCTCACCGTCTTCGACGTCGAGCCGCCGCACTCGGTGGGCGTCGCCCTGACGCTCGCCGGGGACGCCGAGGTGGCCGCCGCCTCGTGGAGCGACCTGCGCATCGGCGACGCGCACGTCCCCCGGATGGGCGCGGGCCGGCTGACGCTCAGGCACGCGGCGGCGCGGACGCGGATCTTCTCCGACCTGGCGGCCCCCGTCCGGGAACGGCGGCTGACGCTGCGGTTCACCGGCGGGACGTTCACCGGCCACTACCCCGTGAGCGAGAGCGACTGTTACGCCTTCGCGCTCGTCTCGACCCCGGGCGGCACCACCGAGGACCGGTTCCCGGACGACTCCCTCACCGAGTTCATCCGCCACACCTATCTGACCTTCGCCGGGGCCCGCCCGGACGGCGACGAGTTCGGCCTCGGCCTGCGCGTCGCCCGCCTCCTGGACGACGCCAAGGCCATGTGCCGCGGGCTCGACGACGGCGCCGCGGCACCCCCGATCCCCCGCCTCACCGACCTAGGAGCGGTGGCCAGCCATGCCTGACGAGCTCATCCCCCCGTCCCGGATCCGGCTCGGCGCCATCGGCGACGAGACCGGCCGGACGCTGCCCGAGCAGATCGCGGCGCTTCAGACGGTCGGCTGGCGCGACATCGAGCTGCGCAGCATCGCCGGGACCGCCGTCGCCGACCTCTCCGACCGCGAGTTCGGGGAGGTGTGCACCGCCCTCGCAGGCGCCGGGTTGGCGACGGTCTGCCTGGACTCGCGCATCGGCAACTGGGCCCGCTCGGTCAGCACCGACCTGGAGTCCGACCTGGCCGAGCTGCGGATCCTGATGCGCAGATGCCATCTGCTCGGCACCGGCCTGATCCGCGTCATGTCCTACCCGAACGACGGGCTGGACGACGCCGCCTGGCGCGCCGAGGTGATCAGGCGCATGCGGATCCTCGCCGGCGAGGCCGAGCAGTCGGGGATCGTGCTGGTCCACGAGAACTGCGCGGGCTGGGCCTCGCGCGAGGCCCCGCGCATGCTCGACATGCTGGACTCGGTCGGCAGCCCCGCGCTGCGGCTGCTCTTCGACATCGGCAACGGTGTCGAGCACCGCTACGACGGCCACGCGCTGCTCAAGGAGATCGTCGGCCATGTCGCGCATGTCCACGTCAAGGACGCGATCGGGCCGGCCGCGTCGGCCACCTACACGCTTCCGGGCGACGGCGAGTGCCGGGTCGCCGACTGCCTGAGGCTGCTGCTCGCCGCCGGGTACTCCGGAGTCTGGAGCGTCGAGCCCCATCTGCGCGTCCGCCCGCACGACGGATACGCGGACGCCGCCGACCAGCGCCTCGAAGCGTTTGTGGCCTACGCTCGCCGGCTGGAGCAGCTGGTCGCCTCCGAGGTGGCGGTCACGGCGGGGGGCGATCCGCGGTGACCGCGCCGACCCACGTCTCGGCCGCCGACCAGCGGCTCCTGCTCGACCTGCTCCGCCTCCCGACCGCCGGGCCCCTGGAGACGGGTCCGGGATCGGAGTGCCGGATCGGCGAGGCGCAGTCGCGCTACGCGGAGGCGGCGGCCGGGTTCGGCATGCGGGTCGTCCATGACGGGCCTGCGGATCCGTCCGTCCTGGCACGTGAGGGCGTCCCGCGCACGGTGACGGACGCGGCGGGCGACGACCCCGTGGCCTTCCTCGAAGCACAGCCCAATCTGGTGCTGCGGCTCGGTCCCGAACTGCCTCCCGAGAACGTCGTCATGTTCAACGTGCATCTGGACACGGTCGCCGGGGACCTCCCCGTCCGCCTGGCCGGAAAGCGGATCGAAGGGCGCGGCGCCATCGACGCCAAAGGTCCCGCCGTGGCGCTGCTGGCGGGCATCCGGGCGGCGTGCGAACGCGAGCCGTCGCTCGGCCGGACGACCGGGGTCCTCGTCCAGGCGGTCGCCGGCGAGGAGGGCGGCGCGATGGGCGTCTACGGGACCCGGCCGCTCGTCGAGGCGGGCCACTACGGGCGCCTCAACGTGTTCTGCGAGCCCACCGGCCTGCTGGCGCTCGCGCGCGCGACCGCGTCCATGACCGCGCGCATCTCGGTGGCGGGCAACGATGCCGTCGACGACGAACCGGCTCGCGGGCACAACGCGACGGTCCTCCTCGGTTTCCTCGCCCAGCACCTCGCACGCAGGCTCGGCGGCGCCGACGGGGCGGACGGGGGCGACGGGCGCGACGGGGCCGTGTGCATCGCCGGGCTGCACACCGGACACCGCCACAACCGGGTGTACGGGTCGGGCGAGCTGCTGGTCAACCTGTCCTACGGCTCCACCGCCGCCGCCCGGCGGCTGGAGCGCACCATGGCCGCCGAGATCCGGCAGGGGCTCGCCGAGTTCAACGCGGCGTTCGCCGGGGTGCCGCTGCTGGCGGAGACCGCCGCCGCCGCCCGCGTTATCACCGGGCTTCGCTGGGACAAGCGCGGACTGCCCGCACTCCGGAGCTCGGACACCTGGGCCGAGCGGTTCCTCCTGGAGGCCGGGATCCCCGCCTGGCCCGCGTCCAAGCCCGCGTTCACCTGCGACGCGATCTGGATGGCCGACGTGCCGGGCACCCACACGGTCGTCTTCGGGCCCGGGGAACTGGGCCGCAACAACGCCCATGCCGCAGGCGAGTACGCCGAGCTCGGCGAACTCGAGCGCTTCGCCGAAGCCGTCGCACGGATACTCACCCGCTTCGCACAGCACGAGGGCAAGGACTCATGAGCATGGACGAACCCGAGACCCGGGTCCCCTACGAGGAACTGACCGGCTGCGTCGCGCAGATCATCGAGAAGCACGGTGTGCCGGGCCCGCGGGCGGAGATCGCCGCCCAGGCGCTCTGCCACGGGGACCTCACCGGGGTGAGGTCGCACGGCCTGTTCAACCTGGCCCGGCTCTACCTCCCGCTCTTCGCCGACGCGCGGGTCGACCCGCAGGCCGACCTGGACGTCGTCAACGACACCGGCGCGGCCGTCCTGGTGAACGCCAACCGTGCCCTCGGACTGTGGGCCGCGAGCGAGGCCATGGACATGGCCGCCGAACGCGCCCGCTCCCACGGCATCGGGCTGGTCTCCATGCACGACTGCACCCACTTCGGGGTGGCGGGATTCCACTCCGCCCGGGCCGCCCGGCACGGCATGATCGGGATCACGGCGTCCAACTGCGGGCGGCAGCGCATCGCCCGGCCGCCGGGCGGCCGGGCCGCCATGCTGGGCACCAACCCGTTCAGCGTCGCCGCGCCCGCCATGGACGGGCATCCCTTCGTCCTGGACATGAGCACGACCGTCGTGCCGACCGGGCGGATCCGCTCCGCGGCCCTGGCCGGCGACCGCATCCCGGAGGGGTGGCTGGCCGACGATGACGGCCGCGCCGTGACCGACCCGGCGGCCTTCGACCGTGGTGACGCCCACCTGCTGTGGCTCGGGGGCAGGGCGGAGACCGGGGCCTACAAGGGGTACGGGCTCGGGCTCATGGTGGAGACCCTCGCGGCACTGCTACCGGGGGCGGGGCTCGGACCGTCGCCCGAGGCGCTGCACGGCGACGGGAGTCCGGGCGGGCGGGACGACGACATCGGCGTGATCGCCCTTGCCATCAGCCCCGGCACCCTGCGCGGGACCGGCGGATTCCAGGACGACGCCGAGCGTATGTTCGGCGTCCTGGCCGGTGGCCCGCCCGTGAACGGGGAGTCGCCCGTGCGTTACCCCGGCTGGCATGAGGCCGCCACGGCCCAGGAGAACCTCAGGCTCGGCGTTCCGGTGCCGGACTGGCTCCTCGCCGAAGTCTCCCAGGCCGCCCGGGAGGCCGGGGTGCCCGCACCCGTCCCCGCCACGACCGAGGAGGTCACATGAGCCGGTTGCGCGTCGGAGTCGTCGGGCTGGGCGTGATCTCGCGGTTCTATCTCGCGGCCCTGCAGAACCGCGCCGACATGCGGCTGGTGGCCGCCTGCGATCTCCGGGAGGAGGCCCTGGTCGGCCTCGACCCGGACGTGCGGCGCTACCTCGGCCACGAGGAGATGTTCGCCGCCGGGGAGCTGGACGCCGTCATCGTCAACGTGCCGAACGACCTGCACGCGGCGGTGTGCCGGGCGGCGCTGGAGGCGGGTATCGCCGTCTGCGTCGAGAAGCCGCTCGCGACGGTGCCGAAGGACGCCCACGAGCTGCAGCGGCTGGCGGAGAAGACCGGCGTCGCGCTCTTCACCGCCTTCCACCGCCGGTACAACTCGAACGTCCTCGCCATCCTTCCAACGGCGGCGGACCGGGACGCCGTCGAGTCGGTCACCGTCCGCTACCTCGAACGCATCGAAGAGCACGTGGGCGGCGACCGCTGGTACCTCGACCCCGCCCGCTGCGGGGGCGGCTGCGTGGCCGACAACGGCCCGAACGCCTTCGATCTGCTGAGGCTTCTGCTGGGCGAGGTGCGGGTCACCGCGTCCAGCATCGTCTACGACGATCTCGGCATCGACAGGAAGGCGGACATCACCCTGTCCTCCCCGTCCGGGACGACGGCGACCGTCGAACTCGACTGGTCGTATCCGCATGGCGAGGCCAAGGACGTCACGATCCGCTATTCCGATGGCAGAGAACGCCACGCCGATATGCTCGCGGGCTACCCGGAATTCAAGAGTTCGCTGTCCCACGAGTACGCCGCCGTCCTCGACGATTTCGCGGCGGCCGTCCGGGCGGGACGCGCGGACTCCGGCGGCGTCGCCGCGCTCGATCTGGTCGCCGCCGCCTACGATCTCGCCGCCGAACCCGGGCGCGTTCCCGCCGTGGTCGAAGAATCCGGCCTGAAACGCACCGTTCGCAGCGAGGTGGTCAAAGTCCTCAAGCACCGCCGCGAGGACCGGGGAATGGTGCTTGAGCCGTTCGCGAGCAGATGCGTCCGGCAAGGGGAGATCCACGAGCTGGTGACGACGGACCAGCGGACCGCCGGCGCCGGCGACCTCGTCGACCGGGTCGGATTCCTGGGCTTCACCGAGATCACCCGTGCGGGCGTGCTGGACGCCGGCGACACCGTCCTGGTCGACGGCCGCCCGATCGGCCGGATTCTGGGGTTCGACGCCTGCCATTTCCCCAACCACTACAACGTCCTGATCGCGGTGGACCGGCTGGTGACGGGCCCCGAGATCGGGCTCGCGCCGGGTACCGACGTCGCCTTCTCGCCCGCCCGGAAGGAGACGGAACCATGATCGTCATGCTAGAAATGGCCGTGCCGTCGAATACCGAAAGGTGAATGCTCGATGAATGAGCGTACCCGCCTGATTTCCTGGGAGGACCCGGATCAGGCGGCGACCTCCACGTTCGCCATGCCCGGGCTGGAGGCCGTGCGCGCCATGTTCCGGGGCGAGGTGCCGAAACCGCCGTTCGGAGAACTGCTCGACTTCGAGGGCGAGTCGGCCGACGAGGGGCGCGCCGTGCTTTCGGTGGCCCCGGCCGAGTTCCACTCGAATAACGCCGGGACCGCACACGGTGGGCTGGCGAGCGCGCTGATCGATGCGACGCTGACCACGGCGGTACTGACCGTCCTTCCCGAATACCACTATCTGAGCACCCTCCAGTTGAGCATCTACTATGTGCGGCCGCTGCTCATCAACGGAGAAAAGGTGATGGCCGAAGGGAAGGTCGCACACCGCGGCAACACGATCGTCACGGCGAACGCCGAGATACGCACGACGGCGGGGCAGCTCTGCGTGCACGGCAGCGGCAGCTTCATGATCAGGAAGTTCTCGCCGAAGTGACGGCGCGCACCCGGGCCTAACCGCCGGCGCTGCTGCGGCTGGAGTCCGGCACGCCCGGCCGCACGTACGCCTTCGCGGGGGCCTCGGAGCCGACCTCGATCACCATGCGGTTCCGCTCCTCCTCGGTCTCCTCGATCCGGTTCATGGACACCCGCAGGATCGGCGGGGACGACAGCGAGGTGACGACCGAGACCAGGACGAGGACGGTGTACATCTCGGCGTTCAGCACGCCCAGCCGCAGCCCGACCATCGCGACGATCACCTGGATCACCCCGCGGGCGTTCATGCCCGCGCCCAGCGCCAGCCCCTCCCACCTGGTCAGCCTGCGCGCGCGGGCACCGAAGTAGGCGCCGAGGAACTTGCCGGCGAACGCCGTCGCGAGGATGAGCAGCGCGAACCCCAGGACATCGGGCCGGGCCAGGGCGGTCAGGTCCATGCGCAGCCCGGCGGTGGCGAAGAACACCGGTGCCAGGAACGTCAGCACCACCGTGCGCAGCGGCGCGAGCCGGGCCGGGTCGGGCCGGCCGAACTCGCTGATCACGACACCGGCCACGAACGCGCCGAACACCGCCTCCAGCCCGAGGGCCTGGGTGCCCGCCGCCGACAGCAGCACGATCACGGTCACCACGGCGACCGTCCCGCCCGGGTCGCCCACCGCCCGGAACAAGCGGCCGACGACCAGCCGGCCGAGGACGAGCGCCACCAGCAGCACCCCGGCCAGCGCGACGACCGACAGCGCCACCGCCCCGGCCCGCACCCCGGTGGTCGCCATCGCCGACACCACCGACAGCAGCAGCCACCCGAACGCGTCGTCGATCATCCCCGCGGTCAGCGTGAGCTGCGCCATGTCGCGGTGGATCAGCCGCATGTCGATGAGCGTCTTGGCGATCACCGGGATGGCGCTGACGCACATCGCGACGCCGAGGAACAGCGCGAAGACCTCCGGCTGCGCCCCGCCGGTCAGCGACGCGGGCAGCAGGTAGCCGATCCCGACGCCCATGGCGAGCGGGATCACCAGGCCGAACGCGCTGACCGTGGCCGCGGTGGCGCCCTGGCGGCGGACCAGCTTCAGGTCCAGATGGGCGCCGGTGATGCCGACCAGCAGCAGCACCCCGATCTGGCCGACCGCGTCCAGCAGGTGGACCTGCTCCGGCTCGGCGGGCAGCAGCCAGCCCGACGCTCCGGGCGCGAGCTGGTGGAACACCGACGGCCCCAGCAGGACCCCGGCGGTGAGCTCGCCCACCACCGCGGGCATCCGTAACCGCGCGGCGAGCCGTCCGAGCAGCAGCGCCATCAGCAGGACGACGCCGACCTGGAGCAGAAACAAAAGCAGCGAATGCGCGTCGATCGGGGAAACAGGATGCATGTCGATGACCCCTTTTCCATCCGTCTTGGCGGACGCCGAGCACGGCATGATCGCGATACGGACATTCGGCCGGTGACACAAAGAAACCCCTGCTAGACGAGGTGATCACCATGTCTGAATCAGGGGCCCTGCACGCTGTTTCCATCGTGCCATTACCGATTTGTCCGGTTCAAGCCGTAGCCGTGAACGCGGGCGGGTCAGGTTCGGTTCTTTCCTTCGATGACGTCGAGGATGTGTTCGGCGATGGCCATGGACGAGGTCGCGGCGGGTGAGGGCGCGTTGCGGACGGCGGTCACCCTGCCGAGCCGGTGGACGCGGAAGTCGTCCACCAGGCGGCCGTCCGGGTCGAGCGCCTGCGCCCGCACCCCGGCCCCCGCCCGGACGACGTCTCCCGC
>NZ_SMJX01000140.1 GCF_004348535.1 Actinomadura sp. KC216
CCTTCGATCCGGCGGCCGTCCGCCCGGCGGACCCGGCGCTGCTGCAGTACACGTCCGGCTCCACGGGCGCGCCCAAGGGGGTCGTCGTCTCGCATGAGAACCTGCACCACAACCAGAGGCTGATCCAGGCGGCGTTCGGGCAGGACGCCTCGTCGACGATCGTGTCCTGGCTGCCCTTCTACCACGACATGGGGCTCATCGGTAACGTCCTGCATACCGTGCATGCCGGCGCGCACGCGGTGTTCCTGTCGCCGATCGATTTCCTGCGCCGGCCCGTGACCTGGCTTGAGGCGATCAGCCGCTACCGCGCGACGGGCAGTGGCGGGCCCAACTTCGGCTACCAGCACTGCGTCGACCGGATCGGCGGGGACGACATCGCCCGGCTCGATCTGAGCCACTGGCAGGTGGCGTACTGCGGGGCCGAACTCGTCCGCGCGCCGACGCTGTCGTCCTTCGCCGACCGGTTCGCGGCGGCCGGGTTCCGGCCGGACGCGTTCCGCCCCTGCTACGGCATGGCGGAGGCGACCCTGCTCGTGGCCGCCGCGGACGGCCCCGTCCGGCAGGCGCCGAGCCCGCCCGCGGAGGGCGGCCACGCGCCCGCGTCGCTCGCGGCGTCGGGCGACCCGGTGGTGTCGTGCGGCGTCCCCTACGGGTTCCGCTGCCTCATCGTCGACGGCGACGGCAACGTGCGCCCGGACGGCGAGGTGGGAGAGGTATGGCTGAGCGGGACGAGCATCGCACGCGGCTACTGGGACAACCCTGAGGCGTCCGAGGCGTTCCACGCCGTCACCCGCTCGGGCCAGGGGCCGTTCTACCGCACGGGCGATCTCGGTTTCCTGCGCGACGGCGAGCTGTACGTGACCGGCCGGATCAAGGAACTCGTCATCATCCGCGGCCGCAACCACTACCCGTACGACCTGGAGTGGTCGATCGCCGAAGGCGCGCCGGGCGTCGTCAGGGACGGGTGCGTGGTGTTCTCCGTCGACCGCGAGCACGGCGAAGAACTGGTCGTCCAGTGCGAGTACGAGCGCGGGTGCGTCCTGCCCCACGCCGACGTCATCCGGTCGGTCCGGTCCGTCCTGCTGGAGGAGTTCGGGATCGCCCCGGCGGAGGTGTTCCTCTTCGCGGCCCGCCAGCTGCCGCGCACCAGCAGCGGCAAGCTCCAGCGGACGCTCTGCAAGTCGGCCTTCCACACGGGCGAGTCCGGCGGTCTCGGCGAACTGCTCGCGCACTGGAAGGCCGAGCCAGGCGAGCGGACCGGCGGGGCGGGCGGCTCGCCGGACACCGCCTTCCAGGCCGCCTCGGACACCGAGCGGCAGATCGTTCGGATGGTCGAACGCCTCAAGGGCCCGATCAGGATCGGCGAGGGCGACACGTTCTTCAGCGTGGGCTTCGACTCCCTCGGCATGGCCGAGCTCGCCGCCGCGCTGTCCGCGGAGACCGGCCGGGCGGTCGGCGTCGAGCTGCTCTTCGAGTGTCCGACGATCCCCGAACTCGGCGCGCGGCTGGACGCCCTGCCGCCCGCCGGCGAGCCGCCCGCCGAGCTCGCGGAGCCGGCGAGCACCGGGCCGCTTCCCCTGAGCTCGATCCAGGAGTCGATCTGGGTCGACCACCAGTCGCGGACGCCGGACAGCCGCTACAACATCCCCATCCGGATCGACTTCCCGCCGGACGTCCCGCGCGAGCGCATCGAGGAGGCGTTCGCGCTCGAAGCCGGCCGGGCGACGCTGCTGCGCTGCCAGATCCGCTGGCAGGACGGACGCCTGACCCAACTCCCCTTCGACGGCGACGAGCACCGTCCGGACGTGCTCGATCTCTCCGGTTCGGGAGCCGAGCAGGCCGCGGCGGAACTGGACGCGTGCGCCGGGGCGCTCGTCCGCGAGCCGTTCGATCTCGACGAGCGCCCGCTGTACCGCGCCGCGCTGGCGCGGCTGCCGGGCGGCTCCCACGTACTGGTCTTCGTCGCTCACCACATCATCTGCGACGGCTTCTCGCTCATGGCCTTCGCCCAGCGGCTGCTGGCGGCCTGCGGCGCGGACCGGGACGGCATCGCCGCGGAGCAGACCGCCTCCTACCGGGCCTATGTGCAACGGCAACGCGAGCTATTGGCGCGGGGTGGAGAGGAAGCGGGGGCGTACTGGCGCGGGCGGCTGGCGGGCGCCGTGCCGCTGCGGCTCCCGCGCGACCGCCGGCCCGCCGACGACGGTGCCCGAGGCCGGATCGCGAGCCGATGGATGCACCTGACCGACGAGCAGGCCGGATCGCTCGCCCGGCTGGCCCGGCGGTGCGGGACGACGCCGTTCGCCGTCGCCCTGACCGCCTTCACGACCGTCGTCGGGAGGATCACGCGGCGCTCGGACGTCGTCATCGGCGTCCCGCTTCTCGACCGCGACCTCCCCGCCATGAAGGACACGTTCGGCCCGTGCCTCAACCCGGTGACGCTGCGCCATCACCTCTCCGGCGACCAGTCCGGCACGGACCGGGTCGCGGCCGTCGGCGGCGGGCTGTCCGAGGCGCTCCGCTACCGGGCGCTGCCGCTGCGCGAGGTGGCGGGCGAGCTCACCACCGGCCAAGGTGACCGGGCGGCCCCGCTGACCTCGGTGTACTTCAACGGCCTCACGTTCGCGCCCGGTGACCGGATCGCCGCGGGATTCCTCGGCGACCAGGGCCTGGACGCACGCCTCGATCTCGACGTCTACGCGATCCTCGACGGAGACGGGAGCGGGTCGCTGCGGTGGGACTACGACGCGTCGCTCTTCGAGCCGGAGACCGTGCGCCTGTGGATGGCCGCCTTCGAGACCTGCCTCCGCCGCCTCGCGGACCGGCCGGACGAGCCGCTCGACGCGCAGCCGCTCCTGCCACCGCCCCGCCGCCGCCGGGCAGGGCGGGCAGAGCCCGCGGACACCTCCCGTCCCCTGGTCCGCATGATCAGGGACACCCTGGAGCGGATCCCGGAGCGCGTCGCGGTCGTCACCCCGCATTCCGAGACGACGTTCGGGGAGCTGCTCGAATTGAGCCGGCGCGTCAGCGGCCACCTGCGGCGGGACGCGGCGGAAGGCCCGATCGGGCTCTTCTTCCCGTCCCGGGACACCGCGCTGGCGATCTCCGCGATGATCGGCGTGCTGGACGCCGGGCGCCGCTACGTCGTCCTGGAGCCGAGGGACCCGGTGCCGCGGCTCCAGCGGATCGTCTCGGACGCGGGCGTCCACCTGGTTCTGGCGAACGGCGCGCTCCCCTGGGCCGACGAGCCGGGCCCGGAGCGCCCGCGAGTGGTGCGTATCGACGAGGCCGGGCCGATCGACACGCAGGACGATCCTGCGGCCGGACCCGACCCCGGATACCTGCTCTACACGTCCGGCACCTCGGGGGCCCCGAAGGGCGTGATCCAGGAAGCGGGCAACATCCGGTACTTCGTCGACCAGTACCGGCGGCGCCTCTCGATCACGGAGCGGGACACGCTCAGCCTCGTGTCGTCGCTCGGCTTCGACGCCGCGGTGCTGGACGTCTACACGGCGCTGGTCACCGGCGCCCGGCTCCAGGTCCTCGCCCTCCACGACAACGACACCCACCGCGATCTGTGGCAGTGGGCCCTCGACCGGTCGATCACGGTCTTCCACTCGACCCCCTCGCTCTACCGGAAGCTCATGTCCACCCGGAGCGGGCCGGACGGCGGCGGCCACCTGCGCGCCGTCGTGCTGGGCGGAGAGCCCGTCCTGCCCGCCGACGTGACCCGTCACTTCGCGCTGTCTCCCGGCGTCGAGCTCTACAACCTCTACGGCCAGGCGGAGAGCACGTTCAATTCGCTGCGGCGGTTCGAGGCGGAGCACGCCGCGCGCAACGTCACGCTGGGCGTTCCCTGCGACGGCACATCGCTGGCCGTGCGCGTCGGGCGCGTCGGGCGCGGCGGCGATCCGGAGGTGTACGAGGTAGGGGAGATCGTGGTCGAGTCCCCGCACGTCGCGAGCGGCTACCTCGGGCAACCCACCCTCACCGCCGACAGGTTCCAGGGGGGCGCCTACCGCACCGGCGACTCCGGCAGGTTCCTGCCCAACGGCGAGATCGAGCTGGTCGGCCGCGAGGACCGGCAGGTCAAGGTGAACGGGTACCGGGTGGAACCGGCCGAGATCGAGTCCCTCCTGACGACCCGTCCCGCGATCGCCCGGGCGCGGGTGCTGAAGCACCAAGGCGACGACGGCGGGGGATTCCTGACCGCGTACGTCGAGGTCCCCGACGAATCGCGGCGCGCCGCCCTCGACCCCGCGGACCTCCGCGCGTTCCTGGCCCGGAGCCTGCCCGCCTACATGGTCCCGTCCGCCATCAGCGTGCTCGACGCCTTCCCGCTCACGTCCAACAACAAGATCGACACGGCCGGGCTGCCACCGCCCGGGGAGCAGGCCCTGCTCGACCGCCGCCCCGCGCAGCCGATGAACGCGCGCGAGCGCGCCGTGGCCGACTGCATGGAGGGCGTCCTGGGGGTCGCGGTGTCCAGCCCCGCATCGTCGTTCTTCGAGCTGGGCGGGAACTCGCTCGGCGTCATCGAGCTCCTGCACCGGCTGGAGAAGGCCACCGGGCTCACGCTCTCCTTCAAGGACGTCTTCGAGACCCCGACGGTCGCCGCCATCGCCGTCCGGCTGGCGTCCGCCCCCTCCTCGACGTGGCCCGCGCTGACGCGGAACCCGTCGCGCACCGAATACCCCCTGACCTCCAGCCAGAGGAGGATCTGGGTCCAGAGCCAGCGCACGCCCTACAACGTGCTGGCGTCGATCGACGTCCGCGACGGCCTGGAGCCCCGGAGGCTGGAGCGCGCCATCGGCGCGGTCGTGGCCAGGCACGAGATCCTGCGCACGCGCTTCGTCGTGCGCGGAGACGACGGCGCCGAGGGCGGCGAGGGCGGCGAGGTCGTGCAGCGGGTCGTGCCCGCGCCGGTGGCGAGCGAGGTCCTGGTCGAGCACATGGACACGTCCGCCGCCGCCGATCAGGAGCGGAGGCTGGCGGAGCTTGAGCGCCGCGAGCTGCACCGGCGCTTCGACCTGGCCACCGGCCCGCTGTTCCAGGTGACGTACGTGACGGGCACGGCCCCGCACGACGTGCTGATGCTCTCCATGCATCACGCCATCTGCGACGCGATCTCCGTCGCCGTCTTCACCGAGGAGGTGCTGAAGGCGTACGCGCAGCGGCGCGACTCGCTGCCGATGCCGGCCGTCCAGTACGGCGACTACGCGCTCTGGGTGCGCGAGCTCGGCGAACGCGGCTTCCTCGACCCGAGCAGAACGTACTGGGAGGAGAAGCTCAAGGGTGGTGTTCCCGCTCTCCGGCTGAGGACGGACCGGCCGCGCGCCCCCGTGAAGTCGTTCACGGGGGCGGTCCACCACGGGTCCATCGACAAGGCCCTGACCGCCCGAGCCCGGGACCTGTGCCTCGCCGAGGACGTGACCCTGTTCAACGTCCTTCACGCCGTCCTCCTGCTGACCCTGTTCAACCGGACCGGGCAGACCGATCTCTGCCTGGGCACGCTGTCGACCGGCCGGGAGTTCTCGCGGCACCTGGAGTCGCAGATCGGCTTCCTCGCCAACACGCTGGCCCTCAGGACGGCCTTCTCGCCCGACACGCGCTTCCGTGAGCTGCTGGCGATCGCCAGGCGCGAGTTCCTGGAGTCTCAGGAGCATCAGCTGTTCCCGCTGGAGCGGCTCGCCGATGTGGTCCCGCGCGAGGAGCCGGGGCGCGGCTTCCTGTTCGACGTCCTCATGGTGCTGCACGGCCATGGCGTTCTGGAGGAGCGGGTGCGCCGCGAGACCGGCGTCGAGATCGCGCTCCGCGACCGCCGCGAGTGCATCTCCAAGTTCGACCTGACCTTCAACTTCGCGCCGCGCGGCGGGCGCGTCGACGTGCTGGTCGAGTTCGATCCGCAGCTGTACGACGAGGGTTCGGTCGCCCTGCTCTGGCGGCGGTTCACGGCGCTGCTCTCGGAGGTCGTGGGCTCCCCCGACCGGCGGCTCCGCGAGTACAGCGGGGCGGTCGAGGAGGAGAGGGAGCGGATCGCCGCCGCCGGTATCGAGATCGAGTTCGAGTTCGACTTTTAGGACGAGACGATGGTCGAGAAGATGCTGGACCCGAGGATCGCCCTCGATTTCTGGGTGCGGAAGATCGGCGGCGCCCAGCGGCCGGACCTGCCCATGGCGCTCACCCCCACGGGCTCGAACGGCGACCCGGCCGCCGCCGATGCGACCGGGACGCGGCGCTGGTCGCGGACCCTCTCCGACGAAGACCTCCGCGTCCTGAAGAAGGCGTGCCGGGGCGACGTGGAGGCGGAGCTGGTCATCCACGTCACCCTGTACCGGGTCCTGCTCTCGTACTACTTCGGGCCCTCCGCCGACCTGGTCGCGGCGGGCGGGCCGCCGGGCGGCGGCTCCCGGGCGCCGCTGTTCTACACCGTGCCGTTCAACATGGACGGGACGCTCAAAGACGCGATAGATGTGACCCGGACCGAGACGCTCGAAGGCGCCCCGTACCGCGACTACTCCTGGGAGGGCCTGCGCGATTGGATGATCGCCCAGGAGCGGACGCGGGCTCCGGGCGCGGGCGTCGAGGGTTCTGCGCCGCTCACCGGCCTCGGCGTCGTCCGCTTCGGGCTGGTGTGCGGCGCGGATCCGGCGGCGAACGCGTGGCTGGAGGGTGAGACGGCCCTCTGCCTCACGGTGCCGGTCGCGGCGCATGACCGGGAGGTCGGCCTGTCCTGCGGGCCGGGGGCGGGGTGCGATGAGCGGCTCGCCGCCCAGTTCCTGCGGCACTATGTCGAACTCGTGCGGGGCTTTCACCGGCACCTCGACCGTCCGCTGCGGCGGGTCCCGTTCCTCGCGTCCGCAGAGGTCGAGCGGCTCGCCGCCGCGCTGCGCGGCCCGCTGCCGGACCCGGACCTGCCGCCCAGCCTGCTCGTCGACCTCAAGCGCCAGGTCGCCGCCACCCCCGACGCCGTGGCGGTCGTGGACGGCGGCGGCGAGCTCACCTACCGCCTGCTGGACGAGAGCGCCAACCGGCTCGCGCATTTCCTCATGGAAACGCATGGTGTCCGGCGCGGGGACTTCGTCGGGGTCGCGCTGCCCGACAGCCGGGACCTGCTCGTGGCGGTCCTGGCGGTGCTCAAGGCCGGTGCGGCGTACGTGCCGATCGACCTGCGCTATCCGGTGGACCGCAAGGCGCTGCTGGTCGAGCAGAGCGGCGCCGTCGCCGTGATCGCGCGGGACCCCGCCGACCTGGGCACGTCCGCCGCCGCGAACGTGGTGGCGCTGTCGCGCCACGCGGACCGGATCGCCGGATGCCCGGCGAGCGACCCTCCGGTGACCGTCCGCGCGGACGACGCCGTCTATGTGATCTTCACGTCCGGATCGACCGGGACGCCGAAGGGGGTCGCCGTCGAGCACGGGGCCTTCCGCAATCTCCTGTCCTGGTACACGCGGAAGGTGTGCGGAGAGGCGCGCCCGGACTTCCTCCTCATCGCCCCGGTCAGCTTCGATCTGGCCCAGAAGAACCTTTTCGCGCCCCTCATGTGCGGTGGGCGGCTGCACCTCCTGGGGGCGGCGCTCGACGACTATTCGGCCATGGCCGCCTACATCGACGCGCAGGGCATCGACGTCGTCAACTGCGCCCCGAGCGCCTTCTATCCGCTGCTGGAGTTCGGTGCCGAGCACCGGTTCCATCCGCTGCGGTCGCTGCGCCACGTGGTGCTCGGCGGTGAACCGATCGACGGCGCGAAGCTGAGCGAATGGGCCGGGTCACCGAACTTCCGGGCCACGATCATGAACTCCTACGGGCCCACCGAGTTCACCGACGTCGTCAGCTACCACGACCTCGCCGTGGGCGACCTGCGGCCGGACGGCCGGACGATCCCCATCGGCCGCCCCGTCGACGGCATCCACCTGTTCGTCCTCGATCCGGAGCGCCGGCTGTGCGCGCCCCACATGGTCGGCGAGCTCTACCTCGGCGGCGCCGGGCTCTCCAAGGGCTACATCAACGACCCGGACGAGCACGCGAGGCGCTTCGCCCGCTTCGAGGTGAGCGAGACCGGTTTCGACGGCGTCCTGTACCGGACCGGGGATCTCGTCCGCTGGACCGGGGACGCCCGGCTCGAATACCTCGGCCGCGCCGACGACCAGGTGAAGATCAACGGGTTCCGGATCGAGCCGGGCGAGGTGGAGCGGGCGATCCGCCGCCTGGACGGCGTGCAGGACGTGGTCGTCTGCGCCAAGCCGGTCCGGGGCGAGAACGTCCTGGTGGCGTACTTCATCGCCGGTACGCCACTCGACCCGCGGACGTTGCGGGCGCAGGTCGCGGAGAGCCTGCCGGCCTTCGCCGTCCCGGCCCACTTCTGCCAGCGGACGTCGTTCCCCCGCACGCCGAGCGGGAAGCTCGACAAGCAGGCGCTGCCCGCACCCACCGGGGGAGACGTCTCGGCGGGCGTGTTCGAGGCGCCGGTCACCCCGGCGGAGGAGCGGCTCGCGCGCATCTGGGCGCGGCTTCTGGACGCCGACCAGGTGGGACGGTTCGACGACTTCTTCTCGCTGGGCGGGCACAGCCTCACGGCCCTCCGGCTGCTGTCGCACATCTCCAGGGATTTCGGCGTCGAGATCACGCTCGACACCGTCTTCGCGCACCCCCGTCTGGACGAGCTGGCCAGGGCCGTCAGCGCGGCCGATCCGGGCCGGTTCGCAAGCATTCCGCGGCTCGCTCCGGCCGACGACCACGAACCGTCCAACGCGCAACTCCGGCTCTGGCTCGCCTCCCAGTTCGGGGACGCGTCCCAGGCGTACAACCTCCATTCGACCTACGACATCCGGGGCGAGGTCGCGCCGGACCGGCTGGAAAGCGCGCTCCGCCAGGTCATCGAGAAGCACGAGAGCCTCCGCACGGCGTTCCGGCCCGGCCCGGACGGCGGCGTGCGGCAGGTGATCCGCCCCGCCGCGTCGCTCGACTTCCACATAGAGCGGGTCAAACTGCCCCACGGCGCGGCCGGCGACGATCTGGAGGGCTTTCTTGCCGAGTTCGTGGCGAGACCCTTCGACCTCGCCCAAGGCCCGCTTCTGCGCGCCGCCCTCGTGGAGACGGAGGAAGGGCGGAGCACCTTCTCCTTCGCGATCCACCACACCATCTGCGACGCCTGGTCGCTGGGCGTCTTCGTGAGCGACCTGCTCAGGTTCTACGACCCCGCGACGGCGGGGCCGCCGGTCGCCCGGCTCGACATCCAGTACAAGGACTACGCGGTGTGGCAGCGGGACCGGCTGGCGTCCCGGGACCACGAGGCCCACCGCCGCTACTGGCTCGACACCCTGGCGGGGATCGAGGCCGTCCCGCCGGTCGACCTCCCCGGCTGCCGGGCACGGCCCGCCGTCAAGACCTACAGCGGCGCGGTCGTCGGCCACGTCTTCCCCGCGCCCTTCGTCTCACGGCTGGAGGAGCTGGGCGTCCAGCGCGGATGCACCCTGTTCATGGTGCTGGTGGCGGCCATCAAGGCGACGCTCTTCCGCCAGACCGGCCAGCCGGACATCACGC
This sequence comes from Actinomadura sp. KC216, assembly GCF_004348535.1. Lineage (GTDB taxonomy): Bacteria > Actinomycetota > Actinomycetes > Streptosporangiales > Streptosporangiaceae > Spirillospora. The sequence continues at coordinate 9,544 of NZ_SMJX01000140.1, forward strand.
TCGGGACGCCGGTCGCCGGCCGGGACCACGTCGATCTGGAAGGGCAGATCGGGTTCTACGTGAACACGCTGCCCCTCCGCACGACGCTGTCGGCGGACGAGACGTTCGACGCGCTCCTCGCCAAGGTCAGGGCCGGGACCACCGCCGCGCTGGAGCACCGGGCCGACCCGTTCGACTCCGTCGTGGACGACCTCGGGCTGCGCCGCGATCCGAGCCGCAGCCCCGTGTTCGACCTGCTGGTCGTCCTGCAGAACGCGACCGAGAACCAGGCCCTCAACCACATCGAGGGCTCAGGGTTCCGGCTCCGGAGAAGGCCCGTCCCCCAGCGGTTCAGCAAGTTCGACGCGACCTTCAACTTCTCCGACCAGGGGCCCGAGACCGGGCTCGAACTCCAGGTCGAGTACAACACCGACCTTTACGACGCGGGCGCCGTCCGCCGGTTCATCGGCGCCCTGGAGACCCTCCTCGCCGACGCGTGCGACGACGCGGCGCGCCCGCTGGACCGGCTGCGGTGCCTCCCGGAGGCCGAGCGCGACGTCGTGCTGAACGACTTCGGCCGCGGCAGGCGCGACCCGGCGTACACGCCGTTCCTGACCCGGTTCGCCGCCAGGTGCGCGGCCTCGGGGGCCGACACGGCGCTCCGCTTCGAGGACGAGGTGGTGTCCTATGCGGAGCTGGACGCCCGGTCCGACCAGTTCGCCGGGTTCCTCGTCCAGGAGATGGGCGTGCGCCCCGGGGACCGCGTCGCGGTCCTCCACGGGCGCGACGACTGGCTCGTCGCGTGCCTGATCGGCGTCCTGAAGGCCGGGGCCGCCTTCGTGCCGCTCGATTCGGCGTATCCCGCCCGCCGGATCGAGTTCATCCTCGACGACTGCGACTGCAACGTCGTCGTCGACCCGCCGCTCGTGAACCGGTTCCGGGCGGGCCTCGGCTCCTGGCCGGTGCCCCCGGCGGTGTCGGCGGCCCCGGTGGCGCCGTCGCCCGCGGCGGTCGCCTACCTCATCTACACCTCCGGATCCACCGGCGAGCCGAAGGGGGTGCAGATCACCCACGACAACCTCGCGGCGTTCCTGCAGTGGTCCCTGCGCGAGTTCGCGGGCACGGACGCCGGCGTGGTCTTCGCGGCCACCTCGATCTGCTTCGACCTCTCGATCTTCGAGCTCTTCTTCACCCTGTCGGCCGGGAAGACCATCCGGCTCATCGAGTCACCGACGCGGATCGGGGAGTGGCTCGGCGCGCACCGGCGCATCCTCCTCAACACGGTGCCGTCGGTGATCCTGGAGCTCTGCCGGTCGGGCCACGACCTCGCGAACGTCACGGCGATCAACATCGCGGGCGAGCCCGCCTCGCCGCTGCTCCGCGAGCTGCTGGACCACCGCCGGATCGAGGTCAGGAACCTGTACGGCCCGTCCGAGGACACGACCTACAGCACCGTCTACCGCTTCGAGGACGGCACCCAGAACGTCCCCATCGGGCGGCCGGTCGACAACACCCGCGTCTACGTCCTGGATCGATCGATGCGGCCGGTCGGGATCGACGTGACCGGGGAGATCTACCTGTCGGGCCGTGGCGTCTGCCGGGGCTACGTCAACCGTCCCCGCCTCAACGAGGAAGCGTTCCTCGAACATCCGGCGTTTCCCGGTGAACGGCTGTACCGGACGGGCGACTACGCCAGGTGGATGCCGGACGGCAACCTGATGTTCCTCGGCCGCCGCGACGCGCAGGTGAAGGTCCGCGGGCGCCGCATCGAGCTGGGGGAGATCGAGGTCGCGATGCAGCGGCTCCCCGGCGTCCGGCAGGCCGCCGCCCTGATCAGGGACGACGGGAGCACGACCGACCTGGAGGCCTACTACGCGGGAGACGGGCCGGGGGAGCCGTGTGACCCGGACGAGGTCAGGCGCATGCTCGCCGCCGCCCTGCCGAGCTACATGGTCCCGCCGGCGATCGTGCGCCTGGAGGAGCTCCCGCTGACACCGAACGGCAAGGTGGACCGGCAGGCGCTGCTCCGCCGCCCCGCCCCCGGACGGACGGAAGCGGCCCGCGCCGCCACCGCCGCACCGGAGAACGAGCTGGAGCGGCGCGTCCTGGCGAGCTGGCAGTCCGTCATCGGGGCACCGGACGCCGGCATCGACGACTCGTACTTCGATCTGGGCGGCGACAGCCTCCGCGCCATGACGATCGTCGCCGAGCTGAACGAGGAGCTCGGCGGGGAGCTGCGGATCAGCGACCTCTACCACCACCCCACCGTGCGCCGCCTGGCGGCGGAGATCCGGCGCCGGCAGGCGGGCCCCGGAGCCCGCGAACCGCACGCGGTCGCCCCGGCGCGCGTCCCCGATACCGCGACCGAGTACCCGATCACGCCCTCCCAGTCCGGCATCTACTACCTGCAGCGGCTCGATCCGCGCAGCACGGCCTACAACATCCCGCTGTCCCTCGCCGTCCGCGGCCCCCTCGACGCGGCGCGCCTCCAGGGAGCCGTCGACGAGCTCGTCCGGCGGCACGACGCGTTCCGCACGCGCTTCGCCATCCGCAACCGCCGGGTGGTCGGCCTGGTGGAGCCCGCCGCCGAGGTCCCGATCGTGCGGGCGGAGATCGAGCCGGGCGAGGAGGCGGAGATGCTGCGCGGGTTCGTGCGGCCGTTCGACCTCGCCAGGGCGCCGCTGGTGCGCGTCAAGCTCGCGAGCCTCTCGGACGACGAGCACTACATCGTCATCGACGTCCATCACGTTGTCTTCGACGGGGCCTCGGTCGCGCTGCTGATGGACGAGCTGGTGCGGCTGTACCGCGGCGCCTCCCCGTCCGAGACGACGGGGCTCCGCTACGCCGACCACGCGCTGCTCCTGGAACAGGAAGGCGCGGACGTGCGGGCGCAGCAGCGCGCCTACTGGCTGGAGAAACTCGGCGGCGAGCGGACGGGCGCCGCCCTGGACCTGCCGTACGACTTCCCGAGGGGAAAGGTGCAGCGATTCAGTGGCGACTACGTCGAGCTGTGGGTCGGGGCAGACGAGCGCCGGCGGGTGGAATCGCTGGCCAGGGCGGCGGGCACGACCGTGTTCTCCGCGCTGTTCTCGCTGTTCGCGGGCGCCCTGGCGCACATCTGCCGGCAGGACGCCGTCACGATCGGCATTCCGGTGGAGTGCCGGCGCGACCCGCGGATCCGGGAGACCATCGGGATGTTCGTGAACACCCTCGCCGTCCGGGTGGAGGTCGACCGCGCGAGGCCGCTCCAGGAGCTGCTGGCGGCGCACGGCACCGAGCTGTTCGCGGCGCTGGACCACCAGGAGTACCCGTTCGAGACCCTGGTCGGTGATCTGGGGATCCGGGAGGACGGCGGTCACAACCCGCTGTTCGAGGTCATGTTCGCGTACTATCCGCGGCTGCCCGTCGAGGGCCTGCTCCTCGGCGAAGGGCTCGTGCTGGAGCATTTCCGCGTCGACCGTCCCCGCATCAGCAAGTTCCCGCTCACGTTCCTGGTCGACGAGGTCGAGGACGGCCTGCGCGTGAGCCTCAACTACGACAGCTCCCTGTTCAGACGGGAGACGGCGGAGGCGATGGGCGACGCGGTCCGCCGGGTCTTCGACCTGGTGCGGGCCCCGTCGACGCCGCTGTCCGAGCTCCCACCGTTCTGAGTGCCGCGCCGCAGCGGTGAACTCCCGGTTCGACGTCAAAGGGCATCGAGATGCAGACCAAGGACGAAGTGACGGCCGCGATCAGGGCTCTCTGGTCGGAGGTCCTGGACGCCGGCGAGCTCTCGGGAGACGTCGACTTCTTCGCGGCGGGCGGCAGCTCGCTCAAGTCGCTCATCCTGCTGACGGAGCTGAACGAGACCTTCGCGACGGAGTTCGAGATCGCGGAGCTGGTCGACTGCCGGACGATCGACACGCAGTCCGAGGCGGTCTGGAACCGGCTCACCCGCGGGGAGGCGTCCCGGGACGAGCAGAGCGTCCTGGTGCCGCTGGCCAGAGCCGACGAGGGGAGCGGCGGGCAGGGCGCGAGGATCGTCGCCGTGCACGACGTCAGCGGCGACATCTACGGCTACACGAGCCTGGCCGGGGAACTCTCCGGCCGCGCGGACCTCTACGGGATCAAGCTGGCGCACGAGCGGTTCGACGCGCCGCGGGAGCTTTCCCTTTCCGGCCTGGCCGGGGAGTACGTGGCGGCGGTCGAGTCGGAGCTCGACGGCTCCCGGCCGCTGGTGATCCTGGGGTGGAGCCTGGGCGGGATGGTCGGGTTCGAGATGGCCAAGCTCCTCGGCCGGCGCGGGCGCCCGGTGGCGCGGCTCGTCCTCCTCGACTCGCCGTACGAGTTCGATCTGCCGGGCCCGGACGACGCCGGGCGCGGCGCCTTCCTCCCCGAGCACGAGCGGGCGTTGCTCGGCGAATTCGGCTGGCTCGGCGGCGACGAACCCCTGTTCCGGGACGGGGAGTCGGTGGCGGACATGTGGCGGGCGGTCCGAGCACGCCTCGACGCGCCGGCGAAGGAGCGCTTGGCGGCCGAGCTGCAGCGCCGTTTCCCGCTGATGGCCCGCGTGATCCCGCACCTCTCCAGCCTGAACACGCTGGAGTTCGTGTGCTACATCAACCGATTCCGCTCGGTCTTCCAGGCCGGGCGGGGCTACCGCCCCACGGGTTCGGCGGCCGTGCCCATCGAGTTCCTGGCGGCGAGCCGGTCACGGAACTTCGATCCCCGCTGGTCGGCCCACACGTCGGCGGGCTTCCGGCAGCGGCCGCTGGACGGCGACCATTTCTCCGTGCTCGACCGCAGATCCATCCAGGCGACCGCGCAGGCCATTCTCGCCACGAACGCCCGGTGAGCCGATCCCGCACGCCCGCTCATTCATGAGATCGCTCACCTGGGAAGTTATTCGCCGATCTCCTTGACCGACTCGTGCGACCTGGTGATCACCAACGAACGGGCGCCGGGTGGTACGGTGGCGGCAGGCGATGAACCGCCGCCGCGCCGATACGGGGGCATGGCAACGGGTCGGCCGACAGTTCCGCAAATCTGCGAAGAGTGCGGTGAGTAATCCCGCCTGGTATCACCACTGCTTCGTCATCAATCGGGGATAGGTCATAGAACGGGGCGAGTATCGATGGACATCAACTGGTTAGCCGCGGTCACGGGGTTCGCGATCGCGTTGACGAGCACTCCGGGGCCGAACAACACCATGGCCGCGGCGTCCGGGGCCAACTACGGATTCCGGAAGACGCTGCCCCTCATGTCGGGGGTGGCCGTCGGGGTGGCCCTGATCCTCATGCTGGTCGCCATGATGAGCTCTCCCATCACCCAGGAGTCGCGCGTCCATGAGATTCTCAAATGGGTGGGGTTCGTCTATCTCGCCTGGTCCGCCTGGAAAATCGCCAAGGCCCGACCGGCAGTACCGGGAGAGAAGCAAGACGGCGAAGAAGACCAGAGCAAGCCGTTCACCATAAAGCAAGGCGGGCTGCTGCAGTTCGTCAACGTAAAACTCTGGGTCATTGCCGCCGGCGCGGTGGCCACCTATGGCAGTGCGGCCGGCGCCGCCAGTCCCATCGCCGTCGGGCTGCTGTTCGCGCTGATCTTCGGGACCGCCACATTCGCCAGCCTGATCATGTGGACAATGATCGGCGTCGGTGTCGGGCGTATCGTCCGGACCGCGCGAGCCATGCGCATATTCAACTACGTCATGGCGGGCCTGCTCGTCGCGTCGCTGATCCCGGTGATGCTCGAATAGCAGGGCCCTCGACACTCACGGTGAATCGGAACCGGCGGGCCTCCCAAATGGCCCCTCGGGAATGGGCCTGCCGGTACGTCCGAAAACTGGGCGCCGCAACCGCCGTCCGAGTTCACGCTCGCCCCGTCGAAGCTACGACACGCGGCGGTAAGTATTGCCTGACCAGCGCCTTCTCGACCCGGACCGACCGCGGCACGCTACCGGGAACAGGCTGAGGCGGACCGAAATCACCGGTCACCCGCCCACTCTTGAAACGGTAAGAAGCCGAGCGTAGCATCGACATTCCCTGGCCCCTATTCTTGGCGACCTTTGGCCATTACCGACCGCAGCACTTCCGGGTGGCCGCCCAACTCATTTCCGCCTCGAACGCCCAGAAGAAAGTGCCGATGTCGACCCAAGCAAGCCTCTATGACGATGTCTGCCGAGCGCTGATCGCGATGCTCGGCGCGGACGGCGCGGCTCGCCAGGCCGACCTGTCCCCGTCCACGCCGCTCGAATCGCTGGGCATGGATTCGATGAAGTACATCAACCTGCTGTTGAGCCTGGAGGACATCATCGGCAAGGAACTCGACGAGGTCGCCGAACATATCGAGCTCGCCGAGATCACCACGGTCGGCCGTCTCGTCGACCTGGTGGAGCGGCTGCGAGACCTCTGACGGGAGCCGGAACCATGAGCGACGCCGAGCTCGACACGCAAGCCCTGATGCCCACCGACGAGGACATCGCCTTTTACCAGCGCAACGGCTACTACGTCTCGAAACAGGTCCTCAGCGACGAGCTGATCGACGCGGCCGTTGAGGGCAGCGAACGGATTTATCGCTGCGATTACGACGAGCGCTTCCCGTGGAGCGACAACCCGCGCGTCGATCGCAGCTTCGGCGTGCCCTTCACCGACCGCAGCCGCAGCCGCACCGACGGCTACGCGTCCTTTCACAGCTTCGGGCTCCGCGCCCTGGCCCGGCTGCCGATCATCTCGGCGATCGCGGCCGCCCTGACCGGCGCCGAAGAGATCAGGTACTGGAAAGACCAGCTCATCTACAAGCCGCCCGCGCGCGAATCCGACGAGAACGAAGGGGTCACCGGATTCCATCAGGACAAACGCTATTGGGCCACCTGCAAGTCCGACCGGATGATAACCGCGTGGATCCCGTTCCAGGACTGTTCGACGCGGAACGGCTGCCTTGTGATGATCAAGGGGAGTCACCGATGGCGGAACAACCACGCGCTGGTCACCTTCGATGAAAAGAACATGGACTTCATCAAGGAAAAGCTGATCAACACCCAGGGCGACGAGCTGGTCGAGGTGCCCATGGAGTTGAAGCGGGGTCAGGTGAGCTTCCACGACTGCTACACGATCCATGGCAGCTATGCGAACCGGTCCGACTCGCCGCGGCGCGCCCTGTCGGTGCACCTCCAGGACGGGGAGAACCGCTACCGCAACCTGAACTTCCTGAGCTCGGAAGGCCCGGTCTATCAGCACTCCCACGACCTGGTCTGCCGGAAAACGGCGAACGGGCTCCCGGACTACAGCGATCCCGAGATATTCCCAACGCTGCATCCCGCGCCGGGGACGACCGGGCACGCGGGCTGAGCGGCCATGATCGACATCCACGTCCACCTGGCGGACGCACGGTGCATCTCACCCGGATTCATCGCGGGCGTCGCGGGCTCGATGGTCGAAGGCGGCGGGTCCGCCGCGGGCGGCAACGTCGAGCGCGCCGTACGCCTCTACCTCTCGGACCGGAAGGCGCGCCGGCTCCTGTCGCAGATGGACGCCCACGGCATCGCCAGGTCAATCCTGCTGATCGCCGACTTCGGCCCGGCGCTCGGCGAGCCCGCGCTGTCCATCGAGGAGATCCACGAGCACCACGCCGCGGTGGCGGAGGCGTCCGGCGGCCGCCTGGCGTTCTTCGCCGGCTTCGACCCGTCTCGCGGGGCCGCGGCGTTGAGCACCGTCAAGCGCTGGACGGCGTCGCCCGGATGTGAGGGCGTCAAGCTCTATCCGCCCTGCGGCTTCGAGCTGGACGACGAGCGAATGCTGCCGCTCTGGAAGCATTGCAGCGACAACGGCATTCCCGTCCTGACCCATTCGGGGGCCTCGCTGCCGACCCTTCGCAAAGAGCAAAGGTATCCGCAGAGCGTCGAGGAGATCATCCGGCGGTTCCCCGACATCCGCATCGCGCTGGCGCACGGCATGGTCTGGGATCTGGACGGCACCATCAAACTCCTCCAGCGGCATCCCGGGAATCTCTACTCGGATATCTCGTCTTTCCAGCTGCTCTCACCGCACGATCTGGAGATCATGCTGGAAAGCTGCGCGAAGGTGCCCAACCAGGTCATCTTCGGGTCCGACGCGCCGCTCTACGATCTCTCCGGAAACCTCGGTCCGAAGCTCGAAAAGATGCGGAGCATCCTGGCGCCCGAAGGGCAGGCCAAGCTGTTCGAGCTGAATGCGCAGACGTTCCTCTACGGCACCGGCACCAGCACCGACTGACCATTCCTCGCGCAACGGTGAATTCGTGGACTCAATCTACTTCTCCCCGGAGATGGACGCCTTCCGCAGTCGCACGCGCCGCTTCCTCCAGGATCACATCGCGCCGCATCTCGAAACCTGGGAATCGGAGCGCAGCATTCCACGCGAAACCTGGAAGCTCCTCGCGGAGGAAGGGCTCCTCGGGCTGCACTACCCGCGCGCATACGGGGGCCGCGAGCTCCCGTTCTTTCATTCGGCCGCCTACCTGGAGGAGCTGGGGCATCTCGGCAGCGGCGGTTTCCGTGGCGCGATGTCCGTCCACAGCTACATGGCGACGAGCTACCTCCACCTGGCGGGCGACCATCGCCAGAAACTCGACTATCTGCAACCCGCCATCCAGGGCGACATGATCGCCGCACTGGCGATCACGGAAGCCCAGGCCGGTTCCGATGTGTCGGGCATCCGCTGTGAGGCACGACCCACCCCGACCGGCGATCGCTACACCATTCGGGGCAGCAAAGCCTTCGTGACCAACGGCATGAATGCGGACTTCATCGTCACCGCGGTAAAGATGAGAAACGGCCCGGCCGTGACCGGCGGTTCCAACGACATCTGCCTCTTCCTGCTCGACCCTCGTGCGCCGGGAGTGACGAGGACCCCGGTGGAAAAGATGGGCTGGCACTGCTCCGACACCGCGACCGTGGAATTCGACGACACCGTGGTCGAAGCCGACCGGCTCCTCGGCCGCCCGAACACGGGATTCTTCTGGATCATGAAGGCGTTCCAGATCGAGCGCATCGCGGCGGCCCTGCTGGCGCTGGGCGAGATCGACCACGGCCTCGACCTGGCCCGGCGGTACGCGAACGAGCGCCGGGTGTTCGGCAAGCCGATCGTCGCCCACCAGGCGGTCAGCCATCGGCTGGCCGAGCTGGTCAGCCATGCGGAGGCGGCGCGCCAGCTCACCTACCACGCGGCCTGGCTGTACAGCCGGGGAAAGCCGGCCGTGTCCCAGTGCGCCATGGCGAAACTGCGGGCCACCGAACTCGCCGTCGAGGTGGCGGGCCAGTGCCTGCAGGTCTTCGGCGGCCACGGATACCTCGCGGAGGCGCCGATCTCCCGCCTCTTCAGGGACACGCGGCTCGACACGATCGCGGGCGGGACCAGCGAGATCATGAAGGAGATCATCGCCGAGAGCGAGCTGTGAGCGCCGTCAGGTCTTCTGCAGGACGAAACAACCCCACCGAAAGTAGCCCACGGTGAGGCAGGTAAACGACGTTCCTGCGGGCACGGGCGTCGAAGCCGCGTAGTCGCTGAGATTGATCAGCGCGTCACACGAGAACACGTGGCCCATCCGTGCGAGGTTGTCCAGATAGAAGGTCTCCTTTTTCACGCCGAGCTCCCGCATGAGATTACGCTGGATCAGCATGTTGTAGTTGCCCCAGAAGACCTTTTCCATCCGTTCCCGCGGATGGTCCGGCGGGATGGCGCGCCACAGCTTGCCCAGGTTCTTGACGGAGTTGTCCACGAACTCCAGCACGCCGAACGTCTTGCTGAGATGGGACAGATCGCTGCTGGTCGCCAGGTACTTCAGCTCATACGGGCCTTCCGTCCGCGACAGGACGAACGACATCGCCCCGTCGCTCAGGATCGACTCGCACGAGTCCATGAACCGGTCCCGATCGCGCGCGCACTTGTCGCCCACGATGACCAGGACCTGTGAATACTCGTTCGCGCGCAGCAGGCTGGAGCCGAGTTCGAGCGCCGCCGACAGATTGGAGCATTTCGAGAGCGTGACCCCGTACAGCTTGGCGTCGCCGAGGCCGTGGTCACCGAGGATCTGCGCCACCTCGGGATAGTCGAGCCCCACGGCATGGATCGAGTTGACCGTCGTGGCCAGCAAAACCGCCCCGACCTCGGCCGGATCCACACCGCTCGACCGCATGGTCTCGCCGACCGAACGATTGCAGAGCTCGCCCAGTCCGAGCGGGCTCTTCCGAAAGAAGCGAAGACCGAGCTTGGTATAGATCTGGACCTGCTCCAGGTCACCGTCCTCGATCTCGGTGAGCGGAACGCCGTCGCCGACTGTGTACGCAAGGCCACGAAGGTAGAGCGGCTGACCCATGATTCTTAAGATACGTGTAAAGCGATGTAAGGAATAGCCGCGAGCCGAAGAACGGGCCCGAGCGGGGTCGGACGGCCGGCTGCTCGGCGAGGGGTCGGCGGGATGAGCGGGAAACGTGAGGTCGATTCGGCGGCGGAGCGCTACATCCTCGACGGTCTCTGGCGTTTCGCCGTCGTCCAACTGTTCGTGGGGGTCGCCCTTCTGATGGTCGGCACTTTCGCCCTCGGTGCCACGGTGGACGAGGTCGAGGCCACCCGCCGTGTCGAGCGAGGTGACGGCGTGCGAGGGGTGTTCACCGCGGAATCGAAGCATTGCTCGCGAGGCGGCTGCACGTGGTACGGCGTGTTCCGGTCCGACGGCTGGTGGATGGACCTCGTCGGGGTCGAGCTGCGGGGGGTGGACGAGGATTCGCTGTCGGCCGGGGAATCGGTCCCCGCGCTGGACGTCGGTACGGGCGACTTCGTCCACAGGATCGGCGCGGCACCGGAGTGGGGTAACGCCGCCGCCGCGGGCTTCGTGGCCGTCCTGACCGGGGGCATGGGGG
>NZ_SMJX01000141.1 GCF_004348535.1 Actinomadura sp. KC216
GGGCGTCCTCGTTCGACGGGCCGCTGCCCGAGGGGGAGTGGCCGCCGATGACCACGGTGTGCATGGCCTCGTTCAGACCGGAGTCGGAATCGGAGTCGCTGCCGGAGCTGGAGCCGGAGGCCTCGCCTTCGGGCGCGCCGGTGGACGCGGCTTCCGGCTCGGCCTCATCGGCGCCGTAGTCGGGAAGCAGCTGGGCGGCCGAGCCCGGCCCCTCGTTCAGCCACTGCGGCGGGGGCGGTGCCTCAGCCGGCTGCCCGGGTTCGGGACGCTCCACCTCGTGGTCGTCATCCGGCTTTCCGGTTGGAGTCACACCCGATCTCCCCGCATCAACTCAGGTGCACGGTCTCCGTGCATTCACAGTCGCCAGCGATGATAGCGGCGCATAAAGGACACGATTCCCTCAGCGGCTGCGCCCCGCGGTGGTGCAGGTCTCGCCGGTGCAGTGGGTGAGCGCGTACAGCAGATCCGAGAGGTAGCGGCGGCGCTGCTCCGGCAGCGTGCGGACGATGTTGTTCAGCTCGTGCGGGTCGCGGCGACGGTCGTAGTACTCGCGTTCCCCGTTGGCGTACTCCACGTACAGCAGGTCGTCGTTGCGGAGCGCGTTGTAGGTGGTCGGGGCACCGGGAAGGGAGTCCTGCCGGTCCGGGTCCTCGGGCGAGGGCGGCGGTTTGACGTGCTCGACCAGCGCCGTCTCCCGCCAGTCGGACGGCCTGCCGCCGCGCAGGAACGGGACGAGCGAGCGGCCGTCGGTCGCGGGCGGCGGCCGGACGCCGCCGAGCTCCAGGAACGTGGGCGCGAGGTCGGTGTTCTGCGCGGTCTCCCCGACCCGGTGACCAGGACGGACGCCCGGCCCCACGACGATGTACGGGACGCGGATGTCGGTGTCGAAGGCGGTCATCTTGCCCCCGGCCAGCCGGTGCTCGCCCATGTGGAAGCCGTTGTCGGAGCCGAAGATCACGTAGGTGTCGCGGTCGAGGCCGAGGTCCTTCAGCGTTGTCCGGATCTGGCCGATCATCTCGTCCACGGACTGGACCATACGGACCCGGTCGCGGAAGCCCGCGTCGATGCGGGCGATCCCCGGCCTGCGCAGGAGGCCGTGCGACCGCAGCCAGGACGGCTTGTCGCGGATGTCCGCCTCGTTGAACGACGGCGCGCGCGGCGCGCGGAGGGTGGGGAACTTGCCGGCATGCCGCGGCGCCGGGACGAACGGCCCGTGCGGCGCGAACGTCGAGACCTCCATGAAGAACGGCTGCGACGACCCTTTGGCCCTCCTGATGAAGTCCAGGCTCTTGGCCGCGAGAACGTCGGTCAGATAGTCCTGCGGCCTGCTGCCGTAGGGGACGATCCGGCCGTTCTCGTTCATGTTGTAGTTGTACTCGGGGTAGCCGTTGCCGGTGACGTACCACTCGGTCCAGCCCGGCGGGACGTACGGACCGGGCCCGCCCTGCGTGTCGTGCGGCCGGTAGCCGTTCATGTACTTGCCGAGCAGCGCGGTGCGGTACCCGGCCTTCTGGAGGAGCGGCGCGAACGACGCCTGCTCGCCGCCCTTCGCCTTGAAGACCTGGTGGCCGCCGTCCGGCGGGAAGTTGGTGCGCACTCCGGTGTTGTGCGGATACCTGCCGGTGAAGATCGTCGCCCGGGAGGTGCAGCACAGCGAGTCCGCCACGAGGAAGTCGTCGAAGGTGAGCCCCTCGCGCTGCATGGCGAGCACCTGCGGCATGTGCGGGACGAGGTTCCAGGAGAGGTCGTCGGTGAGGACGAACACGATGTTCGGCTTCTTCGCCGGCTTGGTCTCCTTGGCGTCGCCGCCCCGCTTGCCCGGCGGCTGGACGCCGTTGCAGCCGCCGAGGCCGAGTGCGGCGACCAGGCAGAACACGGCCGCGAGTCGCCGATGTCGGATCAACGTCCGGGTCTCCTTCGGGATGCGGATGCTGATCAAGCCTAACGAGCGCGGGGACGTTCCGCGCATGAGGGACGTTTTCCCTGTCAGGCGAGGTTCCCGCACCTCACGGCGACAGCGATGGTTCGCCGTACCGTGCGGGTTGTTGGCATGATTCGGGTGCTATGAGGAGGACGGGCGGGGATCCGCGGGCACTCGCGGCGGTGATGCCGCTGGTCGCCGGCGCCGCGATCAGCGTCCTGGTGGCGCTGGTCGTCGGGCTCGCCGTTTCGTGGGGGCCGGTGCCCGGCGTGGCCGACGTCCGGTCCTCCCAGGGGGCGTCGAAAGAGCGGCCGGAGGGCGAGGGGCCGCCGCTGCCGAGCCCGGCCAGTTCCCCGGTGCCGATCGACCCGCCCGGCTACTCGCCCGTGGAGCCGGTGATCCACGGTTCGTTCGCCGATCCGACCGTGATCAAGGTGGCGGGCGGGTACTTCGCGTACGGCACCAACAACTCGTCCGCGGCGATGCCGGTCGCGACGGCGACGACCCCGACCGGGCCCTGGAAGGTGCTGCCCGGCGACGGCCTCGCCAGGCTTCCGGTCTGGGCGATGGAGGGACGGACGTGGGCGCCCGAGGTCGTCCCGCCGGGCGGCGGGTCCGGCTCGTACGTGCTGTACTTCTCGGCCCGCCGCAGGGGCGGTGACGAGCAGTGCATCGGCGTCGCGACGGCGTCGTCGCCGGCCGGGCCGTTCATCCCGAGGGAGGGCGCGCCGTTGGTGTGCCCGCTGAACCTCGGCGGTGCGATCGACCCGGCGTCCTACATTGAGGCGGACGGCACGCGCTACCTGCTCTACAAGAGCGACGACCGGCGGACGGCGGCGATCCACCTCGTCAGGCTGTCGCCGGACGGGCTGGCCCTGGCCGGTCCGCCGAAGCAGATCATGGCGCGGCGCGCGGACGAGCCGGTGCTCGTGGAGGCCCCCGACCTGGTCCGCCGAGGCGGCAAGTACGTGCTGTTCTACGCGGCCGGCTGGTACTTCAAGCCGAACTACCAGACCCGGTACGCGGTCGCGTCGTCGATCGAGGGCCCCTACCTGAAGGCCGCGTCGCCGCTCCAGTCGACCGGCGGGTACGGGGGGAAGATCGTAGGGCCGGGCAGCGCGGACGTGCTCGCCGACGACAGCGGCGACTACCTGATCTTCCACGGCATCCGCGACTACCACGGCGGGACCAGGGTGACGCGGGCCATGTACGTCGCCCGGCTCGGCTGGGACGGTGCGCGTCCCGCCATCCGCGGTGTGCCCGTCCGGTACGAGGCGGAGCGGGCGCGGCTGAACGGCTGCGTGTCCGCATCGGTGCTGTCGTCCGCGTCGGGCGGCCGGGCGATCGGCCCGTTCACGCACGACGGGTGCCGCGTGGACGTGCCCGTGTTCGCGCCCTCCGCCGGGCCGTACGCGGTCGCGGCGCGGTACGCCAACCGGACCGGTTACGACGCCGACCTGGAAGTCTCGGTGAACGGGTACGCCACGACCTCGTTGCGGCTGCCGACCACGGCGCGGCCCGGCTGGGCGTCCGCGACGGCGAAGGTGGAGCTGACCGCCGGCTGGAACACCATCAGCCTGCGGAGGCTGGCGGGGGAGGGGCGGGTCGACTATCTCGAGCTCCGGTAGGGCCCTCAGCTCTCAGGGGGTGTCGCCGCCATGGACGGGACATCGATTCCGACCTCGCGCAGGACCGCCGGCGTGGATCTGGGTCGGCTGGACAGCCCGGCCCTGATCCCGCGGACCATGGCGCGGCGGAGTACCGCCCGGTCCGAGGACCGGGCAAAGGTACGCGCCCAGCGCCGCAGCGTGGACCCCGCGTACAGGACCCGTTCCGCCGGTGCGAGCCCCCGGCTCCCGGTGAACAGCCAGATCTTGTTGCGGACCTCGTAGAAGAAGCGGTCGCCCGGGTCGGCGTCCGTCCCGCCGAAGTCCCTGGTCTTGTGCACGGCGACGCTCGCCGGGCAGAGCAGGCCGCGGCGCCCGCGCAGCAGCCGGGTCGTGAACTCGAAGTCGTCGTTCCAGAGGAAGTAGTCGGCGACGGGGAGCCCGCGTTCCCGCACGTCCTTCGCGTCCACCAGCACGGACACGAAGGACGCGGAGCGGATCGGGACGCAGCCCGCGGCGCGCGCGATCCGCGCCTCGGCCGCCGTCGGCCTGGGCTTCGGGCGCGGCGTGTTCATCGGATGGTCGCGGCCGTCGGTCCATACGACGCGGCCCGCCAGCAGCGCGGGCGGCCCGTCCGCGTCGGTCGTGGCGCGCCGCCGTGCGGCCAGCAGGGCTTCGAGGGCGCCGGGTTCGGGGACCGTGTCGTCGTCGAGCAGCCAGAGGAGGTCGCCGCCGCCGTCCAGCGCGCGGGCGATGCCCGCGCTGAACCCGCCCGCGCCGCCCACGTTCCAGGGCAGCACCAGCAGGTCGACGTCCGGGAACCGGCCGGCGACCATCTCGGCGGTACCGTCCGCGGAAGCGTTGTCGATGACGATGATCCGGTCCGGGACGCGTGACTGCGCCGTGAGTGCGGTGAGCGCCTCGTCCAGGAGCTCGCGCCGGTTGTAGGTGACGACGACCGCAGTGACGGACACGCCTCTGGCCACTCCCGGATCCCATTTCACCGGTTGCGCCTGCCCGCGGCGCGCCGCGCGGCCCGTTGCAGCGGCGCCGACGGGGACGCGGCCGCCTCCAGAAGCCGCTCCAGGCTCTCCCGGACGTCGGCCATCTCGCTGTTCAGGTGCGCGAGCCCGATGCGTTCGTGAGCCAGCGTCAGCTCCCCCAGCAGATGCGCCACGACGCCGACGGACGCGGTCGCGATCAGCTCGTCCGGAACGTCGCCGGGCAGCATGGCGGGACCTGGATCACGCGACGTCGTCAGCTCACCGAGATCCCCGCGCACGTCGTAGCCGGCGGTGCGCACGGTGGTCGCGATCTCCTTGGTTCGCCTCGCGGCCCACTCCGCGTGCCGCTCGGGCAGGCCCATCTGCGGACGGCCGGTCTTGTCAGCGCCCTCGGTGAGGCCGTGACCGACGAGGTACTGGCGGACCATGCGCTCGTAGTCGCCGCCGAGCGCCGGTCCGATCCGCTCGTTCAACCGGCGCAGGAGTTCCGCCTCGATCGCGGACATGGGCTCGTCCGAGGGGATCCCCTCGACGTCGCACGCTCCGGCATCGACACCGATCAGGGCGCGGAAGCGGTCCCACAGCGGGCTCTGGCCGCCGCCCGGCGCGGGCAGGGTGAGCACGTGGACACGCTCCTTCGGGACGGCCGACTCCCAGGCCCCGAGCACCCGCACCGGGTCGTGCAGCCCCCAGAACATCTCGCCGTACGGCTTCGGTGCGTGGACGCCGCGCGCGACGAGGTCGTCCACGAACCGCTCGAACGTGATCGTGTGGGCATGCCGGATCTGCTCCTGCCAGTCCAGGATCAGCTGCCAGCCGAGGTCGCGGGTGGCGAACACCACGTGCACGTCGGCCGGTTCCAGCGCCGCGACGGCCCGCTTGGCCTGCTGCTCGGTGGCACCGCCCAGCAGGCCCTGGGAGAAGACGACGGTGGGGCCCTCCCATTCGCGTGCGCGCTCGGCCATTCTGGCCCACGCGCCGTCCCAGTTCGGCTCGCGGCGCCCGCCCCAGCTCATCTCCCGCAGATCCATGACGGCCGCGAAGTGCTCTTGCGGACCGGTGACCGGGTAGCAGACTCCGGCGTCGGCGAGGCGCCGCCGGTTGTCCCACAGGGCCCGGTGGAGAAAGTCGGTCTCCGCCGCGGGCGCTCCGATGTGCAGGTAGACGGACTTGCCAGGTCCCCCGCCGTCCACCAGGTTCACGGTGTTCATCTCGTTCCCATCTCGGCGTCGGACCGTCGCTCCCCGCTCCAGAACCTCCGGTAGGCGCCGTGCAACCGCCGTGCCGCCGGATAACGCTCGCCTGCGTTCCGCACCGCCCGCTCGACGAGCGGTGCGGCGTCGTGCGCGAGCCGGCCGGTGGTCTCCGCGAGGTCGGCGGAGTCCCTGCGCAGCAGGTCGATCTGGTCGCGGACCGGTGCCCCGGCGCCCGGCACGGTGCCGGCGCGCTCCTCTGTTTCCAGTACACGCCGCAGCAGCGTGGAGATGGCATCGACGCCGACATCGGCCATCTCCGCCCAGCACGGCTCGTCGGGCGGGTGCGCGGGCACTTTCCCCACGACGGGGCCGGATGCGGCCATGGGCATCAGCTCGTACAGGTCGCCCACCACGTGGTACCCGGCGGCGCGCAGATCCTCCGCCATCTCGACGGCCCGTTCGGTCGCCCACGGGACGTGCTCGGCGGGCAGCTCGATCCGCACGGGCGAAGGCCGCGCCGCGAGCACGCGCTGGGCGAGGAAGAGCTTGACGTCGTCGTTGTAGGCGTGCCAGCCGACCCGGTCGTCGAGCGCCTCGTTGAGCCGCAGCAGGAACTGCGTCTCCGGCAGGCCGAGCGAAGGGTTCGCGAATGTGGTGGACAGGTCGTAGTCGTCCGGGACGAGGCCGGTGGCGGTGCAGAAACGCTGCCAGAGCAGGTCGCGCGGAGCGCCCGGCCGGGGCAGCGTGACGACGTGGACCCGTTCCGGCGGCAGATCCGCGCCCCAGCGTCCGAGGACCGCGACGGGGTCCTGCAGGCCCCAGAACAGCCGGGCGCTCTCGAACGTGCGCCAGTTCTGCCGCCGCAGGGCCGCCACGAACTCGGTGAACGGCGTGGTGAACCGGTTCTTGACGTCCTCCTGCCAGTGCGCCGGGATCTGCCGGCCGAGGTCCCGCACGGTGAAGATCACGTGAACGTCGGCGAAATCGAGGTCGGCCATGGCCTGCCGGATGTACGCGGGCCGGGCGGGCGCGAACAGCTCCTGCGAGACGATCACGTCGCCGGGCCAGTCGCGGGCCTCCTCCACCAGCGCGCGCCACGCCCCGCGGTTCCGCGGGTCGGACGCGCCGGAGAAGAACGTCCTTCGAAGGTCGAACGCCGCCCTGACGTGGGCGGCGATGTCCTGGCCCGGGTAGAGGACGCCGCGCTCGCGCAGCCGGTCCCGGTTGTGCCACAGCACGTGCTGGAGGAACGTCGTGCCGCTCTTGGCGGCCCCGACGTGCAGGAAGATCCTCGGGCGGGCACCCGGCGCCGCACCGTCCGCCGTACCGTGGGGCGTGGTGTCCGTGCCGTCGGCGCCGTGCGCCGCACTGCCGGAAGTGGATGGGGCCACCGCGATCCCTGGACTCCTGCGCCGGTACCGATCGAACCCCGGGTATCTTAGCTCCATTCGGTACATACAGACCGGTCGGCGCCGGGCGCGCGGCCAGGTCTTCCGCTCCCCCCGCACGGGATGGACGCCGTCCAGTGAATGTTGATCTCGTGGTGGCCGGTTCCGGTTTCTTCGGGCTGACGGTCGCCGAACGGTGCGCGGCCGAGCTGGGGCTGCGCGTGCTGGTCCTCGACCGGCGCGGCCACATCGGCGGGAACGCCTACAGCGAGATCGAGCCGGAGACGGGCATCGAGGTCCACCGCTACGGCGCGCATCTGTTCCACACGTCCAACGAGCGGGTCTGGGAGTACGCGAACCGGTTCACCGCCTTCACCGGCTACCGGCACCGCGTGTACTCGACGTTCAAGGGCCGCGTCTACTCGATGCCGATCAACCTCGGCACGATCTGCGAGTACTTCGGCCGCGCCTTCACCCCGGACGAGGCGCGGGCGCTGATCGCCGGGCAGGCCGCCGAGGTGACGGACCCGGCGAACCTGGAGGAGAAGGCGATCTCGCTGATCGGGCGCCCGCTGTACGAGGCGTTCATCCGCGGCTACACCGCCAAGCAATGGCAGACCGACCCGCGGGACCTGCCGGCGGAGATCATCACCCGCCTCCCGGTGCGCTACACCTTCGACAACCGGTACTTCAGCGACACCCACGAGGGACTTCCGGTCGACGGCTACACCGCCTGGCTGGAGCGGATGGCCGACCACCCGAACATCGAGGTCCGGCTGAACACCGACTTCCTCGACCTGCGCGACGACGTCGTCGGCAACGTGCCCGTCGTCTACACCGGGCCCCTCGACCGCTACTTCGGTTACGCGGAGGGCGAGCTCGGCTGGCGCACCCTCGACTTCGAGCTTGAGGTCAAGCAGACCGGCGACTTCCAGGGCACCCCGGTCATGAACTACGCGGACGAGGACGTCCCGTACACCCGGACCCACGAATTCCGCCATTTCCATCCCGAGCGGGACGCCTACCCGCCCGACAGGACGGTCATCATGCGGGAGTTCTCGCGGGCCGCCGAGCGCGGCGACGAGCCGTACTACCCGGTCAACACCGCCGCCGACCGCGCCCGCCTGCTCGCCTACCGGGAGCTGGCCGCGCGCGAGCAGGGCGTTTTGTTCGGCGGGCGGCTCGGCACCTACAAATACCTCGACATGCACATGGCCATCGCGAGCGCGCTCGGCATGGTCGACAACAGGCTGCGTCCCCATTTCCGCGGGGTTTCGCGTCTTATGAACGGGGGCCTCGGGGGCCCTTCCGGCCCTGGGGGCCCGTCCTCCCGGGAGGAACACGGAGGTGTGGACGAGTGAGCCGATCCACCGCGGAGGCCGAGGCGGCCACCGACGCCGCGGGCCTGCGCGTCCTGCAGCGGGTCGTGATGCCCGTCGACCGCGACCTGGACGTCCTCAAGCTGTACGTCGAGGGCGAGATCGCGAGGGGCGCGGAGGCGTTCGCGGCCGAGGCCGCCGTCGAGGCCGGTCTCCTGTCCGGGCTCGCCGAGAACGTGGGCCGCCGCAGCGTGGTCGTGCCGGTGGGGCGGCGGGTGTCGTTCGCCACCTACTTCAACGCGTTCCCGGCCAGCTACTGGCGGCGCTGGACGACCGTGGAGGAGGTGGTCCTACGGGTCAGGCTGCGCGGCCAGGCCACCGTGATCGTCTACCGGTCCAGCGCGAAGGGCCACATCCAGCGCGTCGACGCCATCCGGATCGACTCCGAGGAGCCGCGCGAGGAGACGGTCCGGCTGACGCTGCGCCCGTTCATCGACGGCGGCTGGTACTGGATGGACATCCTCGCCGGGGAGGGCGACGCCGTCCTGGAGCGGGCCGACTGGTGCGCCGATCCGGGCACGGCCGGTGAGGTCCCGCAGGGGCGGGTCAGCCTGGGCATCACGACGTTCGACCGGCCGACCTTCTGCGTCGACCAGCTCCTGGCGCTCGGCGAGGCGCCCGAGGTCCTGGACGTGGTGGACGAGATATACGTCGTCGACCAGGGCACGCGCCGGGTCCGCGACGACGGGAACTTCGCGCGGGCGGCGCAGGTGCTCGGGCCGCGGCTCCGCGTGATCGAGCAGGGCAACCTCGGCGGGTCGGGCGGCTTCTCCCGGGCGATGGACGAGACGGTCCGCGCCGGGAAGAGCGACTACGTCCTCCTGCTCGACGACGACGTCGTCACCGAGACCGAGGGCGTGCTGCGCGCGGTCGCGTTCGCCGACTTCGCCCGCACGCCGACGATCGTCGGCGGGCACATGTTCAACCTGTTCGCCCGCTCGCAGCTGCACGCCTACGGCGAGACCATCGGACGGTACCGCTGGTGGTGGGAGGAGGCCCCGCACACCAAGCGGGAGCACGACTTCGCCGTCCCGCCGAACCCGTTCCCGGTCCTGAGCACGAACTCGAACTCGACCCGGCGGGTGAAGAAGAGCTCGGGGAGCCTGCGGGAGACGAGCTGGCTGCACCGGCGCGTGGACGTCGACTACAACGGCTGGTGGATGTGCCTCGTCCCCACCGACGTGGTCCGCAAGGTCGGCCTGTCCATGCCGATGTTCATCAAGTGGGACGACGCCGAGTACTGCGTCCGCGCGGGTGAGGCGGGCTTCCCGACCGTGTCCCTGCCCGGGATGGCCGCCTGGCACGTCCCGTGGCAGGACAAGGACGACGGCATCGACTGGCAGGCGTACTTCCACGAGCGCAACCGGCTGGTCACGGCGCTGCTGCACTCCCCGTACGAGCGGGGCGGCAACCTCCCCAAGGAGAGCTTCATCATCTCGGTGAAGCACGCCCTGGCCATGCAGTACTCCACCGCCGAGCTGATGCTCTCGGCGATCGAGGACGTGCTGAGCGGCCCCGAGCACATGCACGCGGGGATCGCCACGAAGCTCCCCGAGATCCTGGCGTTCCGGGCGGCCTTCCCTGACGCGCAGAACCGCGTCAGCCACGAGGAGTTCCCGCAGGTCCGGATGACCAGGCCGCCGAAGCGGGGACGCGGGTTCAAGCCCCCGAAGGGCACGGTGAACGTGCTGGCGAGCGCGATGCTCGGCACCGTGAAGCAGCTCCGCCCGGTGGACGCGGCGGCGCTCGGCAACCCGCAGGCGGTGGTGCCGCACATCGACCGGCACTGGGGCCTGCTGTCGCAGCTCGACAGCGCGCTGGTCTCGTCCGCCGACGGCACGAAGGTCGCCTGGTACCAGCGCGACCCCGAGCGGTTCAGGAAGCTGCTGAAGCGGACGTCGGTGCTGCACGCGCGGCTCAGCCGGGAATGGCCCGAGCTGAGCCGCCGGTACCGGGCGGCCATGGCGGAGCTCGCCTCACCGGACGCATGGCGCGCGACGTTCGACGCGTCCACGCCCGCCGCGGCGGACTCGAAGGTCGTCGAGGACGGGCGGGAATGACGGTCACGCCGCTCCGCGCCGACGCGGGGCTCCGGCCGCCCGGCCGCGACGGCGGGCTGCGGCGGACCTTCCGGAGCAAGTACCTGCTGCGGCTGCTGGTGCGCCGGGAACTGCGTGCCCGCTACAAAGGGTCTCTGCTGGGCCTCGGCTGGTCCTACGTCCGGCCGGCGGTGCATTTCGCCGTCTACTTCTACGTCATCGGCGTCTTCCTCGGCTTGGACCAACTGATCGAGCACTTTCCCGTCTACCTGTTCTCGGGCATGGTGCTGATCAACCTGTTCACCGAGACGCTGCATTCGGCGACTCGCTCGGTGACCGGCAACGCCGCGCTCGTGCGGAAGGTGTTCCTGCCACGGGAGCTGTTCCCGACGGCGTCGGCGCTGGTTTCGCTGGTGCACTTCCTGCCGGGCCTGACGATCCTGCTGGGCGCGTCCGTCGCCACGGGATGGCGGCCGTCGCCCGGCAGCGCCGCCGCGGCCCTGCTCGGGTTCGCGATCATCGCCGTCCTCGGGCTCGGTCTCGGGCTGCTGTGCGCGGCCGTCAACGTGTTCTTCCGCGACCTGGAGCAGGTCGTGGACATCCTCATGATCGTCATCACCTGGTCGGTGCCGATGATCTACCCGTGGACGCACGTCCGCGAGCACGCGCCCGGCTGGGTCCTGGACGTGTACCTCGCCAACCCGCTCGTCAGCGCCGTGTCCCTGTTCCAGCGGGCCTTCTGGTTCCCCGGGACCGGCGGCGACTTCGCGTTCCCGCCCGACCTGTACGCCCGCGCGGGCATCTCCCTGGCCGTCAGCCTGCTGGTCTTCGCCGCCGGGCACGCGGCGTTCGCCCGCATGCAGAAGCGTTTCGCGCAGGAGCTGTAGCCGTGACCCCCTCGATCGTCATCGACCGCGTCACGAAGAACTTCACGCTGCGGCACGCGCGCTCGATCAAGGAGATGAGCGTCCGCGCGTACCGCCGCCAGCGCCTCTCGGACCGCTTCCGCGCGCTGGACGAGGTGAGCCTCACGATCGGCCAGGGCGAGACCGTCGCGCTGATGGGGTTGAACGGGTCGGGCAAGAGCACGCTGCTCAAGCTCATCTCCGGGGTCATGCAGCCGGACGAGGGGTCGGTGCTCGTCCGGGGCCGCGTCGCCGGGCTGATCGACGTGGGCGCCGGGCTGCACCCGGAGCTGACGGGGCGCGAGAACGTCTTCCTCAACGGGGCGATCCTCGGCATGTCCCAGGCGGAGATCACGCGGAAGTTCGACGCGATCGCGGAGTTCTCCGGCGTCGAGCGCTTCCTGGACGACCAGGTGAAGTTCTACTCGTCCGGCATGTTCATGCGGCTGGCGTTCTCGATCGCCGCGCACACCGAGCCGGACGTGTTCCTGATCGACGAGGTGCTGGCGGTCGGCGACCCGCCGTTCCGGGAGAAGTGCCTGGCCCGCATCCGCGAGCTGCGCGGCGAGGGCCGCACGATGGTCATCGTCGCGCACGACATCCGGATGCTGGTCGGGCTCTGCGACCGCGGCGTCACGCTGCGCCAGGGCAGGGTCATCTTCGACGGGGCGACCGAGGAGGCCGGCCGGCTGGTGCGCGAGGACCGTGCTGCGCGCCGCGCCGCCGCGGAAACCGCGTCCCGATCGGGCTTCGCGACCGGGCCCGCACAGGGAGATACCGGTGGATAGGGTGTCCCGAGCCGCGGCCGGGGGCCGCGTCCGCCGGTGCGAGAGCACGGGAGACCGGTGCAGGACCAGGGGAGTGAAGCGGTGTTGACCAAGCAGGAGTCGGTGTGCCCGTTGCTCGACGACGTCCATCGCATCATCGCCGACCGGTCGTGCTCCGTGCTGTCCCTGGACATCTTCGACACGGTGCTGTGGCGGCGGGTCCCCCGACCGACGGACGCGTTCGCGCTGCTCGGCTCCCGGTTGCGGGACGCGGGGCTCTGCCCGCCATGGGTGACGGACGCGACGTTCCGCCGGATGCGGATCGCCGCCGAGGACACGGCCCGCCGCGGCCGTGGCGCCCTCGGTAGCGAGGTCTCGCTGTTCGACATCTGGCGCGCCATGCCCGCCGGGATCTTCGGTACAGCACCGCTTGAGCAGCTCGTCGGGGCCGAGCTGCGGCTGGAACGCGAGCTGACCGTCGTCGACCTCGACGTCGCCGAGCTCGTGAAGTCCGCGCGGAAACAGGACGTCCAGGTCGTCCTCGTCTCCGACACCTACTTCACCGAGGACCAGCTCGCGCACCTGCTCGACCGTCCGGAGCTCGGCCCGATGGAGGACGTGCGGATCTTCCGGTCGAACCAGCACGGGACCGCCAAGGCCTCCGGCCTCTGGGAGATCGTCCTTCGCGACCTGGGGCGCAGCCCGGAGCAGCTGGTGCACGTCGGCGACCACGAGGTCGCCGACCACGAGGTGCCGTCCGAGCTGGGCATCCGCACCGTCCACTACCGCCGGACCGACGAGCCGTACCTGGACGTGCTGAAACGCGAACGGGAGCCCGTCGAGCCGTTCGGTGATCACGCCCCCGACCTGGACGACCGGCACGGCGACTTCGGCCTCACCAGCCTGCGTGCCAAGGCCGTCCGGGCGGGTGTACCGTTCACCACGTCCGCGCTGGACGTCGCGTGGCGCTACGGGGCCGGCGTCCTCGGCCCGGTGCTGACCGGCTTCGCGGAATGGGCCGCCGCCAAGGCGCACGAGGCGGGCTTCCGCAGGCTGTGGTGCCCGATGCGCGAGGGCGAGCTGCTGTCCCGGCTGATCAACGAGGCGGCCCGCGCGCGCGGCTGGGACGTCGAGGCCAGGCCCATCTGGCTGTCGCGGTTCGTGACGTCGCTGGCCGCCCTCGACCCGCATGAAACCGATGCGGTGCACGCGTTCATCCGCAGCGGTTACCGGCTGACCGTCCGGCAGACGCTGTCCGTCCTGGGGCTTCGTCCAGGCGATGTGCCGAGCCTCGCGGCCGAGCTGGACACCGTCATCGACAACGGCGACATCGCGGGCCGCGCGGCCCGCGCGCTGACCGAGACGCCGCACCTGTGCAACCGGCTCGCCGTGACGGTCACCGCCGCCCGCGAACGCATGATCAAGTCGCTGCGGAAGGCGGGCGCCCTGGACGACGCGGCGGCGCCCGGCGCCCTGGACGGTCCGGTCGGCGAGGACGCCGAGCTGACGCTCGTCGACCTCGGCTGGGGCGGGACGATCCAGCTGCAGCTCGCCAAGGCCCTGGAGATCGCGCGGATCGGCGTCCGGGTGTCCGGGCTGTACCTGGCCACCGGCATCCGGGCCGAGCGGGTGTACCTGGCCGGGCTCCGCGCCGAGGGGTACCTCGCGCAGGCGGGGAACCCGGAGCGCGTCGCCTCGACCATCACCCGCAGCCCCGAGATCGTGGAGCAGTGTGTCAGCGCGCTGTGCGGGTCGCTGCTCGGCTTCACCGAGGACGGTGAGCCCGTCCTCGGCGAGACGTCCGACACCCCCACCCAGAACGCGGAGCGGCGGACGGTCCAGGACGGCGTCCTGGCGTTCCAGCACCTGTGGAACAGGTACGTCACCGCGGCCGGCGGCGGCTGGCCCGACCTCACCCGTCCGGGGCCCGGCCGTGACCGGCTGGCGCGGATCCTGGTGACCGCGCTCCGCTCGCCGATCGCCGACGAGGCCGCCGTGTTCGGCAACTGGACCCACGAGGACAACTTCGGGTCCTCCCTCGTCACGACCCTGATGCCCGCCGACCTGAAGCCGCTCGTCCCGTACCTGTCGCCCGGCGACCTCGACGACCTGGGCATGCGCGACTCGTTCTGGCCCGCGCTGATCGCCGCGTCCGACACCGGGCTCGGCGCGATGGCGCGGGCCATCGCCGACGACGCGATCGGCCCGGAGGCGTTCGACCCGGCCGGTGAGCCGTACGAGACGCGGCTGCGCTACCGGACCGCGGACGACCAGTGGCACGACCCCATCCGCCGCCGGGTGCGGATCAACCACAACGGTCTGTCGTTCGCCCGGATCGCGTTCGAGCACCACGACACCGTCGACATCTCACTGGCGATCCCGGGCCGTCCCGCGATCGTGCGGGTCGACTGGATCGAGGCCGTGGTGATCGCCGGTGGCCGCCGCCGGGAGCGGGTGCTCCGCTGGGACCGGCCGGAGGACTTCGTCGGCCTGCACTACGCCGACTGCCGCTATCTCGGCGGCAGCCTGATGGAGTTCGACACCTCCTACGCGGCCGTGTGGCTCCCGCTCGCCCGCCGCGCCGGGACGCCGGTGGTGTCGTCCGCGCAGGTCACCGTCGCGTTCGCGATGCTCCCGCAGTCCATGACCGGAATGGCGCCGCGGATGCCGGTGGACCGCAGGGCCGAGCGGTCCGCGCGGGCCGCGCGCCTGTCCGAGCGGCTCCGCGAGGAGTACCGGACGGCCGGCGTCAAGGGCGTCGCGGCCGGCGCCGGACGAGTTGCCAGGAGGAAGCTCGGTGACACCAGATGAGCCCGCGCGGGAGCCGGGCGACCGGCCGGGACGGCAGGTGACCCAGATGACGGGCTCCCGAGAGGACCCGCACGCGCAGGCACGCGCCGCCCGCGCGCAGCCGCTGCTGCTGCACTCGATGTCGACGTTCCGGGAACTGTTCGAGACGATCTTCGCGCACCGCGAGATCGCCACGGTGGTCGAGGTCGGCGTGGAGTCCGGGCAGGTCAGCTCCGTGTACGCCGACCTCGGCGCGACGGTGTACTGCGTCGAGCCGGCGCCGGACGACGAGCTGTGCGCCGTCCTCGCCGACGACCCGAGGCTGAACCTGGTCGAGGGCCTGTCCCCGGCGGTGCTCGGCGACCTTCCGGTCGCCGACCTGTACGTCCTGGACGGCGACCACAACTACGCGGTCGTCCGCGCGGAACTCGCGTGGATCATGGAGAACGCGCCCGACGCGGTCGTCGTCCTGCACGACGTGCTGTGGCCGTGCGGGCGCCGTGACTTCTACTACCAGCCGTCCCCTCTCCCGCACGAGGACGTGCACCCCGCCGCGGCGGACGGACCGACGGTCTGGCACGACGAGCTCACCCCCGCCGGGTTCGTGGGCGACGGCGTGTTCACGGCCGCGGTGGAGGCCGGCGGGCCGCGCAACGGCGTCCTCACGGCCGTCGAGGACACGCTGGACGAGGCCGGGGGCGACTGGCGGCTCGCGATCGTCCCCGCGGTGTTCGGGTTCGGCCTCCTGATGAAGGCGTCCGCTCCCGGTGCGGAGGCGATCTTCGAGGCGCTGCGTCCCCTCACGTCCTCGGCCCTTCTCGCGGCCCTGGAGAACAACCGGATCGCCCTCTATACCCGCGTCCTCCAGCTGCAGTACGAAGCGGCGGCCCGGACGGACGACGCGGACCGCCTGGCCGAGATCGCCACCGCCCAGCAGCGGGAGATCGCGGCCCTGCGGTCCGAGCTCGACCGCGCCAAGGCCGAGCATGCCGCGGCACGGCGGGACCTGCAGCGGGTGAGGGACGCCTCCGCCCCGCCGCCCCCTCCGGGTCCGGAATTGGGAGAGGCCGTGTCGCACCTGGGACGGGCGCTCTCCGCACACCTCCGCAGGAACCCCGGCCGGCCGCGATGAACCCCGCCGTCTCCACGAAGCGGCTCCGCCTGATCGTGGCCCTGGCGTTCGCGGGCTTCTTCGCTCTCGGTGCCGGCTGGGCCATCGCCCTGCCCTGGGACGGCGGACCGGACGAGCAATCGCACATCACCCGCGCCGCCGGCGTCGTCGGCGGGGACTTCGCCGCGCCCCCGGAATACCTCCCCGTGGTCGGCATCCCGCGGCCGATGCCCGGGTCGCACCAGACCATCCCGGGCGGTGTCGCCCACCCGTCGCCGCCGTGCTTCGCGTGGAAACCGCAGCAGCCCGCAAGCTGCGAGAACGTGCCCGCCAAGCCGCCGCACACCCCCGTGGAGCAGTTCACGGCCGGCGCCGGGCGCTACCAGCCCACCTATTACGCCATCGTCGGCTGGCCGCTGAAGTGGTGGCCCGGTGAAGGCGGGCTGCTGGCCGCTCGGCTGGTCAGCGCCGCGCTGTCGGCCGCCTTCCTGGCCGCCGCCGTCTACAGCGTGCTGGCGTGGTCCCGGCGGCCCTTCCTGCTCGCCGGGCTCCTGGTCGCCGCGACGCCGATGGCGATGCACCTCGCGGGTGTGATCAACGCCAACGGGCTGGAGGTCACGGCGGCGATCGCGATGTGGACGGCGCTGATCCCGCTCGTGCTCGGCAAGGCCCCGCCCGATCGGCGGCTCCTGATACTGGCCGGAGTCTCGGCCGTGACGGTGGCATGGAGCCGCCCGGACGGCCCGATGACCGTCGCGATCGCCCTGCTGATCCTGGTCGGGACGGCCGGACGCGCCCGCCTCGGCGAGCTGGTGCGCAACCGGGGCTCCTGGATCACGGGAGCGGTCATGACGCTGGCCTGTCTGGGCTCGGCGATCTGGACGCTTGCGATGAAGGCCACCGAGCTGATCCCGGTTCCCGGTGGAGCGGGGCTCGGCCCCGGCGACGCGCTGCGGGTGGTCATCGTCGAGCGGACGTCCTTCTACCTGAAGTCCATGGTCGGCCTGTTCGGCTGGGTGGACGTCGAGATGCCCGACGCCTACTACGCGGTCTGGTTCGGCGCGACGGGCTTCCTGGTCATCGCCGCGCTGGCGTCCGGAAACCGGGTCGACCGGGCCCGTCTCGCGCTGGTGCTGGCGGGTGCGTTCGCGCTACCGCTCTGGATGGACGTCATCGGCGCGGAGAAGGACGGGATGATGGCGCAGGGCCGCTACATCCTGCCGAGCGCGGTCGGCGCCGCGGTGCTCGCCGCGCACATCGTCGGCGAACGCGACCTGCTCGATCGGCGAATCGCCCGCTCGGTCACCGGCTGGCTGGCGACCGCGATCCTGCCCGCGCATCTGATCGCGCTGGCCTACACGATGATCAGGTATCAGCACGGCCTGTACGCCAAGATCCCGGCCGTGAACCCGCTGACCGGCGATTGGCTGCCGAGGTACGGGCCCGTCACGGCGCTGGGGGTTGCGGCGGCCGGACTGGCCGCGCTGGGCGCGATGACCTGGCTTGCCACCGCCACCCCGGCCACCGGGGACGCGGGACCCCAGAAGGAGGTATCTGGAAATGACGGACTACGTCTCGACCGTGGCGATCCATCAGAACACCTGGGGGACCTTCCTCGAGCCTGATCCTGGCCTGGCCGACGCCGAGCACCCACACGAGGCCCTGAAGATCCCGATTCAGGGCGGGCACCATGCCGAGCTCGACATCTTCGCCGGCAAGAACGCGGTCTTCGACCGCATGGCCGCCCGGATCCAGAGCGTGGGCATCGCCTACGAGGACCAGTGCAGCGCCTACCACTACTTCGACCTCTTCGGCCGCGTCGAACGCTGCCACGGCGAACTGTCCAGGCTGGTTGATGTGGGCGTCTTCATGGGCGGCTCGGCGGCCGTCTTGGCCGGCTGCGTCGAGCCCATGGGCCTGGAACTCGACCTCGTCGACGTCAACGACGCGTACCTGCAGTTCACCTACGAACGGCTGCGCCGCGCCTTCCCGCGCGCCATGACCCGGATCCGCATGTTCCACGGGGACCTGCCGACCTACGCGGCCCGCGTGCTGGCCACCGAGGCGCAGACCCGGGCGCTGGTCCACCATGACGGTGCGCACAGCTTCGACCAGGTCATCCGGGACGTGAGCGCGCTGTACTTCGTCCGCGAACGGGTGCACGGCATGGCCATCCAGGGCACGCACCTGCGCGGCGACATCAGGTATCTCAACTTCGTCGACGCCGCCGTCTACGCGATGTTCGGCGTCGGCGTGAAGTACGAACCGCTCGGCGCGAACTTCCCCGCGGACGCGCCGGTGACCGTCCCGAACGAATGGGATGGGAACTACTTCCTGGCCGGCCAGCCGGAGGGCATGTACGTGCCGTTCGACGGCGTCGAGTGGAAGTACCCGCATCCGATGATGGAGCTGGAGGACTTCCTGCCAGGGGAGGGACCGTCCGGCGGCTGAGGGCGGTTGACCGCCGTGGCCGGATGTGGTCACGATGTCCGGAGAGGGGTGTCCGATCTTTCCTGCAGGTTGGCCTGGTGACCGAATTGACGAGGAGAGTCGGGGATCTGGCGGCCTGTTCCATTGAATGAGACGCGGGGATGCCGCAAGCTCTTTACCCTGTGCTGTGTAGACCGATGTAGGAAACCACCCGGCCACCCCCGGCGTTCCATACATTCCCGCGACTCCAGGGGTCTCTCGACGTGACGGACATGGCGAGCGGGTCCGCGATGGCGCGGCTGACACAGCCCGACCGCGTCTACGTGGGCTGGCGTTACGCGCAGGTGCACCCCGATCCGGGGCCGCCTCCCGGGCGCCCCGAGCGGCCCGAACAGCCGCCGCCGGCGGCTCCGGCGCGGCAGCCGGGCGAGCACATGGCGGCGAGCCCGCTGCGCATCGTGTTCGGCGGGGCCCTCGCCTGCGTCGTCCTGTTCCTGCTGTGCGGCATCGCGGGCGTCATCCCGTGGGCGTTCGTCGGCGTCGCGCTGCTGGCCTTCGCGATCGTGCTGGGCATCACCGGCGGCGCCCTCTGGCGGGACGAGCAAAGCGTCCGCGAGCGGATCGCGCACGAGCGCGACATCGCAGAGCGCGCGCGGGACATCCGCGAGCGGGAGATGGACGCGGCCGAGAAGGAGTACGCGAAGGCCCGCTCCGACTGGGAGCGCCGCAGGTCGGCATACGAGGGGCAGCGCGAGTGGTATCCGGTCGCCGTCCCGCCCGGCGTCGACCGGGTGGACGTCGTCGGCGGGACGCTCGCCGGCTGGTCCGCGGCCGTCACGACGATGGGCGCGGCGCGGCTGGCGGTCGGGGCCCGGCTCACCGTCATCGACCTGTCCGAGGGCGCCGTCGCGCACGACCTGCTCCGCCTGGCCGCCGACCGCGGCGACGACCCCCTCGTGTGGGTCCTGCCCAACGACCTCCCGCGCCTGGACGTCACGCGCGGCCTGGGCCCCGAGGCGCTCGCCGACGTGCTGTCGCTGGTGGTCAGCGCGGGCGAGGAGGAGGGCGGCACTCGCGACCTGTCGTTCGACAACTCGATCCTGGAGCGGATCATCGACGTCCTCGGCCCGGACGCGACGATCCCGCGGATCACCGCGGCGCTGCGCGTCCTGGCCCAGGTCGGCGACCCGCGCGACGACCTCCGCAAGGGCCTGCTCAACGACGATCAGCTGGAGCGGATCGCGACGCTCTTCGGCCGCGACGCCACCGACCGCATCGTCGTCCGCCGCGCCTGGGCCCTGGAGGCGCAGCTCCGGAAACTGGACAAGCTCGCCACCGAGCCGGTGCGGCTGCCGCCGTCCCGCCTGCACGTGGTCTCGATGGACAGGCGCGCGGGCGTCCTCACCAACCGGATCCTCGGAACATACGTGACCACCGCGCTCACCCACCGGATCAGGGAGGCCCCGCCCGGCGGCCGCTGGGACCACACGCTGTTCCTGTGCGGCGCCGAGAAGCTGCGCGGGGACGTCCTGGACCGGCTCATCGACGCCTGCGAGGCCACCGGAACCGGGCTCGTGCTGATGTACCGGTCGATCCCGGGCCACGTCCGCGAGCGCCTCGGACGCCGCGGGCACGCCGCAGTCGGTTTCATGCGGCTCGGCAACCCCGAGGACGCCCGCGTCGCCGCCGAGCATATCGGCGCCGGGCAGCCGCTGCTGGTCGCGGAGATCACCGACTCGGCGGGCGAGACGCTGTTCGACGTCGCGGGGGAGAGCTACGCC